>LNEX01000443.1 GCA_001464165.1 bacterium Ga0077546
GTACTCGAGATTTTCTTGACATTTCACTAAAAAATGTTGTGGAAAGACCAAGCAGGAAACATACATTCTCCGATGAGCAAAAATTGGGAAAAGTTTTTCGAACAAGGCAACCAGGCCTTTGAGGCAGACAACCTTGAAGCGGCCGAGAGCTTTTTTAAAGCCGCATTAGCGGCAGCTGAAGAAAGCGAGAACGAGCTAGATATGGCCGTTTGCTCGGAACGACTAGGTGAATTGTATTTTGAGGGGCAGAGCTACAGAGAAGCCGAACCTTGCTTCAATCGCACCCTTGAAATTCGCGACAGGCTACTAAAGCCTCATGACGACCTTATCGTAGCGGCCTTGAATAACTTATCAGCCCTCTACTTCTTTGAAGGTAATCACGAGAAGGCAGAAGAGCCATGTAAACGCCTAACTGAGATTTACGAGCAAGTTCTTGGCTCAGACAACCCTGAGGTAGCGACCTCAATCAACAATTTAGCCTTGATCTATGCCGCCCAAGGCAAGAACCGCCAGGCAGAAGAGCTATTTAAACGAGCCTTGAGCGTCAAAGAAACAGCTCTCGGTCGAGCCCATCCAGAGGTTGGCGACATACTTCACAACCTGGCAAATGTTTATTTGACACTCGAGCGCTACGAAGAAGCAGAACCGCTGCTAACCGAAGCCCTTATAATTCTCTCCAACACCATTGGAGACGACCATGTTGACCTCGTTCCCGTTTTGGTAAACCTGGCAGCCGTGTCGCAAGCCAACGGCCACCACAAGAATTCAAGCGCCCATCTCGAGAAACTCTTGAGTCTAAAAGAAATTACTCTCGGGCCGAATCACCCAGAAGTAGTTGCCTGCATTACCAATTTGGCAGGCTCATACATTTACGAAGGTCGTTTTCCAGAAGCAGAAAGGCTCTACAAGCGCGCTCTTAGTATTCGCGAAAGGGCTCTCGGCAGACAGAGCCCAGAAGTGGCCGAAATATTAGCCAGCATAGCCTTTGTGCATCAATCAGACAACAAATACCTGTTGGCAGAAACCCTCTATAAAGAAGCATTGACCATTAGCGAGACAGCTCGTGGGCCAGAAAGCCCAGAGGCTGAAGCCAGGCTATGGGATCTTGCCTGCCTTTATCACAATCACAATCGCTATCAAAAAGCTGAGCCATACTGGAAGAAGCTTGTGGACCTGCGCGAGCGAAAGTTAGGCATGACCCACCCCGACACTCAGGCTTGCATCGATAGCTTGATCATTTGCTACCTGCAACTGACAAAATACAAAGAAGCAGAGCAGCTATTGAAGCAGCTCACAGAACTTCGCGAAATGAATCTTGGTCTTGATCATCCAGACGTGGCCGCCTGCTTACACTACCTGGCTGAAATCATGCGTGCAGACGGTCGCTATGAACTAGCAGAAAAGAACTACAAAAGAGCCATTGACATTCGCACAAAGTGCCTCGGACCAAATCATCCCGATGTTGCTCACTCCCTTGATGGTTATGCCAATCTGCTGGCTGCCACTTATCGAGAAGCAGAGGCAGAACACATGAGAACCTGTGCTCAAGCGATTCTCAAAGCAAGCGTTTAAAAAAATTATGGTTGGTAAAGACAAATCAGAAAGTGCGAAGGCTTTACAGCCAATTTTCGCCGCTGGATTGATTTGGCTCGCACCCTTCATTATCAGTGCCTGTAATCAACCGCCAGAATCTAGCGTTAATAGCAAAGAAGGAAAGGCACCCAACTCTGAAACGGGAACTGTGAGTAGCTCTGTGAGTACAGCAGTGAGTAGATCTGTACCATCTGCTGACAGCAACGACAGCTCGTCTGGCTCTAACGCAACTCAACCAGTAGAAATAATTGCAGTCAGCCCGGAGGCAATTACCAACGCTGGAATTAAAAGTCAGCCCATTAAAGAAATGAGCTACGAGAGTGACATCAAAACCACAGGCGAATTAAAGGCAGATGAAAACAATGTCTTTCATATCAATTCAATGGTTGCTGGCCGCATTACTGTCGACAAAGTAAACCTCGGAGATTTCATTCGCCAAGGTCAAACTTTAGCAATCGTACAAAACAAAGAAGTAACTAAGCTTATTGGCGATTATATTCACCAGAAACATTCAAACGAAATTCAAGCAGACCAACTAAGATCGCGCCTGGAACTTGCTAATAAGAATCTGGATCGCCTCAACAAACTATCAGAAGAAGGTATCGCTCCACTTAAAGATGTACTTACAGCTAAGAACCAAGTAGATCAGCTCACAATAGAACTGCGCGGAATCAAAGAACACAACGTCCATTTGAACTCTGAGACCGACGCCATGCTCTCGACCTATGGCAAGCACCTAACCAACTACGACAACCATAAGATTGAGAGCGAGAGCCCACTCACAGCACCACGAGCCGGGGTGGTAATAAAAAAATCAATTACACTAGGTGATGTGGTCAATACCTCAGAGCCACTATATGTAGTTGCTGACCTTTCTGACATCTGGCTAGACGTTACCATATACGACAAAGATCTGGCACAAGTAAAGATTGGCCAAAAAGTCACCTTTATTAGCGATAGTCTTGGCGGCCGTAAATTTGACGGAAAGATCAGCTACATTCAACCCTTAGCTGGTGACGCCAGCCGAACATTTCTGGCCCGGGCAGTACTGCCTAACAGGCAACTAGCCCTCAAGCCGGGAATGTTTGGCACAGCCATCATACACACACAACGCAAAGAATACTTGCCCTACGTAGCAGACAACTCAGTGCAACGCTATGGCAAAGATATTTTTGTCTTCGAAGACTTGGGCGCTGGCAAATATGCAAAGCGTCCAATCGAATTGGGCGAAAGATTACTCGACGGCTACTTGGTCAAATCTGGAATAAAAAGCGGTGCTCTAATAGTAAACAGTGGCAGCCTGACACTCAAAGCAGAATTTTTGAAACGCCTCAATGGCGCCCACGAAGACTAAGGGGTTAGGGAAGAATGGAAAATAGGAAAGAATGGAAAATTTCCTAGCCGGCATGATTCGTCAAAAGTTGCTGGTGCTTACTCTATTTTTTGCAGTAAGTGTTGCCGGTATGTTTTCGCTTCTCAATTTACCGATTGACGCCTTTCCTGACCTCGCTAACAATCAAGTACAAATTATCACTGAATCTCCAGGCCTAGGACCAGTAGAAGTAGAGCAACTGGTCACTATACCCCTTGAATCTGTGATGAACGGTCTGCCAAACGTCGAAGAAACCCGTTCAATTTCGAAGTATGGCCTTTCAGTTGTGTCAGTTATTTTCAAAGACAAAGTGGATACTTACTTTGCTAGACAGCTCGTTTTAGAGCGCCTTCAGAGTGCACGCTCGCGATTGCCGGCTAATATAAACCCGCAACTTGGCCCGATTTCAACAGCCATGGGCGAAATATATCAATACGTGCTACGAGG
This sequence comes from bacterium Ga0077546, assembly GCA_001464165.1. The sequence goes on from LNEX01000443.1 coordinate 3,413, forward strand.
TCGGGGATATTCTGCCACCGAGCTAAAAACTATTCAAGACTGGGATATCAAATACCAACTTCGCACCGTTCCTGGTGTAGCAGAAGTTAACACCTGGGGCGGCTTAACTGACGAATATGAAGTAGAGGTATTACCAACCACACTGCAACAATATGGTCTTTCAATGAAAGACGTTTTCTCGGCCATTGAAAAAAACAACGACAATTTTGGCGCAGGTATCATCAACCATGAATCAGAGCAGTTTATTGTGCGCGGATTAGGTCGCGCCAATTCGCTGACAGACATCGAAAACATCATAGTGCGCACAGTCAATGGCGTACCAATAACTATCAAGAATATAGGCAAGGTCTATCACGGCAGCGCCTTGCGCCAAGGTGCCGCCACGCGAAACGGCCAGGGCGAAGTCGTGCTAGGCCTAGTAATGATGCTCAAGGGCGAAAATAGCCAGGCCGTGATTGAAAGAGTAAAAGAGAAATTGATAGAAATCTCGCGATCATTACCAGAAGGTATGGTGATCGAACCGTTTTACGATCAGTCAGGTTTGGTTGGCGAAACCATTGAAACAGTAAAAGACAATTTGATCAAAGGTGGCGCACTTGTTCTAATTGTTCTGCTACTGACTGTAGATAGCCTACCAGCAGCGCTAATCTGTGCCTCGGCTATTCCGCTTTCGATGATGTTCTCATTCATTGGCATGAGAATGCTTGGCGTAACTGCGAATATTATGAGCTTAGGAGCGGTCGACTTTGGCATGATTGTTGACGGCTCAATTGTCATGGTCGAAAATGCTCTGCGCAATTTGAGCGAAGCTCAAGAAGAAGCAAGACTCAACCCCGAAGCAGAGCGCCTCAGCACCCAAGCAATTATAGAAGCCTCGGCCAAAGAAGTCTTTAGGCCTATTCTATTTGGTATTGCCATCATCACAGTAGTCTACATGCCAATTCTTGGTCTAGAAGGCATGGAATACAAACTCTTTTCACCAATGGTGGTGACAGTTTCATCGGCACTTTTAGGTTCACTTTTTGTCTCGCTGCTTCTAGTACCAGTGTTAGCAGTATTGATTATCAAAAAAGCACCAAAAGAAAAAGATAACCCTCTAATAAAGTTTCTCTACAAGCCCTACGCCCTAGCCTTTGGCATGGCCATGCAGCACAAACTGGCCACCTTAGGTGCCGCAATTGCAATCTTTGTTGCCTCACTGCTACTACTGCCATTTCTTGGCACAGAATTCGTACCACGACTTGACGAAGGCGATATCTTAGTTGAAATCAAAAACATTCCTAGTATTTCACTGCCTTCGATGCCAGAAGTAAAAACAGTAGTTTCAAGAACGGGCCGACCAGATCTAGCTACCGACCCCATGGGTGTCTATGGCACCGACTGCTTTGTCATGCTGAAAGAGCGTTCACTCTGGCCTCAAGGGGTAACCAAAGACTCATTGACTCAACGCCTGCGCGAGCTTCTCACTAAGAACATTGCCGGAGCCCAATTCAACTTCACCCAGCCCATCGCCATGCGTGTAGATGAGTTAGTATCTGGTGTTAGAGCGGACATCGCAGTAAAAATATTTGGCGAAGATATGGACTACCTGCAAAGTAAAGCCAAAGAAATTGAACAAATAATTGCCACTATTCCTGGTGCCGCTGACTTGCAGGTCGAAAAGCTTCAGGGGGCAGAACAAATTCTCATTATTCCAGACCGAGTGCGCATGGCCCGCTATGGCGTCGATATGGATGATATTAAAACTTTGGCTGAAACAGCCATTATTGGCACATCAGTGTCACAAATTTTAGACGGCCGCAAACGCTTTGATCTAAGGGTACGTCTGCCCCAGGGCATCAATATGGAACCAGCTAGCGTCTCCGATCTGCTTGTCGAAACCGCTTCAGGTAAGCACATACCGCTCTCGCAGGTCGCCCAAGTAAAACTTGAATCGGGCCTAGAGACCGTAAACCGCCAACAAGGAGCTCGTCGCATTGTCGTGCAGTGCAATGTACGTGGGCGAGATATCGGCAGCTTTGTCAAAGAGTGTCAGTTGAAAATCAAGTCAGTAAAACTCGAGCAAGGTTCACATCTTACCTGGGCAGGCCAATTCGAGAACCAAGAGAGAGCCATGAACAAGTTCGCCATTCTCGTGCCACTGTCTATCACAATCATCTTCATATTGCTAACCATGACATTTGGAACGGTCAAACACGCGCTGGTAGTTTTGCTCAACGTGCCCTTCGCCTTAATCGGTGGCGTCATTGCCCTTTACCTGCGTCACCTGTACTTAAGTGTTCCAGCAGCGATTGGTTTCATCGCCTTATTTGGTGTGGCGGTGCTCAATGGTGTTGTTCTAATATCGTATATCAACCGCTTAGTAGACAAAGGGCGCCCAGTCGAAGAAGCAGTGCGAGAAGGAGTCAAGGCCCGCTTTAGACCGGTGATTATGACCGCATTGGTAGCAGCCCTCGGATTTCTGCCCATGTCGCTTTCAAACGGGTCTGGAGCCGAAGTACAAAGGCCGCTAGCAACGGTTGTAATTGGTGGACTAGTCAGCTCGACTTTGTTGACACTGCTAGTCTTGCCTGTAATCTACTGTCTAGTCTGTCGCAGCAAAAAAAGCATCTAGTTTCTAGTTCACTAGAAGCTTGAGATTGCGCATTTTTTCATGGGTATTTTCTTGACTAGAAATGAGATCGGAGGCAAGCTCTCTGACAATCATATCAGGATCGGCTACCATCTTTTTATATTCAGAAAGACCTCTGTCTTCGCCTTCTTCTAGCATTGCAATAGCAGCTTTGTCGCCAAATAGTTTGGCTCCACCTTCCATCATTTTTGCAAATGCGCCCCACACGCCAGAGTTCTCAGAGGGTCGACCACCAAGTGAAACAATTTTTTCCACTAGAGTATCGACTCTTTTTGAGTGACACATGTGACAGTCTTTTAGAACCTGCTTCACTTTTGCATCTTCTATATTCTCAAGCACCTGCCTGTAGGTTTCTAACGCACTTAGTTCACCCTGAAGCAAACTGTTTAATTGATCCACAGCAGTAGTAGTGAAATCAGTAGCCATGACACATTCTCCTTAACTTTAGTGGTCAGAGGGACGGGCGCAATGGTTGAAAGTTCCGAAAGTGCAGTCAAGCCCAGAAGCTAAAATCTGGCAATTATGCAATTTGAGCACAACTTGTGGCATATTGACGACAATGATGATAACGAATCCAGTGAATAAAATAACAGAGCGACGAGCAGGCACGAAATTAGCCAGCCATACTGCCGCGCTAGCGCTTTCAGTCTTGCTGGCGAACACCTGGCTTGATTGTTGGGCGGCCCCTGCTTTCAGAAACTGGGGAAAAGTCAGCCTCTATATACCTAACGATGCCAATAGCGATGAAAAAAGAATCGCGACGGTGGCGGCACAAGGAAATCCGACTGAAGCACTGGCACTAACAGACAAAGCCATTAGCAGCAAAAAAGACATAGCCCGCCTACTGCTCATTAGAATTCAGCTTTGCGAAATTCTTTTGCAAGAAGAAAAAGTACATGATGACTTTCGCCATTTGCTCAACCTTCCCATTGGCGAAGACGCTCTAGTCAACGCTATCGACTTAGCAAATCGCTTAGATGAGCCAGAGATTGGCATAAAACTGGGCGATCGCTACCTCAAAGAATTTGGCACACATATTCCCCAGGCTATTCTCTTAACGGCACGCATGAATAGCAAACTAAAGCGATACAGCAGAGCGGAACAACTGCTCTTACTAATAATCAACGTTCCAGTCATGCGCAACTTCACCTACCCAGAACTAGCGAGAGCTTACGTCTGCTGGAATAAACCGGAGAAACTAATTGCCCTAACTACAACAGGCCTGAACAATCCGAAATGGTTCAGCCCAAAAACGAGAATCACCCTACTAACAATGAGAGCCAATGCCTATCGTGAAACTGGCAAATTCAAAGAATCGTTAGCTGACTACAACCTTCTAATAGCTCAAGCACCAAACTTGCCTGAGATCTACAACCTACGGGCAAAGACACTCACAGCCTTAGGGCAAAGCAAGCTTGCGGCCGAAGACCGGCTGAAGCAAAAGCAGCTAGACGCAATGGATAAATAAATCGGTAAATCTATCCTTTTCCCCATATAAGCCGATGGGCCGGGGTGTTACTGTCGACTCAATTGTCAAGCGAGAAGCTCGCCATCTTAATGCGCATGAGGTGTTCATGGATAGATACCCCGTGGTGATTTTGGATCGTCCCATTCGGATATTCGACTTCAAACCAATCCCTCTCCTCTGCCTCATTGCCGCAAGCTTAGTAGCACTCAAACTCTCTTTGTTCATCGACCCACACTTTCACATAGGCAATATTCCGGCCAATCTTTTCACTTTCATCTGCGCTTTTTCACTGATTGCTGGCAACGTCAAAGCGCTAGAATTAAAACCAATCAAATGGTGGCTGAAGCGACTCAGATACATAAGAGAACCGCTGCCACTCTTCCTACCAGAAAGCGAACTTTCATCAACACTAGTAGGTAACGACTCTAATTGCTCTTGTCTAAAAATCAGCAACCATGATCTAGCCAACCTAGATGTTGTACAGCGCCTCAAAATAGCCGACCTAATTGTCGACTTTGCTAATGACCAAGTCGGCAGTCTGCAAATATATTCACCACCAAGCTGGGCTCAAGCAAATCGAGAGCAGCGTGACTTTTATTTGATCAGCAAAGAGAACGCAAATTTTCTTAAACTGGCTGGCCGCATTAGCAAATATGGCCTCGGTGTAGCAGCAGTCTCTACAATTGATGTGCGCAGAATGCTCTACGCTCAACTCAGCCCCTCGCACTTAGAACCAGACATGCACGCTACTAATTCTATAAACAGTGGTAGCGACCTGCTCTCACTGTGCGTCGCCGGATTTGAGCACAAACCGCGCTACATTCTAATTGATGGAAAATATGTCTCAACCATTCACCTCACGAACTTGCCTCTCGAAGTTAACTTCGGCTTGTTCGATAGACTGCTAGACTGTGGCTGCGAATTATCATTTTCTATGTACCTGCGGCCCTGCAATATGCCCGCAGTAAAGAGACAAGCACGTATTCGCCTTAACTGCGAGCTGAGCACGGCTGAAAGATACAAAGAACTGAAGACACCAGCAAATCACTTAGCGCACTTCAGAGCCTTTTGCGAGAGCGAAATGGCAGCCACTGGCATCGGCATCTCTGCCACTATTTACGCAGACAGTTTGAATGCTCTGGAATACCAAATGCTGCGAGCACAAAAAGCAGTGCATCGCATGGGTGGAACCATCAATACCTGCTACACCGAAGAGCTAGAGGCAATGATTTCAGGCTTGCCTATCTGCGAGGACATGGTAGCATTCCATTTCTATAACGAGAGACTGCAATAGAGCTCCTGCAAACGCCTTTGACAGGTTTCACACTCGTGTCACATTTGTACCGCAAAGTGAAACCTATCGAAGCGCAACTAACTGCCCCCCCCGCTAAAACAAGCGCTTCGAGTTTTAAGTTAGATATCAATGTCAACTTCAATATCTAAATCAGCTTCACCAACAAATTCAGAGGTACTGCTAAATGGACGAAGGCTACTTCATCAACCGAGACGCAAGAATGGTCGCCCGCGAACTGCGCGAAGGAGATGCCGCCAGCGCCGCCAGCCTACTGAGAGAGGACTGTCAACATATGAACCCACGCGAGTTCGCTAGACTCGTTCAAGAAGCATCACGCAACAGCGGCAACTGCACCCTAGCCGATTTGCAAATTGAAAGAGATGGCGATGTAGTCGTTCGCTCGCAAGACGGCAGACGCTACAACGCTGGCTATCTGCCCCGCGAAGAAGCCTCCCGTTTCTTCCCCCCACCACCAGTTGTAATTATCGATCGCCCCGAACATCGCAGACCACCAGTTGTTATTATCGAACAGCCTGAACATCGCAGACCACCAGTGGTTGTTATGCCCCGGCCTGATGTTCCTTGCCAACCGCCTGTGGTAGTCATGCCTAGACCAGATGTTCATTGCCCACCGCCCGTTGTAGTTATGCCTCGGCCACATGACCAAAATAGACCACCAGTAATAATTATTGATCGCGATAGAGATAGAGGCTGGCAGCCAGATCCTTCACGTTTTCCTGGTAGGCCACAAGGCGGTGGCTACGAGAGACGCTCTGAAGGGCCTAGCGACACTATGATTGGAGTCGTTGGCGGAGCCGTAATTGGTGGTGTCATCGGTGATGGCAAAGGCAAGAACGGTGCCGTCAAAGGAGCTGTAATCGGCGGCGTGGCTGGCGGCATTCTAGGTCACGTTTCAGACGAGATGAAAGAGAGGCGCTAAGCCGTTATGTAAGGAAAAACAGTCCACAAAAACTTCCCCCTGGTGTTGACGAAAAGAAAGAAGCGAGTGCTCGCTTCTTTCTTTTTTTTACCATTTTGGTTGAAGTGGCGAATGGCAATTGCACTTGCCTATGCAACAATAGACCGATGAAGAAGCTCGAGCCTATCCTAAAATTCGTGAACAAACCACCTCTCTGGCTTGCTCTGCGGCAAATATACCCAATGATAAGATAGGCTTATGACTCGCTTCTCTATGATTCTCGTTGTTGTTTGTGCTCTCGGCTTGGGCATCTATTGTCTTTGGAAAGGAAATGACGACATTAAGAAGGTCGAGGATAGAGTACAGAACCTCAAATATATGACAATGAAGGCAACCGTTGTATATGCCCGTCGTGACATTGAGGTAGGTTCGCTAGTTAGTTCTGACTCCGTATAGCAACGACCAGTTATGCAATGCCAAACACCGGGCCAGGCCATTTGTAATGCATCTGATGTCATTGGTCGTAGGCCAATCTACGGGATAGAAAAAGGACAAGTCCTTAGTATCTATGATTTCCTACTACCCGAACAGGAACTTAAGTACAGAAAACTTCGTGCAATCCGACCAGATAGGTAAGTACAAAAAGCCAAGGATGTAACTTCAAGTACAATTGCAGCGCTCAGGCACGGAGAGAGGATAGCCTTTATCAACAAGAACCTAGTCAAAATACTTATCCTTGTTGGCATTGCCTTTGCCATTTTTGCCTTTGCTATCGGTGGCCCCAGTCCAAGTTCTCGGAATAGACTTACTGAGACTCATGAAGGAATAAATTGGATCTATCGCCAGAACCGCGAGCCCACAGGCGAAGAAAGAAAAGCTGGGATGGTGGCCTTGAAGAAGTGGAAATCAGCAAATAAATACGAAAAGAACCGCATGGCAAGCGACATTGTGTTGAGCAAGGTACTGATTGGCTTGACTCAACTAGAAATAGTGGAGTATATGGGCACACCGGATGCCTTTACTGCCCTCCACGAAATCGGTCCACACATTAGACATAGTGGATACAACGCCATGGACGACGAAAGCAAGTGCGATTTGCTGATTGAGTTGAATGACGATGGAAAGACATCAGAGGTACATCTCGACGTATTTTGAGGTGCTCGGTTCAGCTGGGCACGTGAGATACTATGAAGCGTTAGGCCGCCAAGCTCTATGAACAATAACAGACGACAATCCAAACGAACACAAATTTACTCCCAAGGCCGAGAGAGAATTTTCTTCTTCACTGGAACGGATATGCGGCATTTCGAGAGTAGTGCCTCGAGACAAAGGAAATAAAGAGTTTCCAGGAGTCAGGCCAGACGACGAAGAATTTTCCACAATAACCCTACAAGACCCATTGATGCCGAATCTACTGCAAGCAATACTCAATTTACACGAAGCTCGGCGATACTAGAAACAATGCTG
>LNEX01000444.1 GCA_001464165.1 bacterium Ga0077546
CTATCTGATTGACATCAGAGAGACTTGCTGTAGTTATCATAAGTGCCTCCAATGAGGGCTTAAATAATCAAAACCCGCTGTCGCCTATACACCGAAGTGAAGAACGACAGCAGCAGCCATTAATGAATCTAGAGCGTCAATACAACCACACCCTTGTACTCGTCGAAGCGATCGTCATAAAGCATAAACTCAAGAAGTGATGGTAGTTCTGGCGAAAAACACAGCGGCAATGCTTGCCCTCCGTACTGCTCTATTTGCAGCCTTCTGGCAGTATCACTGCGGGGACAGAGCAGAGGTGCCTGCTCTAATACAGCATCTAAGCTCATGCCAGTTAGGTCATAAATCAGATCAAAATCATTGGGACTGAGCTTTTCACCGACAAAGCTACCTCCAATATATACTTGCCTACAGCCATTAAGCTTCAGGTCATCGAGCACTCGGCGCATTCCTTCTAGCAACCGCAAGCGTCTCTTAGACCGTCCGTATATGCGCTCCAGATCTGACCAGCTAAGTCGATGTAGCCCCGGTTTGAGTCGTCCACAATAGTCGAACTCAATGGTGTCTACCCCTAACCAAGAGATATCTGCCGCTGCCGCCATGTCAAAGCGAAGCTGCGAGTAGATAGCTAGAATCTGTTCTCGTCTGCCACTTGGTAAATCCGCCAAATTAGCTGATGGCACCTTCAACCCGAAGAACCGCTTCAGGCGATTAATCGACGTAACCATTTGACTAAAGTGCGAGATTGGTTAACGCGATTCCAGACAACTTCGTTGTCAGAGACATGCACTATTGCAGTGACTATATACGAAGCCAACAAATGCTCCCAACACAATAGAAGGAAGGTCGACTTGGGTTTTAAGGCATATAGGCTCACGTAGGTGGTGGTGAAATAGCCAACATGTGTTGCCGATTCAAGCAGAGTTGGTAGAGAGTTTGGCTCAAAGTCGAGCACATCCCGCTGGTCACCTATGCCTTGAACAAAGAGCATAAAAGTATCAATCTCCTCGCTCACTTCTTCCTTGTTGAGCACGACTTCTGAAAGTCTAATTTCGTCGGCACCACTTTCGTAAACTGCATTTTCTCCAGTTACACCAAATAGGTCTGCCAGACTTTTGAACGGGCGCGAGTCATACAGACCAGAAACATAAGCCTCAGGGCCAGTACCAGTCACGACGATGCCTTGTTCAATACGGCCGTTTTTCAATGAATATAGCTTTAGTGTCATAATAATTCTCTCGTTGAGTTAAAAACATAACCAACTAGACAGCTTTAATGCCTAGTTTGGGAAAGCGAGTGCGTGCCATGAGAATTGCTTGTGGAAGGGCCTCAACCTCCATAGTGAAGGTGTAAGGCGACTCGTGGTGCATCTTCGTTTCTTTGACGCGGACGCCTAAGAGGGTAACCAATTCGCTGACAATTTCTTGCGAATCGCGCACTAGAGTCATGAAGCTTTTGTTTTGCTTCACTTCTAGGGTGTAGCTACGAGCCAACTCCGGATAAAGTTCGGATTGCGACTTAATCAAAGCCATTGCAGAAAGCAGAGTGAGGTTGTGCAAATCAGTGAAGGCCGCTGGTGTCTTAGGCATCAAACCAAGCTTATTGAGCTGGTCAGCGAAGCCAAAGCCAAGTGACTCTCTTTGTACACCGTTCTCAACCGCCATAAGCAGCATCGACATTGAGCGAGCACCCACTAGATTGCTATTGCCAATAGAAAACAAAGAAGCCAGCATCTGCCGATCTTCATCTGTCAAATCTTCATCTGTTGGCGACGGGCTGGCGGCACTCTCAGCAGGTGACTTAAGCAGTGACTCGAAGCCAGAAACAGTCGTAGGCATGCCAACGGGGTCACCGATTTCAAAAAAGATCGTTTTGTCGATACTACCGGCGCCGCCTGCTTCCGCTGTCTCAGCACCTTCAGGAAACTCGACATCAACTATTACTAAATCACCTGGCTTGATTGTGCGCTTGGCAGCCTCGATGCCCAGAGGAATCTGAACCTCTTTAGTAATCAACGACTTGACGTTACTCAAGTTGCCCTTACCAACAAGCCCCCGACGCAATACTTCATCAATTGCCGCATCAGTAACTGAAAGAGAAAAGAAATAGCCAGAAGCATTGATCAGCTCCTGAATAGCCTTGAAGTCATGTCTAACAACAAGCTTCATCATCTCTGCTGTCAATGATTGAAACACTGCGATTCCGCCAAGCTCTTTCAAGCGGTTGCGAAACTCTGGAGGAGTACGCTCTTTAATCACACGATCAACAACTTTGCTTACCTCAGCGTGACTGAGCTTACTTTCAGTAGCAGTAAAACCAATACCACCAGCCTCTGCGTTACAAGCGGCTACGAAAATGGTGTTACGGAAGTCGACGACTTCGCCTGAGCCCAGCGTGATCTGGCCATCATCCATTGCTTGCAACAACAGTTGGTTGAACTCAAAACAAGCTTTGTCCCATTCGTCCAAAAGCACAACCGAAAGAGGCGCATCAGAACCTTGTTTGGACCATTCAAGGTTGTGGTTCATCAGCTCTGCGTAGCCATGCTTCTCGTCTTTAGGCACAAGGTGATATTTCTCATCGGTTGTTACCTGATTTGAGATGTGCCCGCGCGGGGAGCCCTTAAGGTTCCACAGACTGTGTTTGTCCATATATTCGCTGCAGTTGATTTTAAGCAAAGCAAAGCGATTTTTGTGGACAAAAGCGGGAATCATGCGAGCACCTTCGGTCTTACCTGTGCGCGACTCACCAGCAAAGACAAGAAAAGCAATGGGCTTAGTCTTGTCGCGCAGCGGGTTAAGATAGCTGGCATAAGCTTTGCGCAGTAGTAATCGAGCTTCCGGTTGACCAAAGAAATTAGCGTCTAAAAACTCGTCGAAAGCCATCTCGGCATCGCTCAAAACCAGTGGGTTAAGGCGACGGCGTGGCAATACTTTTGGTGCCATTTGAGTATTCATAATAATCTCCAGTATTTGAGACCAAAGCTCGCTAACTGCGCCGCTCAAATCTCCTTAAAAACGAGCCCTCGACACCAATGGCATCGAAGGCAAGAAAGTAAAATAGCTGCTTTTGAATAAAACCATTTATCTGCGGCCTAGAGAAAAAGCCATCAATACTCCACCAACTATGGCCAGACAGCGATCAAGGCACCAGTCAGCACCGCGCTGACCCCCAAGACAATGCCAAAGATTGTCAAACTACTTCCGTTTCTCACACTTACAGTATTCATTTTTGGCACCTCAATATTTAAGTTGTCACTACTAGCCGGCATTGCGAACATAACGCGCTACCGACAGTTGCCATTTGCCCATCATCATGAAGAACATTCTTTTCTCTTCCATTTCACGTTTTGCAGCATCTAGACTTGTGCTGATCGCCTGAGCGTGGCCTGTGAAACAGTTTAAAGCAAGACTCTGCTCTAACTCACGTATCTTTTGCAGGCAGGCTGACAAATCACAGCATCTGATTTCGAGCTTTTCGCTAACCATTTCAAAGCAAAGTGCATTAGCTCTATGCCGCAGTGTCTGCTCAGCCAAATCTGCTGATGAGTCAAGCTGTCGTAAAGCAATCAGAGTTGCTTCGAGTGGAAATGAAGCACTAACAGAAGTGGCCACCTGCCAAAATCGAGCTGACACCTCTGCCGTGTTGATCTCTATCTTATTCATAGTAAGTTCCTCTGAACATATCAAAAAATCACCTTAGCTCTCACTCGAGAATGGCAAGCGAATGGTGCTGCGCCGTTGCTGTCTTTCTTTGGCAATTTCTTGGCGATAATCAATGCCCGGCAGATAGATTTCACCCGCAGTCGACAGCAACTCTTCACAGCGAGAGAGTATGCGACCAATCTTGTCGACACTACGAATGCATTCGATAATGCCATGATTGCTCAACATAGGAAAGTTAGATGTAGCAATTACCAGTGTCCGCCGGTCATACACAGCAGTCAGGTAATCCATCAAGCATCTCAAATCGGTGGCGGCATGCAGTTTATCAACAGACTGATACTCGCTGAAAAGATCATCAATCATAACAATCGGACGCTTTTCATAGAGATCGGTATAGGCAATATGCCGCAGGGTAAAGTTATCGCGAGCGAGGTAGAGACTGCGCTCTAACTCCGGGGCATGGGTGAGAATGTGACTAGCAAAAGCTTCAAGTAAATGAGTCTTGCCGTGGCCAGGTTGAGACCAGAGAAAAATTATCTGGCCGAAGGGAAAGGGATACTCCTGACCGACAATGAGCTTAGAATTGTCGACTATTTGTTGAGCCAGTGTCACCATTGTATCGAGCACCGCCTGCTGCTCTGGTTGATACACCTTGAAGTTGGCGAAGGTTGATTCAGGACGAATTTGTTTTATGCAATTATCATGTGACATACATATTCCTGCTATTTCTATTTTTCAAAAAAGAGAACAATAGCCTCTTAGGCCAAGTTCCAATCAAACCTATCAGGGGCGATAGGCGAAGTGGCAGCTACACAGGCGAAGTAAGCCGATTGAGAAACACAATTGCTGCGAACTGTTTCATTTTTTCAGTTGCTTTTGCAAATCCTGCTTGCCGAGCATTCAGATCAGACGTCCCATGCTGCAAGTCAGGTTCAATGTGATGGACAAACTGCCATTTATTCTCTTCGCTAAAGACAAAGAGACTTACGCCGTGCGCCCGAATGAAGTAATGATTGCACTTCATTTCGACCAGAAATCGACCATCTAGACGAGCATAAAGACTAGACTCTTCATCTAGCCTCACCCATGGGTCATCGCAGCTGGCAGGCAAACCGTAAAGCATGTCAGCTGCATCTTCGGAAAGCCTGGTAGCACTTTTTTCCTCAAGATGTGCCACACGCTTAACAACAGCCCATCCACTAGCTGTAAGTACAGCCAAAGAGGAAGAGTAGGTCGGCTCTTGAGAAATTGCCTCAACAGCTGGTTCCGTAGTAATGCGTAAACGCACTTGGCCAACGCTTGCATAGAGTTCATCGCGATGTTGGTTCCAAACGATTGGGAAAGTCCCGTAAGTTGTTTGTTTCATTGTGTTCTCCAACTAAAAAAATATTGCGTTTCAAACAGACTAGCTAGGCTGAAGATGACTCTATGTCACGCCTCAGTTGCTCTGCTCTAATTTCTTGAAATAATGCCCTAGCGCAAGAACCACATTTGCCACACTCTTGGGCAACATGCAGCTCTTTGCAGAGCGCCTTAAAGTTTTTATCGCCGTCTGCCATAGACTTTCGGATGGTAGTGTCAGTTACGGCGGCACAGATACAGATATACATGACCACCTCCTTAGCTGTGGCAGAAAAATTTCAACGGTTACTAAAATCTCTCCTCTTGAGCGAGTTCACGCAAAGCCAAACCACAAACCAAGCTCTTCTCGAAACAACAGAGTTGTCTCAAAGAAATTTGCTAGTGAGCCGTAGGGGCAAATGTTTGTGGTTTAAAGTGCCTAAAGCGAAAAAAGTAAAAGAGAGATAATTAGTACTAACAAAGACTATCTGTGTATGCCAAGCAAGCTAGAAGCACTCAGAAGAGCAACAAAAGAGTGCAGAAAGACCAGCGACAAGCATCGAAACGCTCTTGTGGAGCGATTTTTGGGCGACTGAATTACTGAGTATTAAAATGACCACTAGCGCGGTGGCACCGCCCACAGTGGTACAAATACGAGAAAACAATATTAGCAGAGACTAATCACACTAAAACCCGCGAGGGCCCACCAGTTCTAGACTTGTCATGTGCACCGCAAGAAAGCTAATAGTGTCTCACGAGAACCAACCAAAACCGTCACGGAAGTCAAAGCAGCGCCATTGGCTGCCTGTTTGATACCGAATTGAACGAGTGAATAACAAATCTACAGAAATAGCTGAGCTATAACCCCTATGATTCAGGCGTTCCAAGACAACTCTTTGCTTTTTGAATATCTAGCTGAGCTTGCGCATTCTTACCAAGCTTTTTGTAGACTCTGCTGCGAGCCATATAGTTTGTCTGAGAATCGTCACGCAAACCGATGGCCTCGTTATAGTTTTGCAAACTGAGCGGGTAGTTGCCGAGCTCAAAGTAGGCATCGCCCATACTCTTAAATGCTTCATCATCCATAGAATTGGCTTTAGCAATTAAGTCAAAATCGGCAATTGCTTCTTTGAAGCGCTTCAGCTTCATCAATAGCTCACCGCGATTGCGCTTGAGCTTGAAATCTCTAGGGGCAATAGCGATTGCATGGTTCAGATCTTCTAGTGCTTTTTTGCAATCACCTTTTTGAATATAAGCATTGGCACGCCTTCGGTAGCCGTTTATCTCCTTAGGGTTTAGCTTAATAAAAACACTAAGATCTTCTATTGCTTTGTCAACTTGACCTGTTTCTTCGTAGGCTATGGCACGATAATTGTAATAAGTATACTCAGCAGGAGCCAACTCGATTGCCCTAGTTAAACAGACAATTGCTTCCTTCGATTTCTTCTCGCCAAATAGCCACACTCCCTTGTTGTAGTGAGCTACTGCAAGCTTTGGATCTAACTCAATTGCTTTGTCTAGATCAGCTAGACCTTTTCTAGTCAAATCTTTGTCTTGACCAAAGCAAGTGAAGACCAACATGTAATAACCTCTTGCTCTAAGAGCGTAGGCTTCGGCCATTCTCGGATTAATAGCAAGTGCTGAATTAGCCTCGCGAACAACTTTGTTGGGCTCTTTTCTATTTTCGTATTCAATACCTCGCAACACATAAGCCTTTGCCAGCTTCGGCTGCGCAGCTATGATTGCGGTTAAGGCTTTAATTGCTGCCGGATGATTATTGGAAAGACCAAGAGCTTCAGCCTCACCTAAACGCGCATCAATACAATTTGGATTAGCTTTAGCTGCCGACTTGAAGAGACTAGCAGCCTCTTTGTATTTTTTTGCAGTGAAGCTTTGCTTCGCTGGCAGACATTTAGAGCAAGCAAGGCCAGGGAGGGTAACGCTGGACAACAGAAGCCCAAAGGAAAATGTCAAAACTTGCTTTCGAGACAGTGTCATTTCAAATTGCCTTAGTTTGCCGCCCTCTTTGATCAGATACCTGCCTACAAAGGCTCGGTTTTAAACCTTTCAAAGACGACTCGGTGCAATAAGACAATATCTGGTTATTGGGCAAAGTTCAAATCGAACTTAACAACAACATCAAAGCGTAATAGTCAAAGTTCTATAGCCAAAATTCAATTGGTTTTAACTTTCCGGTCAGCTCAGTACCATAAGCACTGGCAGTATCGCGTTTGAGAACAATCGATGAAACCTCTTTGCCAGAGCTGGCACCAGTTCTCACATTGGTGATATAGGTATTCAACAGATCATCGAGAGCGTGAGTATCGGCAGTGGGTTTATCGAATGGACCAATCTTTACCCAGTGATGATTTTTGGTAGTGAAGAGATTGACACCTTCTTTGTTGACTGTCACACCTTCTACAGGCCAGCCTCTCGTGAAGCCAAGATACTTCGCGTCCAACTCTTTGGCACCATTGGCATATTGCCAACCGGGACGAGCACCTAATTCTATATCAGCCATAAGTTTGTCACTCGGCTTCAAAGTTTTTGCCACATCATCAACTAGCCCTTTAGAGCCGACGGTTGCATCTTTGATGATAGTGCCAGTTGCTTGAGCAACTTTAGATTCAACCCCTTCAACAACTAATTTCATTGGTTTAGCTAAGTCATCAACTAAGCCAAGCGCTTGCCGCCCGAACACCCGCGAAGAACGCAAGCTGGTACCAGCAGCCGATTCGCCAACCAAGGCCAACTCTGGTAGCAGACGGCCCCTGGAAGCAATTAGAAGTGTAGTAGCCGCAAGAGCAGCTACAGCTGTATATTCCAACGCCTGAGTAGACAATTTTGTGGATGCCTCATGCTGATTGTCATCGGAGAGCACCTTTGAAAGAATGCGGTTTTCCAAGATAGGCATCGCCAATTTCTCCTCGTTAGTAAGTCAACAGTAACGAAAAGGAAAGCAAAGCGAAACCCGGTATTTACGCAGGGTTTGGGGCATTTCCGTGGCGGATTTGTGTTCGAACTGTGGCAGTTAGGAATACCGTGTCACGCTTCGCTACACCAAGTAGTATATTTTCGCTATTTTTTTTTGTTAGCGTAACTCACGGCGTCCCCGCCGTGAGTTACAAAAGTGTTCTATTTAGAATTCGTAAGGCGGTGAAACATCGGTACTGATTAACATTGCTTGGCGAATGGAGCGATGGCAAAGCTCTATGTAACAGCCAGCTTGATGCAAAGCCTTCATTCGCTTTAATAGCTGAGCAGGTGCCAATCCTTTGAAATTGAATGATTCATACACCCAGAAAGTGGCTTGATCAAGATCAAATTGTGCAGTGGCCGAAATCTTAGCTAGTGTCTTTCTCCGTTCCTCCACAGCGTTGGCCGCGGCAGTATCGGCAATAGCAACAGGAGTCGCTGCGGCAAAGCGTGAAGCCGTGTCTAAGAGATGCTGCAAAAAGAGAATTTCGGTGATATGGGATATGCTTGTAATATTCATGGTTCTTATGACTGAGTTATTAGTTAAGCGACCTTACTTTCCAAAGAAGTAAGTGGCGACAATTGTGCCAAGAGTCCTTTTTGAAATTGATCGACTTCTAGCGCCGATCGCGGGCCATCCCAATAGCCAAGAGCGCCAATCAAACCGGCAACTTTCGATGCTGATTGCAGACATTGCTGCTGATTGACAAAACCAAGACGAATTCGTCTAGACAACATGTCGTCTAACGTCATTGCCATTTCATTGGCAAGGCAGTAATGCACCTCAGCCAATATTGCGGGAAAATCTGGGCAAATGTGCTCTACTAACTCATGATTTTGCTCTACTAAGTCAAGAATTGACAGTGCATCTTTGCCATAGGTAGCTACTAAATGCTCAACAGTTAGTTGATCCAACGCCAGCGGTTGCCCTCTTGCTGCAACCAATTCAGCAGTGGCAAGAAAATCAGCGTGGTCAATCCAACCGCCCAGCATCACGTGATTGGTCTTACAATTAGGTAATAAAAGGTATGACTGCTCACGCCTGCAAAGCTGTGCCAAAGCCATATCAACCACATGACTAGCAAGCATTCGATAATTCGTTAATTTACCGCCAATCAAGCCAATAATTCCACCAGGGCCTTCAAACAGCGAATGCTCGCGCGAGATATTTGAGGTTTGGCCAGGCTCAGCGCCCGCCTTCTCATCACTGACTAATGGCCTTAAACCAGCCCACGCGGCTACCACGTCGCTCCGACTCAACGGCTCAACCGCTCCGTCGTTGCCGATATGATTGCGATATGAATTGAGCACCGCAAGCAAGTAATCAATCTCTTCAGCGGTTGCCACTGGGTTGTCTAGAGGGCCGTCGTAGCTCATATCAGTGGTACCGACCATCAAAGCGTTTTGCCACGGCACAACAAAAACATAGCGACCGTCATCTGTCGGCAGAAACAAAGCCGTACTAGTTTCGAAACTTGCTGACGGTAGCATGATGTGCGTTCCTTTAGCCGGTTTGACCCGCTGTCTCCAGGTCGGGTCTATTTGACTCAATAACTTGTCAGACCAAACGCCGGTAGCATTAACACAAGTGCGACAACGAATGACAATTTCTGCACCACTAAGAACATCACGACAATTGACGGCCTCTACCCGGCTATCGCCATCAGCAGTTTGAAAGCCGGTCGCCTCCAAATAATTGATAGCAATGGCACCGAACGAGCAAGCCGATTTGATCACTGCCATCACCACTCGACTATCATCAGTGATGCAATCATGAAAACGCAGACCACTAGACAAACGTGAGGCATCCAGTGAGGGCGCAGCGCTAACTGTCTCTGCCAGGCTCAAACGTTGGTGCCTGCGCACACCGCGGGCATTGAGAGAAAGTAAGTCGTAAATGGTCAATCCCACGCCAGCTTTCAAGCCAAATAGTTTCTTATCGTTGCATACGGGCAAAATAAATGAGAAGTCTTTGATCAGATGCGGTGCCAATTGTTCAAGCAGGCCACGCTCCTGGCAAAGTTCGCGAGTAAGCCTGAATTGAAATTGCTCTAAATATCTCAAACCGCCATGAATTAACTTGGTCGTGCGACTGGATGTACCCGAAGCAAAGTCGCCTTTCTCTAAAAGCAAAACAGATAAACCACGACTGGCAGCATCTTGAGCAACACCAGCGCCGACAATACCACCACCGACAACCACCAGATCAAATTCTTGCTCAGATGCTATTTTGAGACTATCGCCCCTAGTCTTCATTTAGCTACCTCTAGCGCTTTACCCCAGCCGATTAAATCATTCATAGCCGCTACGTTCTTCTCTATAGACGCTGCTGATTTTTGCAAAGCTTCCAGCTCAGAGCCTGGCAATGGCAAATTAACGATACGTTTAACGCCGCTGCGACCAAGCACAACAGGTAAACCAACGTAGACATTGTTGAGACCATACTGACCAGTGGCCAAGACTGAGCATGGCAGCAGCCGATTTTGATCTTGCAAAATCGCCTCTACCATTAGTGCAACAGAAGCACCAGGGGCATAGTAGGCACTGCCAGTTTTTAAGTAGCTGACTATCTCAGCACCACCATCTCTGGTTCGCACTGCTAGCTCTTGCAGGCGAGCCTCAGGTATTAGCTCTAAGACCGGGATTCCATTGACTGAGGAATGCCGCAATAAAGGCACCATAAGGTCGCCGTGCCCCCCTAGAACCATCGCTTTAACATCCACCGGGCTAATGTCTAGTTCGGCGGCAATAAAGGTCTGAAAACGAGCGCTATCGAGTACACCAGCCATGCCAATGACCCTATCGCTCGGTAAACCGGTAACCTGATAGGTCAGCTGGGTCATCACATCAAGTGGATTAGTGACAACAACAAAAATGGCATCAGGTGAAAATTTCACAGCTTGCTCGGCAGCACGGCTAACGATTTCGGCATTGATTTTGAGCAACTGGTCTCTACTCATTCCTTCTTTACGCGGAATACCAGCGGTGATTACGACCACATCAGAATTGGCTGTGGCTTCATAACCACTGGCGCCAGAAAGATGAGAACAGTGAGAGGTGACAGGCCCGGTCTGAAGCAAATCTAATGCTTTACCGATAGCAGCACCTTCGTTAATGTCAATCAATACAACGTCGGCCCGACGAAGCCGGCTCCGATAATTGAGACTTTGAACATGATTGTTCCTTAGTTGAGGCTGTTCCACTGGCAACCTAGATTTAAGAGGCTACTGGTACTAAGCGTTGATGAATGGTTGGTTTAGCGTGTATTTTGATTGATTGGTTTTGTCTAAAAAACAAGCAATTAGGCAAAACAATAGGGGGCGTAAACGTAGAAACCCAGCCTATTATCAATGAACAAACAACTTCAACACATCAGTGCAAAAACATTGCAATTCATTGATAACGCTAGGTGAAAGTGACCCAGCAATTCAATGCGAAAGCGACCCGCCGCAACCGCGGCCCGTCTTGAGTCTGTTTTGCTGGCTGTGCTAGGACAAGATATCTTTCTTCACCAATTTTTCTACGAGCATTCTTTCAACAAACAAAAATTTTTCTTTCCCCTAACTCTCACGTCGTCCGCTCTATAGCTTCCTCGCATTGCTTAGAAGCAATCAGGACTCGTATTGGGCTGAGGTATTGAGACGGGTCTTTCCACCTGCAAACATGGAGAACTCTCATGAGCACTTCAAACGAAAATACTGCAACTATCCCTGCCTTTCCAGCTGGCCTAGAGGGCATCTACGCCTGCTACACAAACCTGAGTGAAGTTATGGGCAGCGAGGGTAAACTAATTTTCAATGGCTTCAACGCTGTTGAATTGGCTGAAACAAAGACCTTTGAAGAAGTTTGGTTTGTCCTGCGCAAAGGTCGCCTACCGAGCTGCTGCGAGCTATCTGACTTTCGCTTCAAAGTTGAAGACCTGGGCCACTTAACCAATGACGAAATCAAGCTGGTGCGCAAACTACGCGGTGGTGAACCAATGTCGGCCTTCCGCAGCTGCCTCTCTGCCATTGCCAACGGTCGCAATTTCAAGTCTTGGTTGAAGCGCGACCAGACGGAAATAAGCGAAGAGATTATGACCTTGTGCGCCTTAACTCCAGCAATTATGGAAGTCTTGCATACTGGTCGCAAACCAAAATACAAATTTGGCAACAGTGGATACGCCGAAAGATACCTCTGGGGAATCACCGGCAAACGCCCTACTGAAGCCAACTTACGGGCATTAGAAACCTACTTGATTTTGACCATGGACCACGGCTTGAACGCATCTACTTTCAGTGCCCGTGTCACTGTATCGACAGGAGCCGACGTTGGTGCCGCCTTAACTGCAGCCATCGGCACGCTATCAGGCCCCTTGCACGGCGGCGCGCCTGGACCAGTTCTCGACATGTTTGACAGCATTGGTGATTGCGCCAATGTCGACAACTGGGTGAGCGAAAAAATGGCAGCTGGGCATCTTTTCATGGGCTTTGGCCACCGCATTTACCGCACCGATGACCCCCGCTCTTTGACCCTAAAACGGGTAGCCGAAAAGCAAGCCGGGCCGCGCATCGAGTTAGCGAAAGCCACAGAAGCAGCGATTCTAGCTGCTCTAGCTGAAAAACAGCAAGCTAAAGCCATTGCCGAAAGCAAGCCTGTGCGTACACTGCGCGTCAATGTTGAATTCTGGACAGCAGTGGTACTAGAACACGTTGGCATCCCCCGCACTCTCTATAGTTCAACTTTCTGCGCAAGCCGCATGATTGGCTGGGGTGAACACATCAGAGAACAAACTGGCAATAACAAACTCTATCGCCCTCTTTCTTACTACACAGGCAAGAAACCTGAGTAGGTTGCTAAACCGTCAGCTGGCAGCGAATCTAGCCCAGAGACAAATATGCTTACTTAATTGCAGCGCTACAGACTCTACCGAAGTGGAACGGCGGCGACTGCATGATCTCTGCTAACAAAAAACAAAAAGCACAGACAGAGTTGAGCGATTCGGCTCACTCTGTCTGCAGTTCTAAACCAATAACTATCGGGTGATAGGCCATGGATTGCCTATCACCATGTCTTACTATGTGACATGCCTGGCAAGTCAACATCACCACTTTAAAACCCCGAACCTCAAGAAGTCAGCTCTTTTTAATCAGCTCTTTTTACTACGCAAACTAGTATTTATGTGGCTTTTTTTTAGTTAGTGTCGCTCACAGCTCGGGAGCTGTGAGCGACAAAACTTTCCTACTAGTCTTGCACTGAGGCTAACTTGAAACTATCAACCTAGTCGTCACTTAGCTACTGGTTCAGCTGGCTCAGCACTAGCTGCTTCAGGAGCAGACACAGAAGGTTCAGCTGCTTGATGTGGTTCAGCTGGTTCAGCAATAGCTGCCACAGGAGCAGTTACAACCACTACTCCTGGCAATTCGTCAACAGCAGCCTCAACAATCGCTGGTTTCCCCCAGCCAATCAAATCGTTCATGACCACTACGTTCTTCTCTATTGCTGCGGCCGACTTTTGCAGTGCTTGTAATTCGGAGCTGTTCAATGGCAGTTCGACAATGCGTTTGACGCCGCTGCGACCAAGCACAACGGGTAAACCCACATAAACATTGTTGAGACCATACTGACCAGTGGCCAAAACTGAGCATGGCAGCAGACGGTTCTGATCTTGCAGAATCGCCTCGACCATAAGAGCAACAGAAGCACCCGGTGCATAGTAGGCACTGCCAGACTTCAAGTAACTGACGATCTCAGCACCTCCGTCTCTGGTTCGCACTGCTAACTCTTGCAGACGAGCTTCGGAAATTAACTCTAAAGCAGGAATACCATTGACTGAAGAATGACGCAGCAATGGCACCATAAGGTCGCCGTGACCCCCTAGAACCATCGCTTTTACATCCACGGGGCTAACCGCTAACTCCGCAGCAATAAAGGTCTGAAAACGACCGCTATCAAGCACCCCTGCCATGCCAATAACGCGCTGGCTGGGTAAACCTGTAATTTGATAGGCCAGCTGAGTCATCACATCCAGAGGATTAGTGACAATGACAAAAACGGCATCAGGTGAGAGTTTCACCGCTTGCTCGGCAGCACTGCTAACAATTTGAGCATTGATTTTGAGCAATTGGTCGCGACTCATTCCCTCTTTTCGCGGAATACCAGCAGTAATAACGACCACATCAGAATTGGCGGTACTTTCATAACCACTTGCGCCAGAGAGATGAGCGCAATGAGAGGTAACCGGCCCGGTCTGAAGCAAATCCAGAGATTTCCCCATAGCAGCGCCCTCGTTGATGTCGATGAGCACAACATCTGCCAAATTTCTCATGGCTATGTATTGTGCAGCTGTAGCGCCGACATTGCCGGCTCCGATAATTGAGACTTTGAACATGATTGTTCCTTGGTTGGGGCTGTTCCACAGGCAACGCAATTGAGTGCGGCTGCTGGTACTTAGCGGTTGATGGTTGGTTGCTTAGTTGGTGGCGACTGGCAGAAAATGTCTAGTAGTAAGGAGGTGACAGGAAGAATAGAAACTCAGACTAGTATTTGTGAATAAACAACTTCAAGACCGCACTGACGAGTGATAGTAGCCACTGACAACGCATGCCGTAACTACTGACAAAAGCCAAACGGAAGCAGCATGCGGCGATAGAACTAGAGCTTGAGTCGTTTTCGCTAGCTGCGCTAGTTCGGGTTATTTCTTTCCTCTAACTTGCCACCGAGCAACCTTTTTCCACATTGCACTAACTCTAGAATAAGCTACTTTACTACTCCTGCTTTTCAAGCAAGGCGAAACAAGCTGCATCTTCCCCTGTTTTATTGCACGGCGAAAAACCTCAAATTTGATGTCCAAAATTGAAATCAGGCGGATAGTAACCCTTAACGCACTTACTAGGGTCTAACATGCCAGCAATAGAAGATACAACAAAAACAACTGAGCGTATGGCAATTGCTCAGGGTTCATGGCAGATAGAGCAGCAATCCTTTAAGTCGACGATTGAAGTAGATAGTTTGCAAGCCTGCAGAATGGAGTCATACGGACTGCCGAATGGAAACATACCTTCCCTCTGGAACGTTCAAGAGTTGCCAGAACCCAATGCAGATAATAGGTTCAATGGTTGGCCTGCCAAAGCTTTTACTGCCAGCTCCACTTTGCCAGACCTGCAAATTACTGATGACCAAGATTCGAGCGTTATGGAAGTAGCAAAGGATCTTGCCGCAGGAGCCATTGATGAGCTAACCAATCACCCTGGCAGGGTTCTAGGTAGTGCGGCAATTGGCTTAGGAGTAGGAATCGGTGCAACTTTCGTATCACCTGTGGTAATAGGAGCCGGGCTAGTTATGGCTGGCGGCTATGGTCTCTACACGTTAGCGAACAAGGTGCCAACATGGGTAGACGCAGCTAAAGTAGTCTCCAATCCGAACGACTATTCCCTAGAGCAGAAGATGAAGGCGCACAGCACTCTCCAAGATGTAGGCGCAGGAACAGTTACGTTAGTAGCCAGTGCAATCGGCGCCCTTGGCACAGCACCTGCAACAGCAGCGATTAAATCAGTATTTCCCTCGATGGCAAGGACAGCAGGTCATAATGCCGGCAGTACCTTTGGAGCGGCCATTTTTGATGATGTCGTGGTGCCGATTGTAGCAACCAGAGGCAAAGACGGTGTGTGATGGGCCTGTGCGAAGACTAATCACTAGGGGCATTCTTCTACGCTCTTCGCAGGCATGACCAACAAACTTTTTACCTTTTTCCCCAATCAGAATCGACCGGTCTACTTGCAATTCCCTAAAAATGGTATGGGGGCGGTTCAGCGAGCCTGTTGCGCAAACCTACCCCCTGGTATGCAGGCATTGTACTGCTTGCAGCCCACCGCCAAGCCCCGCTTC
>LNEX01000445.1 GCA_001464165.1 bacterium Ga0077546
AAGTTGGAACACCAGTTCTACTCAAATACTTCTTAAGCGGAGACGACAAGGCGTCTTATCTTAAGGCTATTCAGTTATCAGGGTTCAACCTGCAAGAGCGAAAGCTCAGTATGTTGAATCAATGAAGAAATCAATTTAGGCAGTCAGCAATGACTGCCTTTTTGTTTTAGAGCGTCAGTAATTTCCACCAAGCCAGTCTCAAAGGCGCCGCGCCGAAAGTTTTGTTTGCACGACCTTGCCGTCTTTCATGCGCACGTCGTAGGCGCTGGCTCGCTCGTTAACAGAGACTACCTCGTGCAGTTCGTCACCAGCATAGTGCACTGCAACTCCCTCATCGATAGCCAGTCCGTCGCCCAACTCACCATCCAAAATCAATTTGCGAAAGGTTTCCTGCCGTCCCTCTTCGCCATCGTAATGTGGGCAGCAACTGCCTTTAAGCAATCCCAGCGCGGGCAATGCCGTGTAACTGCCGGCCCATGAATCAGTGCAACACCCTTCAAACCAGCAAATTCCACCGGCACTTGAACCGCTCATTACCACACCCGCTTCCCAAGCCTCTTTCAAAATCTCGTCCAGCCCATATTCTCGCCAGACCGCCAGCATACTCTTTGTGTTTCCGCCGCCGACGTAAACGACATCTTGTCCGAGAATCAAGTCTCTCAAATCAGTCGGTGTGCGTTCGAACAGTGCCAGATGTGATGGCACGCAATCCATTTGAGTCAGTCGCGAATACATCATCGCCAGGTAAGCTGGCATATCTCCTGTGGCTGTATTGATCACTAGCACCTTCGGTCGCTTAGTCCTAGACCAGCTCAACGAGTAGACCATTACATCTACAGATGTTTCTCCTCCTCCTATAGCGACGATGTGCCGATGGTCCTGCTTTGCTTTAGTGTCTCTGCTCATAACCGCCCCGTTCATACCACCTAGTCGAATCAATATTGTATTGCACCGCATACAATACCAGGGCTTGACATGGTAGGAGCCTTTAGGAAGATGGTCACGCCCAAAGTCGGTGCGCTAACCGTAAGGAAGCAGCCGCCTTCTGTTATCAGGGTTCAACCTGCAAGAGCAAAAGCTCAGTATGTTGAATCAATGAAGAAATCAAATAAGGGAGTCAGTAATGGCTCCCTTATTGTTTGGCAATTTTGTCGACCTAGCTCACATACTTCGACTCAAGTTCTTCAATGGTAGGCCTATTTGCGTACTCATCATCGTTGTTGAAACAAATAAATGACAGACCTGCTACCCCAAGTGCCAGCAATATAATAGCCAATAGAAATTCGCTTCCCGACTCCTGGCGCAAGCCAGTCAACAGGCATGAGCGTTCTGGTGACTTGGGATCAAACCAAATTGTCACCGGGGATCCTTCGCTGTATTTGCTTTGAAATGATTTTGACTCTTTTAGGTTGTCGAAAGTGGGATTGGGGAAGCCTATTACATCCCCTCTGTAGTGATGGCCCTTGTAGCTATAGCTGTAGGAGACATGCGGTGTGTATGTGTCGATCTTTCTTGTCCGGCTGTATCTGCCTGTTCCTTCCGTTACGGTCGTATAAGATTTCTCCCCTGTCACGACTTGCATTTTTCCTGTGACGCAGTACCAGTCTTTTGAGTTGACAGCCATGGTTCTGTGAGAATACCAATGGTTCCCAAACCAGGCGCTTCCTAGTATGCAGAGAATACAGATCACTAAAGTGTTGAAGTTCATGGTTGAGGCAAAGTGTTTGGGGGGTTTGATTTAGCTATTTTGCCACGCCCCGTTGACAACCTGTGCCAAATTTAGATTGCTGTAATAAGTGCCAGCGAGATGCAAGTTTCGCTCGAAACGCAGGTGTGTGGGACCGCGAGCAATCGAAAATTCGCGATGCAGTCACCAGATTTCCTTTTCCAATCAAGCTAGCCTGTTCATCTGAAGATTTTCAGATGGTGGTGGTGCTTTCACCAGTGACTAGCTGATTGCTTGCATCTATATTGAATGCAATCAAGTCAGGCAGTAGCTATGAGTAAATACATTCGATTTCTCGAGAAATGTTTTTTGCTCAGTGCACTTATAGGGCTCGTCCTTATGTGTATGAAGCAAGTTATTTCCTCGTCGTTGAGTCACGTGTTTTCGGTTTCTTGCCTTGCTCCGTATTGCATTTGCTTTGCGCTGCTCGCCATTCTCAATCGGTTGATGGAGCAAAAAGTTCTGCCTGGGCAAAGTCAATTGTTGCAGTATCTCTGCAGCACGTTCCCTTGGCTTTGGGTCCTACGCAGTGCTGGGCAGCTAGTTCTCTGCGTTGCCCTTGTATATGGAAGCGTTTTCGTCTCTGGATTAGTTTGGCGATATGGAGGAATCGATATTGCTTACTTTGCCAGTGCGTGTCGGCAGATGGAACTGGCTGAACGCATATTTCAGGTAACAAATGGCACTGGTGAACGTAGTTTTGCTGTCGAATCAGGTATTGGATATCGACCACGGCCAGGCCAAACTCAGTTGAACTTTGAGTCCGAGAATATCGAATTGGATACTATAGTTGCAAGAGTTTATGGTTCTCAAAGTCGAACCATGGCCAATAGATACTTATGTCACGCATATCGGGCTGAGAATGCGTTTGAAAACTATAAAGTGGCAGCGAGTAATTTTAAGAGTGCTCTGGCAATTTATCGAACTTATGATGATCCCGAGCAGTGCCTTGAGATACTTCAGTTGCTTGCCTATGCCCAAGGCGAGAATGGCGAATTTGCTGAGTTGCGGGAGAACTTAAAGACGAGTCTAAAGATGCTTTTTCAAGCGAACTTAAGTGCTTCTGCGAGAAATAGTTTCTCACTAGTGACCTATTACGCTGATGGATTCGGTATTGATGTTTGTCGAGAGAACTTGTTGCTTAGCAGGTTGCCACTTTCTGCAACAACTCATACAAAGGAGACTGATGTCTCTTTTCTTGATTGCACCATATTCTCCTTACTTCTTTTAATTCCCTTTATTCGACCGCTGAGAGGTCGTTTGCTCAAACGAGCTCGGTTCAAATGGGAATTAGCTTTGCAGCAAAGCGATTCAAGGTTGAGCTCTATTGAACAGCTAGACAGACTTATTGTGCTCGAGTTGTTCCTCGGCAACCACACAAAAGCCGACGAATACAGCCGCAAGTCTATAGAGCTGGCAACGTCCTGGAAGACTTGACCTTGCCATTGATTTATTGATTGATTGAGATTTAGTTGCCTAGAGAGTTTGGCTGTCCGAAGAGAATTGAGCCGTCTGCATCGATAGTAATTTGAGTGGCATCTCCAATTCCATTGTTACCGAATAGAAATTATCGTTTACAGATTATCGATAATCGATTATAGTGAAAACAGTTCAAAAGCGAAGAGTAAATGCAATACACGCCCTTGGGGGTGTATTGCTGTTCTTCATTCGCTTATCCTATGTTTAGAGGTATTTGAAATGTCAGACCAAGATTATGTCTACGGAGTCTTTGCCGACCAAGGCAATGTGGCGGCGATGGTGACGCAAATGCACGAGGCCGGCTTGCGCACTTCCGAAATTTGCGTGCTCGGCAATAAGAGCGAACAGTTCACTCAACTGGCCGGCAAAATAGAAGATCCCACTAGCAAGCACTTCATTGCTTTTGGTGTTGGTGGCGCTATTGCTGGCTTGATTGCCGGTTTGGTTGTGTCTCTCCATATACCAGGTGTAAACGGATTTCAACTAATAGTACCTTTGATGGGCACCGTAGCTGGTGGCGCTTGTTTCCCGTATTTCATTTGCCAACTAGCTACATTCCTCACCTCAAACCGCCCACAGCACTGGGCCAATGTTTTTGAAGGAACAGTGACTGACGGCTCCGTTATTGTTATGGTTGAACCACAATCTGCCGAGCAGCGTCAATCAGCCATGGATATTTTGCTGCAACACAATGCTATTGAAATGATCTTCCGCCGCTCTCCATGGGGCGTTTCCAGTACAGTCGAAACAACTGTGCCTAATCTTGAAGAAGAGTTCGAGCAAGAGAAAGAAGACCGCCGCCTCACTGCTGTTGCCTAGCTAAGTTCTATCTGTATAGAAGGAAGAACGTCGGGTAGTCTATCCGGCGTTCTTCTTGATGCTGACTTTATAGATCGGGATTGTCACCGATAGAGGCTCTCACACCGCGAACAACTTCCCGAATATATTTGTCGGATAGCATTGAGCCAAGTGCACCCTTGGAACTATCCAAACATGTTTTTTCAATGGTGCTAACCAAATCGCATCTGGCGTAGCTAGTTTGGTCAATTCCACCTTCACCCTTCGGAATTTCCTTATGGAATTTGGCATTGATATTTCCTATACCCGTGCTTAAGGGGACAACAATTACACTGTCCCAAGCCTTATTACGGTTATTTGCAGAGATAACAATGA
>LNEX01000446.1 GCA_001464165.1 bacterium Ga0077546
ATACTCTAGGGGCTGGACAATGACTGCATCTCTGATAGTAGAGACTTGCCTTAACTGCTCTAGAATTTTGCGCGCATAGGCTTCGTCTTGACTAAGGTTAGAGCCGGTAATATCAACTTGAATAGGCGTTGGTGCCCCGAGGTTCATGATTTTGTTGACAATGTCACCCGATTCAAAGGAGAGCGATACTTGAGGAAGTTCATTGGCAACTTCTTTGCGCAAACGTTCTTTTAGATCATTCAGGCGAATCTTTGCGTCATGCTTCAATGCTACGAGCATAAGAGCTTCTTGAGGGCCGCTTGTCCAGATATAGACATTGCTTAGGGCAAAGTTTGGTGGTTGTGTGCCGACATAGCAAATTGAGATTTCGACGTTGTCAGGGCCAGCTTCTCTCGAGATGATATCTAGTACTTTTTTTGTGTATTTCTCTGTGAGCTCAATTCGTGTACCGACTGGACCAATAAGTCTAATTTGAAAGCTTGATGGATTGCCAGTGGGAAACACTTCTGTCTTTAGCATTGGCCCAAGCCAGAGCAGGAGAGCCGGTGTAGCAACTATATAAGTCACTATTAGAGGCACTCGCAGTCGAAGAATCTTAACTAAATTGTGGGCATATTGGCGGCGTAATTTGAGCAGAAGAGCGGCAATCTTGTTAACTTTGTGCTTTTCGCCAGTGCTTGTGTGTAAAAGCCAGCCGCATAATACTGGCACGAGTGTGTTTGATAGTACATACGAGGCGGTCATAGCAAAGCCAACAGAAAGCGATAAGGGTACGAACAGTGCTTTGGTCGTGCCCTCCATGAAGAATGATGGAAGAAATACAGCAAGTACAGACAGCACTGCTAGTAGTTGCGGCGTTATTACTTCACGACAAGCATCACTTATGCCTTTGTATAGTGGCGCCCCGCGATCAAGGTGGGTGTGAATGTTTTCTATGGCTACCGTTGCTTCATCTACTAAGACTCCGACGGCAAGAGAGAGGCCGCCGAGGGTCATGATGTTGATTGTTTGACCGCTACCACCAAGGCCGACCACTGCCAGGG
The DNA here is from genome assembly GCA_001464165.1 of bacterium Ga0077546. The sequence continues at coordinate 1,044 of LNEX01000446.1, forward strand.
CAAGCGCTATGGGTATTGTGGCGACTACTATGAGAGCACTGCGAAGATCTTGCAAGAAGAGTAAGACCACACCTCCGGTCAAGAGGGCGCCAATCAAACTTTCATAGACCAGGCCACTGATTGCTTCGGTAACATAAATACTTTGGTCGAAATCAAAACTGACAATGATATCTTGCGGAATCACTGCTCGCATTTGTGGCAAAGCGGCCTTTACTCGTTGAACCACATCTAGAGTGGAGGCGTCGGCGAGTTTTGATATAGTCATGAAGACAGTTCGTCTACCATCAACTAGTGCGTATCCTGTGGCGATATCCATATCGTCTACCACTGTGGCTACGTCACCTAAGGTCAAGCTGGCTCCGGGGCCCAGGCGTAAGGGGATTTTTTCGAGCTCATGAATATCAAGGACAGTAGAATTTAGATTGGCAATGCGCTGTGTATTTCCGGACTTCACTAGGCCAGATGGAGTAATCATATTGCCAGTTGTTACTGCGTTGACGATATCTTCTGAACTCAAGCGCAGCGCTCTCAGTCTTTGTGGATTGACCGTAATTACAATAGTGCGAACGTTGCCACCGAATGGGTGAGTGGTCGTGGCGCCCGGAATGGTTGATATTATTGGTCGCACCCGTTCGTCGGCGATTGCTTCTATTTGGCCTACAGACTTACTTTTACTAGATAGCACCACATATCCAACCGGGACGTTACCGGCATCGAAGCGCAGTATGAATGGTGTAACCGTGCCCGGAGGCATTTTTGCCCGTGACCGTTCTACCTGGGCAACGATGTTGGACATCGCTTCTGCCATGTCTGTATCTGCTTTGAAGACAATTTTCATTACCGCTGTGTTTTGAATGGCCTTTGACTCGATATGATCGACGCCAGAGACGTACAGAAAGTGATTTTCATAGTGCGCCACTACAAAGGCTTCAAACTGTGCCGTGTCCATGCCACCGTACGGTTGAACGACATAAATAACCGGCATATTTAAGTTGGGAAAAATGTCAATCTTCATTCCTTTTACAGCAAGGAACGCTGCAAAAAGGGCTGTGATGACAAAGACCATAATTGTGATCGGTCGGCCCATGGCCAGTTTTATCAACCACATTTACTGATTACCTGTGCGTGAATTGCGCGTCGCCTGCTCGGCGGCTCCCAGAAAAGGTCGCAGATTGCCGTGAACAGCAGCATTTGCCAGCAGGGCTTTCCACACCCCGACATTAGTTACTGCTTCTTTGACTCTAGAATCAGCCAGTATTTGATTGGCTTCTGCCACTTGAGCCACTGTCGCTAACCCCGCCTGGTAGCGCGCCTGAGCTTGCTGCGCTGCTTGAGTTGCTGCTTGCACTTGAATGGGCATGTTGGCTGCTAGTTCAAGAGAAGCTCTTACTCTTGCTCTAGCCTGGACATCCTCGGTCTTAAGCTGTTGCACAGCAAGGGCGTAGCCCTGTTGGGCGGAGTTTATCTGTTCGTTAACTACTTTCTTTTCCGCTTGAATTCGAATAATTTCAAAGAAGGGAAAATCAATAACCATGCCAACATTCCAGTTTGGAACGGTAGGAAACAGCCCGCTGATTCCCGGAGCCGAGACATCTCCTCTGTTTGTCTTAAAAGTGGTGCCTCTTAAGTTGACTCCACCTAGCCAGCGAAATCTTGGATAGTACTCTTTTTCTAAGACTTTGCGGTTAGCTAGCCGTAGGTTCACTATCGATTGCTTGGCGAGGGTGAGAGGGTGATTGCTAAAGTTTGGCGAGTCTCTTTGCGGGTCATCAGGTTGCGTTAAATTACTAATGCCACCAGGATTGATCTCAATGCTATTGCCGCCGACACCCACTTTGAATGCTAGCTCGGCAAGTGCTAGCTCATAATTTAGTCGTGCGCGTATTAAGTCGTTTTTGGCGTTGGCTAATTGTGAGTCTGCTAATGAGGCATCAGCCCCAGCTTTCAGGCCGGCATCAACTTGAGCATGAACGACTTTGCTGAAGTCAGCAAAGCGTTGCACATTGGCAATGGCGACACTAACTTGCTCTTTCATAATTAAGGCCTCAAGGAAGCTTGCGGCCGCTTGCACCGTTACATCGAGGACAGTAAGGTCATAGTGTGCAGAGGCTAATTGCATTTCGGCTTTTGAGTAGCCTATGCGTGCTTTGTGCAGGCCAAAGTCAAGTGGAGCCCAGTCGATGATGAAGCCAGCTGCACTAAAAGCATCAGCGCCGAACCTGACACTGTCTGGACCTGGACCTGGAGTTGTTGGTAGAACAGCTGAGCCAAATAAAGTTTGAGTGAGGCGGTTGTGAGTGGCGTCTACTTGTTGATATGAAAGAAGAGCAGATGGATTGTATTCTCTAACTTTTTGCAGGGTGACGTTGCGTTTTGCTGCACGCAACTCTGCTTGTTGCTTGAGAATTTGCGGATATTTGCTCTCGGCTAGTTGCACAGCACCGACGAGTGTGAGAGAAGTTTCGTTTAGTTGAATCTCTGGCCTGAGTTTTAGGCTGCTCTCGGCTAAGGCTTGTTTCGGTAACGCAATTAGTAATGAAAATAGTAAGGCAAGAGCACTTAGAAACCCGCTGGTTGTCTTTAATCTCACTACTTTCACCGGCTCGACGGAGCATTGGGACCCAATGATGCAGAGCACTAACAGGCTGTGAATTTAGTGTATTAAAGCTGTCAAAATCTTGTGTGCAAGTTTTGTGCAACGACTGCTGCTTTGTCGATTGGTAAAGTGACGATAAACTCACTACCTTCACCTAGGATACTGTTAACTGCGACCGCTCCGCCATCGCGTTCGGCTATGGCCTTTACGATCGACAGGCCCAGCCCTACTCCACCAGATGAGCGGCTTCGTGATTTGTCAACTCGGTAGAAGCGGTCGTAAATTTTTGACAGGTCTTCAGCTGGAATGCCAATGCCGCTGTCGCTAACTTTGATTTGAGCCTCGGTTTCTGAGAGTTGACAGCTGATCGTTACCGTGCCACCAGGTTCGGTGTATTTCAGTGCGTTTTCTAGCAAATTTGCCAATATGCATTGCAGTGATTCGCGGTCGGTAATTGCTACGGCATCTTCGAGCGTGCCGACTTCAATCTTGATATTTTTGTCTGCAAAACGTTCACTGAACTCACTCACTGCGTTGGCGATCTGCTCTTGCAAACCGGTTTTGGCTTTGTTCTTTATGTGCTCTCTTTTTCTGTTTATTGCATTGCCTATACTGTCTAGTTCTGCCAGGACCATCAAGTTTTTGACAATATATCCCATGCGCTCAGCCGAGTTGGCAATTATCTTTAGGTCATTTTCGTAGTGGCCATGCTTCGATAACTTTCGCTCTAGCGACTGCGCTCGCGCCTGAACAATGCTCGCCGGGGTATTTAGTTCATGGCCGGCATCGGCCACAAGCCGCTGTAGGGTACTGACCAATATTTCAATTGGCTTAGCCGCTATGCCAGAGACAAAGTAGCCACAGAGGCCAAACCCTAGTAAGACAAAAGGCCCCATATAGGCCATTGTCAATAGAAATTCTTTGGTAAGTTCAGCGCGCTTTGCCGTGGAAAGCTGTAGTTGGAGATAGCCAACAATAGAACCTTTGTGAGTAAGTTTAGAGATGCGAATGCGATAACTCTCGCTGCCGGCGCTGGCTTCTCTCGTATTGGTTAATAACTTTGGTATTCCAGTAGGGCCGTAGTGCTCTAATAGTTTGCCGCTGTCATCGAAAAGTTGCATGGCCATTACCGAGCGAGCTGGTTCGGTTTCGACCACTCTCAACCAGTCGCGAAAGGTAGGCTTAGTGCCACTTAGGTCAATGGCGTGACCAATTTGTGAGCCGACCACTTTGAGCTCATGGTCCATGGCGTTCGATAAACTATTGTAAAAGTAGGCACCACCTGCGAGCGATAGGGCTAGGTAAACGACTGAGGAGAGGGCAACGAACCAGATGGCAATTTGACGACGAAAATTCTTGAACATATTCAGTCGGCCTCAATCATGTAGCCCATGCCATGAATTGTTTTGATGATTGATGCTGATTTGGGTGCGTCGATTTTCTTTCTCAAAGATTTGACGTGGGAGCGCACTGTATCTGGTGCTATCTCTGAATGGCTGCCCCAGACGTGATCGATTAAATCTTCTGTGCTGAGCACAACCCCACCGTGACGCATAAGTACCTCAAGAAGTATAAACTCCTTTGGTAGGAGCTTGATTGGCAGGTCTCCTTTTGTCACCCGAAGAGACTTTCTGTCGAGGCGTATGCCACCTGCTTCAATGACCATTTCTGGTCTAGTTTTCGGCCTTCGTAACAGCGCCCTAACTCGGGCCGACAATTCACGCATGCTAAATGGTTTCGTCAAATAGTCGTCAGCGCCACTGTCTAGACCCTCTTCTTTGGCTGAGAGCGTGCTTTTTGCCGTGATCATGAGTATCGGCGTACTGCCGCCTGCAGCTCTGAAGCTTTGGCAGATTTCTAGACCACTGAGGCTGGGAAGCATCCAGTCTAATAGTGCTAGTTCATAGGTTCCGCTGTTTAATTTCTTTAATGCCTCTTGGCCATCGCTCTCGACAGTGACCACGTAGCATTCATCCTGAAGCCATTCCTGGATTGCTCCAGAAAGTCCGGCTTCATCTTCAACAACCAGAATACGAGACATGGTTTTGTTTACCAGCAGGGAAACGATCACTATCTTAACTCAAGAATGTGCTTGGCGGGCAAGTTTGGTGTAAGCCTGGAAGAATTTCTGGTTACACGAAATTTGCACATTTTGCGTTGCGCTATATGTTATTTTTCGGCAAGACTGGCGATAGGTGCAACCTTTTAAAATTGACATGGTATCGCTATTGGTGCCCTGGCGTTTTGCTGAGTTTGGTCTTTATGTTTGCATGTCGTTGTTGCCAAATCACTACAGACCAGGATGAGTAAGTTAATAGTCATACTTATCGCGGTATCGTTTTCGTTAGTTGGCGTTTGCTTACCTGCTTCATGTTCTCTTTCTTCTTCTTCTTTCGCGCCGGCTTTAACCATTCCTGAGGACGAAAGTGAAGAGCTCATTAAGTTGGCCGCAGCAGCCCTGGCAGCACACCGCTATGCCGAGGCTGAGCAAAATTTCCGGCTGGTCATTGATAGTTCGCCTGAACTTCAAGTCGATTCTGCCAGGCTTGCAGATCTCTTTAATTTTCTTGGTGTCACTCTGCACTGTCAGCGAAAGCATAGTGAAGCGATTGAGGCTTATAAGCGCGCGCTTACAGGCCTTCCAGAAGGTCTTACCGCTAATACGCGGGGTAAAATACTTTCTAACTTAGCCCTCTCTTACAGTGCTTTAGGTCTGAGAAAAGAAGCACTTCAAGCTTGCCGCTCTGCTCTCGATCACTTTCGCGTTGGTAAAGTTGACGCGCTCAACCAGAGTGTTTTGCTCAACGCCTATGGGCAGCTTTTGATTGATGAAAAAAATTGGGACGCCGCCAAGTCTGTACTGACTAAATCTCTGAAACTGCGAGCGAGCATGCAAGGAGATGGTTTTGACCTTGCTGTACCGCTATTTATGTTGGCGAGTGTCTATCAAGGCTCTGGTCGCTATGATTTGGCTGAAGCTGTCTTGCGGCGGCGCAGTCTTTTGCTAGAGGGGCAATGGCTGGCAGCCCCAGCTGGCTTGGCTTGCAGCCACGCCCAAGTGGGTTCGATTGAATTATCAGGCAATATTCGACACGATTATCCCTAGTTGTGCTGCCAGCTAAAGCAAGAAAGCCGCTCCGAGGAGCGACTTTCTAAGGGTTTGAACTTGCCTACAGGAGCAGAGCTTAGCGCTTGGTTATTATCTAACTAGAGCGCGTGATAGCCAGAACGCTCTTACCTGTCTGTAAGTGCTAAGCACTTTGGTTTGCACAGGTACTGTGTTGACGACTGCATGCACGCCTGGGGTTACAGGTACTGGTGCAGGGCCAATCATGAGCGGGCCATTAGCAAAGCTGGCCGTAGTTAAAAGTCCGAATCCTAGAGTGGTGGCCAGAACAGCCGCTGATAGTAGACGCTTCTTCATCTTAAGTGTTTATTCCTCCGAACTTCAAAACAGGCGAACTTCAAAACAGGCGAACTTTAAAACAGGTTTACAAGTCGTTATTGCACTTGTTTCTTTTACTTATTGGACCACAGCTTTAGGAAAGCTGCTCAAAAAATTAGATTTTGTAATTCCAGCCAGTAACCTTCATCCTTCAATATGATGTACCCAGATTGCAGGCTTATTCGGATATTTACCCCTATGATAGAAGATACCCACACTTTCGGACCTTGACAATATACTATCATGTCTTGGAAATATGAGAAGAGGTTAAAAGTGGTAAGTAGCGGTTAATAAAGTGCAGCCAGATTATTTGACTTTCAAGAGGGTGTGGAGTTGTCTGACGTAATCACAATCTTCATGTGTTCAATTCTCGGTCTAATGGCTCATGGGGCCAGAAACAGGAAGTGGCTAGAATGGCTACTGCGCATCTTCATTGGTTGTTTCTTCTTCTCTGCTGGCTTGGCATATATCGGCGGCAGCTTCACCGGCTCTGCCCCGTGGGGCTACCAGGTCAGTGGCGCCATGGGCGTAGCTTGTTTGCTTCTGCTATTTTTGCCAGCTAGAAAGGTCTTGTCACGTCTTCTCACTCTATTAGATGGCATCGTCTCACTGCGTTTCATTACTGGCCCGCTACGGCGCAAAATGACAATGATGGCGGCCATGGTCAATGTTCAAGTTTTCCAGCCTCAGTCTGTTCCTCATATGGTCGGGGCTTTTTGTTACATCGCCACGTTTGGCTTGTACATGGCTAATACCAATCTATCCAGCGGTTTTCAGTTTCCTCAAATACCAATTCCGATGGTTCCAGTGCCTCAAGACCAACTCTTTTGGTACAACTTTGTCGGCCTGGTAGTTGTCTCTATCTGCGGCACAGGCATATTGATTACCCGTAAATGGAAGGAAATGTTCGCCCGTATGGCCTGGGTGAAGCCTACTGGTGTGCAGGTTGGCATTGGGCTCAGTTTAGTGGTTTTTAGTTTTGTCTATGACTTAGTCTGGGCTTTATATACACACCAATCTGGTGATATGGCTACCAAAATCTCGGCTTATAACGCTAATACTTTCTCTACCGGGTCTGCTGTTGGCGGCGCCGCCGGCTTTGGTGCTTCGGTGTTTCTGGCAATGGCCACTGCTATTTGTGCTGGAATCGGCGAAGAAACCCTTATCAGAGGGGCGCTACAGCCTGTAATTGGTATTTTGCCCGCAGCATTTCTGCATGGCATCCTTCATGCTCAATTTGCTAATGCGCCAATGCTTATTTTGCAGGTCTCACTTTGGTCTTGCTGCATGGGCATCGTCAAGCGCTTCACTAATACGACCACCACAATAATTGGCCACGCCGGGTTTAACTTCGTTACGACCTTCTTGTTTGCTTTTAATCCCTAACTAAATAGATTGGGGCTTCATGTCTGCTACCCAGGCATCAAGAGCCATAATCGACTCGGTGAGAGAGAATTTGAGCAAATCTTCTCGCCGCTCTCGGCAATTGAGAATATAGTCTCCCAGCGCTAGCGCTGCTTCAGCTTTAGTTGCCCCCAGGCCAAGCCTATGGCAAACAATCATAGAAAGGGTCTGGGCTACGGCAATAGGGCCGTTGTCCATGGGATAGGTCTCAAAAATGGCAGTAACTGTAGGTTCTCGACAAAGCTCGTCGGCTACCTGAAAAGCAGTATATAAGTAGCTCTGGAACCACTCAGGAACCTTAGGGCCGCATTCTTCGCAAATCATGAGCCAGAGCCCGAGAGTAAGAATTTCTTTGGTGGTGCGGGTGTAGTCAGCATCGATCACCGCAAATGGCTCGTTCACCGAATCGGCTTTGGCCCCATCTAGGCAGTAGCGCACGTAGGAAGCCAAAATATTTGAAGACAGGGCAGCCATAGAGGTAGAAAGAAAAACGGCCCTTTCCCAACCATCGCGTTCGTCGCTCGGTTGATAAGGTTCTAGTTCAGTCAAAAGATTAGATTGCGAATTTTGGTCTTCCATCTCTCCATTTTAATAAATTTCAGCGCTTAACTACGTATTTTTCCCAATGACGCAAAGCCCATGGCCTGTCAAACTAGTGTTGTCAACGTATGAAAGTCTCCGCTAGGGCGGTTCTAAACCCCTAAATGCTGGGAATAAATAAGTTGATACCCCCCCGCGAACATATTAAGTCCATCCTTTATCAGTTACTGAGATTCTGAGGATCATTCAAATGGCCCAAAAAGGCGATGATACATTCAACAAAGATGTTGAAAAGGCAGTAAAA
>LNEX01000447.1 GCA_001464165.1 bacterium Ga0077546
TCTGGCCCCATGGTCAAATTGAGCGATACTTTCTGCGTTTTATCAGTATAGTTGTGCACCACGGCAGTGACGTTAGCTTCATCTCCAATGCTATAGAAGCGAGGCAGAGCTAAGCGCGCGATCAGATCTTGGGTGACCATGATTTTTTGCAAGGTAGCACCGACATTGGTGGCCATGTCGATGCCGCGCACGGTAGCGCGCCAAGTTGTTAGATTGTCTGGCAACTTAACCACGGCTTGGGCTTCACCCTTTTCGTTGGTGACCAGTTCAGGCACCCAGGCGGCTGTATCGCGGAAGTCTTTGCGTACTTTTGGTTCTAACTTGTCTGGTCCGCCTGAATATTGTTCGGGGAAGGAGCAGACTGTGGTCACCCAGTTAGGTAGCCGTTCGTAGAAGAATTTCTTGATATCGCTAGCGGTTTCGGCCCTTATTGAATAGATGCTTTCATCTACGACCCCAAGCGACAGCTCAACGCCCTTAGCCGGCTTGCCTGCTTGGTCTGTGGCTTTAATTGTATAGGTGGCTTGTTCGCCTGGTTTGTATTTTTCTTTATCGCTGGCTATAGTCAAATTGAGGAAGTGGTTATCAGGGCTGACCATGACCACTTGTTCTTGGTTGTAGAACTGTTTGTTCTTGGCCACTAGAGAAACGGTGACATAGAAATTGGGCGTGAACTCTTGCTTGACTGGTATTTCTACTAGTTTTGCCGCTGAATCAAGCGCTACTGTTTTGAAGCTATGTAGCTTGGTGCCTTCGATAGAGACAATCGCTTCGGCTCCGTCTTTACCAGTAAATGGACCGGTAATAATTAGTTTGGCATTCTCGCCTGGCTTGTAGACGCGTTTGTCTAGCTTGAGCTTGAGCGGCTCTTTCTGGGCGTCTTTATGGCCTAAGAAGAATGGCTTCTCGCTGCTCGATACCCAGATTGAACTTGAGTCTTGAATCAAATGGCCACTGCCGTCGGTGGCTTGGGCAATATGCCATTGGCATCGGTGCTAGCGGTTTTTTCTTCGAGCGTGACGTCTGGTTTATATTCAGATTTGAAGCGATCCCAGGGATAGCGCATCACTTTGAGCTTGAGATTGGTTGTTATCGGTTTGCCCTTGTAGTCAACAGCCTTGATGTCTACGGCCATTGGTTGGCCACTGCTAACAACATAATTGCTTGGCGTCACGGCCAATAAGAACTCGCCAGCCGACTCAAACATTGAGCCTGAGCCTACAACCGAAAGTCTGCTGATGTCTGTTACTTCAGCTTCTACTTTGAGTTTCTTGTCAGAAAATTCTGAACCCAATGGGCCTGATGTGGGCGGCTCGGCTGCCTTAGTGTCAAATTCGACAATGGCTTCACCGTTGGCATCGGTAACCGCGTAACCTTCAGCACTAAAGTCGCCAGCGCCTTCGTAATAGTCAGCATCATACCAATCATCAAAGAAGCTATAGAATGCTGGTCTGTCCATTAAGCGCCAGCGTGTATTCCAATCGGTTGATGAATAGACATTGTATTTAACGCGAGCATTGGCCACCGGTCCGCCAAAGAAATAGGTGGCCTTGACCCTTGCTTTACCTTTGCTGCCAGCAATGACTCGCTCGGTGATAGGCAGCACTTCTACTTGATATTCAGGTTTTCTGTATTGAGCAATTTCAAAACCTTGGTAGCTGATGGTGCCATCGGCATATTTAATTTGTACTTGGTAGCCGCCGGTCTTGCCATCGGCAGGCACTTCGACTAAGCCATGGAAAGTGCCATGGGCATTGGTTTTGACATGTAGCGTTTTGAATTCGTTGTTATCTGGATCTTCAATAGTGACATCAAGCTCTTCGCTGGCACCTTTGTTAGCAATACCATTTTCATCAATTGAACGGCACATGCCTTTGAAGAATACTGTTTGACCGAGGCGATAAACTGGTCTGTCTGTATAGAAATAGGTCTTGTGCGTATCAGAATCAGAGCGGTAGTAGTTGTAGCCGCTATAGGCCTTGCTTGCCCCTAGTGAGCCAATCAACACTAAGTCATAACTCAGCCTTGAGCGAATATCTTGGGGCAAGGCTAGAGTGGCAATGCCGTCGGCTCCGGTTCTGGCTTGCACCCTGGCTGTCTTGCTGACATCGCCATCCCGCGAGAAGACTTTTAGATCAACTCCACCAATTCCTTTTAGTGTGTTTAAATCAACTGCTTTTACTACTGTTTTGTCTGGCGCATGCTTAACGATTAAGCCCACGTCGCTGACTGAAAACCAGGTCAGTGCTGAGGCTGTGCTGTGGCCAAACATATCAGTTACTTGGGCGTGAGCAAAGTAATCGCCAGCCGGCAAGGCATGGTCAAATTTAAATTGGGCGTTGGCTGAATCACTATCGTCCATCGTTAGCTTGCGCGTGAAACTGGCAACTGGAGCGAGTTTTGTAAATGGACTAGCAAACTTTTTGGATGAGTCAACATAGATGTTAAAGTCTGAAGCGAGGGAGATGCCCATCTTCTTTGCTTCAGGCGAATTGATTAGACTGAGAAAATCTTGTTTATATACCTGCACATTGGCATCTGATGCGCCTGTGGCATTGACCCAGAAATGTGGTGCTTCTTTGGTTGTAAACACTCGGGTGTTGGAAGCAATATTGACTGTCGGATTGAGCAGAGTTAATTGCACAGGCTGTGGAAGATTTTGCGGTTTGCCCTGGACCACAAATAGACCGTTGACTAAAGCCGTAGAAAAGCCCGGCGCACGCACACGAATGGAATATTCGCCTACTGGTAATTGTTCGATTTTGAAGGTGCCGTCATTATTTACCCAGGCCCCGCGTTCAACGTATGGACCCTTGCGCGGACCGGTAGCGAGTACAAAAACTTTATTGTCTTTAAGGTCATAAGATTTTAGGTGGAAGCCTTTTTGCTCAATTGCTACCCGGCCGGCAATTGCTCCCATGGGCTTGTCTAGGACTATGGCCGCCATGGCCAGCAGCACTACCTGCAAGGCGACAAATAGCCAGGTAAATAGTGGCGTTCTTTGGCTGTGGCGCGCAGTCACAAATGATTCACCTGAAGACATGGGCTTTTATCCTATACATCTGGCACGGCTCAGAGGGGGTTATACCAGCTTTGACTTTGCACTGCATCACTTGATAATGGCCATCGCTGGCTTCGCCGGGTAGTAGTACTGCGGCCTTTCCGCCACTTCTCACCATGAGGCCGTCAAGCAGGGGGTGCAAGCTAACGTTGCGCTCCACCGGTTCAACTCGGTCAATTACGGTTACCTGCACATCCAGCCCGGGCACCTCTTGCCGCTTTATGGGCGGATAGCGGTATTCTTTGGTGAGTGCGCCCTCTGTTGTAAAAGCAGTAGCGGCCACAAGATTGTTCTCGGTGCCACTAATTTGACCCCAACAAGCTCTGGTTTTACCGTGTTTGCTCAAAGTAATAAACAATCCTTTCGAATGCCTATATGAAGGATGGATATTTTTGCTCAGTGTTTCCACGATTTCGCTTATGGTTTTAGGATGGTCGCTGAAGTGATTGTCGATTGTTAGCTTTGCTACCTGAACTAGAGTAAGGCTGGTTTGTGCTGCATTGACTGCTTTGTTTGTGAAGAAAAAGCTTATTAAGCAAAAACAGGCCAAGCAAATTGCTAAGCAAAAACACCCCAAGTCGGCTCTGCGCTGGCGCGAACTTGCCTCAATGTCAGTGTAAGCGTGCAGCATTGCTCTCCTGCTGGCCTCGAGCCGTTGGCTCGCCCAGTTACTACCTTATACTTCGCCTATTATCAACCGAAGCTAGCCCGTCCGTCGCCCATGATGTGTCAAAATTGCATGTGCTCGAGGTCAAGAGGTTGTCAACGGCGTGTAAGTTGATGGTGGTTATTTAAGTGTCTGGCAACATTGATAGAAGAGGCTTCATTCGCTCCCTGTTTGGTATAACCGGGGCCCTTCCGGTTGCCCAGCAAATGGCTGAAGCCAAAGGGCAAACAAGTTTTTATTGGTGCAATTTTAAAACTGGCCAGGTTGGTTTCCCTACCGGTTTATTTGTGCCCGAAGAAAGACCAGGCTCGTTGATGAAACTAGTGGCCGCCGCAGCTTTGATTGACGAAGGCCTGACCCACGCTAATGAAACCTTTGAATGCACAGGCACTTATAACGTGGGAAAAGAAGCGGTGCATTGCCAAAATGCCCACGGCAAAATTGACATTGTGCAGGCCATCGGTCGCTCTTGCAATATTTATTTCGCCCAAGCCACCAAGCGTCTAACTACTCGCGCCTTTCTGGCTAAGGCGGCCCAGCTTGGCCTTGATAACCCTTGTGCTGGTCGCCATTCTGGAGCTTTCCCTGCCAAGCCAGCTGAGTCTAGTTCGCTGCACTATGTTTTGGGTTTGGCCCCTGATTTCAAACCAAATGCTCTGCAGTTGATGCGGCTGGCTGCTCTAGTTGCCATCGCCCCTGGTGCCAAGCTTCCGGTCTTACATTCAGCTGAAAATCTCGATTTACTTGAGCAGGAGAAGCCAATGGTTTCTCCTCTCAGCGCTGAATCTCATCGGGTATTGAGTGCTGGTATGCGCCTCTCGGCCACTGATGGTACGGCTCGTAAGCTTGACGTTGACGACCAATTGAAGATTGCCGCCAAAACTGGAACGACTCCCCACGGCAACAAATTCCAGTCTTATGTGATTGGTTATTTCCCCGTTGATAAGCCGGCCCATGCTTTCGCTTTGTATGCCCCATCAGGAACATCGCAAGATTCGGCTGTACCAAAAGCCAAAGAATTTCTCTTCTCGACTACTTGGCCCTAGGGCAATGATCGCTCCAGTGAGTGCCAGTATTAGTGCCAAATTTCGCGTTAAAGTTCGCGCCGCAATTACTGCATTAATGGGCAAAATATTTGTCATTCTGTTAAGCCTTTTGCTTTTGCCTGGTGCTGCTCTGGCTCTGCCCTCTTCGGTGAAAGTAAATCTCTTTCAGGCCCATTCTGATATCAACTCACTGGTCGTTGATGGCGCCTTTGAGATCAGCCAGGCTGGCCAGTCGGGCTCTGCTTCTGGCGCGGGTTCTTCCACTCTCCGACATGCGGAGATTAGTCTGTCTAAAAATGGTTTGCTTTTGAAAACAGGACCTGGGCGTCATGCTGGTGCTGCTTCTGCAAGTGCCTCCACGAAATCTGGCCGCCGAGTTGGTACTAGAATTGTTATCCGCGCAGTCGGCGCTCAACCTCTCTACTTGCAGCCGGATACTCTAGTGGCTTCTAGACCGGGCATCGCTTCTAACCTGAACTCAAGTGCTGGATCTAACTCAAGTTCTAACTCTGGCCGACGCTACCGAGGCCGAATCTTTGTTACTGCTAGCGGTGGAAAGCTCAACGTAGTCAATGAAGTTGATACTAGGTCTTATATAACCAGTGTTGTTGGTAGCGAGAGCTTGCCTGAGTTTCCCTTGGAGGCACTCAAGGCTCAGTCTGTGCTAGCCTCAACTGTCTTGGCCCGGCAGCGGCCCAATATGCAATTGAGTGATACTACTAATGTGCAGGCCTATCTTGGCAGCGACTATGAGAGACCGCTAGTAAAGCAGGCTGTGGCTGCGGTGTTTGGCCAAAAGTTGGAGACATCTAGTGGTACTACTCCGGCGGTTTTTTATCATTCAACTTGTGCTGGTGGCACTAGCGATGAGAGAGAAGTATTTTCTGGCAAGCTTCTCAATGATGCTGCTCGCAAGCCTGTCAGTCGCTGCCGCACGGCCACACGTGTTAAGTGCAAGTATTGCCAAGATTCACCGTTTTTCAAGGCTCATCGAGTACAAGTTTCTGCTGACGAGTTGAGGCGTAAAGTGGGCTATGTGCCACTTACTATAGACGTAAAAGATGCTGAGGATAGGCCGCTTTCACTCTCGGTTGAGAAGGTGAATAGAGCAGGTGGAGATTCGAAAACAGTCTCCATTTCTGGCTATGACCTCTGGCTCAAACTTGGCCAGGGCCTGGGCTGGGGGGCCGTTCCCGGTATGCGCTATGCCATTGAACCTGGCCCCATAGTCACTATCACCTCTACTGGTGCCGGTCATGGCGCTGGGCTTTGTCAGTGGGGTGCCTGCGGTATGGCTAAGGCTGGCAAAAACTACAAAGAGATTTTGCATTATTACTTCCCCCTCGCCCAGGTCAGCGCCCAGACCCCAGCTAAGTAGTACGAAGTACTTCTTATTACAGCAAAGCCCTGCTAGGCAATGGTGGATTGGTTTTTTTTTCTAAGTCGCAAACTCGCCACGGCATTGTCATATTGATTATGTAATTTGGCCTCATCGAAGCAATTTTTCGTATGAGGATTTTTACTATGCAAGAAGCAATCGCCGACAATAGTTTTCGCAAAGCTGTGTCAGACACAGGTAAATCCGACCCGGCCAGTTCACTGTATGACTGGCTAAGGCATCAGAACAAGCTTTGGTTAGCAATAGCTTGCCATCGGTTGATATTGCCGATTCGGGTTCTGCTGATGTTGACAAAAGGCCCAGGGCCGGCAAGCCTGTTGACTCAGGTCGCTCTGATTCATCTCCTGCTACTGCTGCTGCTGCGCAAACGCCTGCTGGGGCTCGTTTTGATGGAGCAATGGGGCAAGCGGTTAGCGGTGATCCTCTTGCGCAAAGAATTCCTGAGCAATTCCAATTTTCTAAAGAGAAGACTGCCGCAGCAGCTCTCAATATGTTTGCTAAAGACGAACTTGATTTAAACGGCGATGGCTTTGTCAATAAAGTTGAGCTATCGAGAAAGCACGATGAACTAGAAGAAGCGGCCAAGAAAAATCCCAAGTCTAAAGAGATTTTGGAAAAACAACAGGCTGTGAACTACATGATTATGGACTATTCAAAACTGAGCAGTGCCCATGACGATGAATTCTTCTCTGAAAGTTCGGGAATCACAATCTACGACCTGGCTAGTACGGTCAGCTCTGTCAATAAAGCCAAGCGCTCAGGAAATTAGCCCTAACCCAAGACAAATAGACTACCCGGGCGATATCATATAGCCCCCACCTATATAGATATTGCCGCGAGGTTATCATGCAGTCAAAGACACGCAAAATTGCGTCCAACCGGGCAAACCAATTTCAAGAGTCGGTCATACGCGAGATGTCGCGGCTTTCGGCTCAGCATCAAGCTGTCAATTTGGCCCAGGGCCTTCCTGACTTCCCTTGTCCTCCTGAGCTGAAAGAGGCTGTTACCCGTGCGGTATTCGACGATGTCAATCAGTACGCTATTACCTGGGGTGATAAATTTTTACGTCAGGCCATCACCGAGCAAACCAAGAAATTTTCTGGTCTGACCATTGAACCAGAAACCGATATCACAGTTTGTTGTGGTGCTACTGAGGCCATGGTGGCAACCATGTTAGCTCTCGTTGATCCCGGCGACGAAGTCGTTGTCTTTGAGCCGTTCTACGAGAATTATGGTCCTGACTCTATTTTGTGTGGTGCCGTTCCCCGTTATGTGAAATTGCATGCGCCTAACTGGACATTCGATGAAGATGAGCTAGCCAAGGCCTTTAACGAAAATACTCGCGCTATTATCATCAACACTCCCCACAATCCCACGGGCAAAGTGTTCAACTTGCAAGAGATGACTGCCATTGCCAATCTCTGCCAGAAATATAATGTCTTGGCTTTGACCGATGAGATTTATGAGCACATTCTCTACGATGGTGCTAAGCATGTTTCTATGGCTGCGCTGCCTGGAATGGCCGATCTTACTGTCACTATCAATTCGCTTTCCAAAACCTATAGTGTCACTGGTTGGCGCGTGGGCTGGGCCATTGCCAAGCCAGAGCTGACTTTGCCTATTCGCAAAGTGCATGACTTTTTGACAGTTGGTTCACCAGCTCCGTTGCAGAGGGCCGCTGTTACTGCTATCAATATGCCAGATAAATACTATGCTGAATTGAAAGCTAAGTACGCTGAGCGGCGCGCCATGATGCTCGAAATACTTGATGGTGTCGGCATTCCCTATTACAAGCCAGAGGGTGCCTATTACGCTTTCTGTGATATTAGTGGCCTAGGCTTTAAGTCAGATATGGACTTCACTAAATATCTAGTCAAAGACGTTGGTGTGGCAGTGGTGCCTGGTGGCAGTTTCTTTGGACCAGAGGCGGAAAATCGTCATAACTATGTGCGCTTCTGCTTTAGCCGCAAAGAAGAGACCATGCTGGCTGCTAAAGAACGCTTGAAGAAGCTCAAGGGTTAATGAATCCTCCTGCTCTGCGGTCAACATTTTATATCTCGCGCTGGCAGTTGTTTCATCTGTACTTCTGCTTTGTCGTATTTGTGCTGACCGTTACTAGTGTTCTGCCTGATTTCGACTTTGGTTTCTTTCTTGCAGTAGAACTTAACTTGTTGATTCTGCCCGAGTGGTTCGCCTTTATTTCGAGCCTTCTAGCTGTGCGTGGGCGACCCCAGCTGGCCATGCAGTTAATCAATTTAGGTCTTAGAATAGATGATCAAAATTATCGTTTACTCTGTGCCCGCGCCCTTGCGTATCAGCAAATCGGCGATCTTGAAAGCGCCTTAGAAGATGCTTCGCAAGCCATTCTTGTCTCACCCAATCGCACCTATGCCTTAACTATGCGGGGAGTAGTGCATCTTTGTTTAAGCGACTATGTTGAAGCAGAAGCAGATTATAATCAGCTTCTGAAGAAGAATCCACGCGATTTGGTAGCGGCTTTAAACCGTGCCTGTGCCCGCTTACAGCTAGGCAAGATCAATGAATGTATTGCCGATTGTGATTTAGTATTGCAAGGACGTAAGTATCGAGAAAACGCCAACTTTATAAAAATTGCGGCTCTTCTAGAGTTGCGAAAGATTAAAGAGGCTGAGGTTCTTGTGCAGCAACTTGAAGCAAGTAAAAGTAAACATCACCTGGTCGCTCTTGCTCGGGCTATGCTGCACGGTGCTTCTCATAGGTACGAAGATGTGCTGGCTATCTGTGCTACAGCACCGGCTGATCGTAAGGCTGAATTTTTCTTGACGCCTCAAGCCGGCGCGTATCTCTCACTTAATGAGGGCGATCTTGCTCTGTCAACCGCATCGCTGGTGGTGACAAAAAATCCGCAGATTTATACGGGGTATTATTATCGGGCTCTAGTGCTAATCGAGGCCGGCTATTGGCAAGAAGCTGTAGCTGATTGCAATATGGTCGATACACTACAGCCCCATTTGAGCTTGAGCAATGCTCTGCGAGCCAGGCTTTGTTTTGCTTCTGGTGATCTGGAGCAGTGTTTAGAGAACTGTGACAAAGCCCTAGTGAAAAATCAGTTTGACAGTCATGCTTTGCACTATAAAGTTAAGGCGCTGTGCGCCCTTAGTCGTTTTGACGAAGCCCGCGAAGCGGCCAAACTAGCTTTGGAAATTAACCCTGTTGACCCTGAAGCTCTTGGTGCCATGGCTTTAGTTGTGTTCAAAGTAGAAGGCCCTGAGGCTGCTTTGCCCCTATTAGATCGCGCCATTGCCGAAAATCCACACATGCGCTTTGACTATAAACTGCGCAGTGAGGTGTATGCCTCCCTCGGAGATAGTGCCCGCAGCAAGTCTGACCTTGAACGTTATCAATTAATGCAGACGCAACTGCTCGCCGGGCTCGCTGACAGTGTTTTGCGCTTGCAGGAGTCTCGCGAACTGCTATTAGAAGGATGATTTCGATTTCTTCTCGGCTTTGGGGTCGCGCGTATTCATGATTAGGTCAACATTGGCTGGATTGTCTTCAATTGCTTGCTTTAAGGACTCTTTGGAGCTGGCGTCTGCTCCTACAGACATGCCACCAAAGCCTACTTCCATTGCATCGTAGGAGCTAAGTTTGAGGCCCCGGGTGTGCTTCATCGCTTCTTCAGCATCTTTTTTATTGTGGGTCTTTGTGGCCACGGTCATGAGATGCAGCCAGATGGAGGTGTCGTTTGGTGTTTTGACTAGCATTTTTCTAGCAAGTGCTTTTGCTTGATCGTATCTCTCGGCGCTAACTAGACCGGCGAGGTAGTCTTGGTCTAAATCTTGATCTTTAGGGTAAAGTTTTTTTCCTTTCTGCAATAGGGCGAAACCCTCGTCGTATTTTTTAAAGCACATTAGCGCCCAGGCCTTGGCTGAGATTGCCCAATATTCGTTGGGGTATTGCTTATACATTTCTTTGGCCAATTCCATGGCTCGATCGTTTTTGTTGTTTATGAAATGCAGACGCACAAGAACGGCTTGTGAGCGTAGCTTCTGTTGCAAGTCTGTAGCGAAGGCAACGCTCTTTTGCAAGTATGGTTCTGCCTCCTGAGGCTTGTCTGCATTTATGAGGGCAATCGCCATAGCATTGTTGTTGAAAGCACTTTTAGGCTTGAAGCCTAAAGCAATGCGAGCACATCTGATACTTTCGTCAAATCTTCTTTCTTCAGTATAAAACTGGGCCAACTTAAGCCAGGCTAGTTCACTGGTTGGTTTGATCACTGTTGCTTGGCGCAGCAGTTCTCCTTGCCGTTTAGTGTTACCTTGCTTAAACGCTATTTCGGCGAGCCCTAAGTATGGCACTGGGTTTTTAGGAAAGGTTGTCTTCATGCCGCTGTAGATAGCCTCAGCCTCTTTGGGTTTATTGGCGGCTAAAAGAATATCGGCTAGTTCTTTTTGATATTGAGGGTTCTTAGGCGCAAGCTTAATGGCGCTTTGCATAGCCTGGCTGGCTTCGTCATAACGGTCCTGGCGCCAAAGTGCATAGGCTAATAATCTCCAGGCGCGGTCGTTCTTTGGGTCTAACTGCACGGCTTTGTGTAGACTTTTGGCTGCCTCTTTGTCTCCAAAAAGATCTTGACTCCAGCCCAAATAGTAGTAGGCCTCAGAATTGTTGGGTGCCAGCCCTACTGCTTTTTTGCAGTCTTGTATGGCCCTGTCATAGCGCTGCATCTTCTGAAAGAGCTTGCCACTTTCGAGATAGCACAGGCCATTGTTCGGCTCAATACTTATTGCTGTTTTTATCAGTGAGTAACTCTGATTGGCCTTACCCTGGTGACGATAGACTTTGCTGAGCCCGAGTAAGGCCGCTACGCTTCTGGGGTTGCTTTTGAGAGCCTGGCTAAAGTAGGGCTCAGCTTCTTTGTATTTGAACTGGTTACAAAGTTTTTCACCCTGGCTCAAAGCTTCTGAATATTCTTGGTTGCCGCTCTTTCGGGGCAAAGCCTGGGCCGCTGCGCGGTCTACCAGAACGCACAGACTGATCGTCTGCGAGAGTACCAACGCAATTGCTGTTGACCCATTTAGCCTTTTGTTCATTGGTACGTATCTCTTTGCCGGAGGCTTTTCCAATTGTCTTGAGAAGCTAGTTTTTGAGGGATGCCATTGGCTAAATAGAACTTTATGTATTTTAGTCTGTCGGCGCTGTAACCACGGTTGACAACAGGCTGCCAAATGGTCACCATTGAACCTTACGGTGACGGTTAATGAATTGTGGCAGTTTTTTTGCCAGCTTTCGCAAAAAGTCAGGCAAAAGACGGGCACTAGTAAGACAAAAGTCAGTCTTTAGGGTCGTCAGGGTCTTCAGGGCCTTCAGGTTCATAGATTGATAGGTTCATAGGTTCATACGAATAGCCTGATTCTTGAAAGTAGGTTGGAAGCTAATGGGTTGTCGAGGAAATTTCGTTTTTAGAAGCACTTTGTCTGTGGCTGCGATCGTGGCTGCCTTGACAGTTTCGCCCTTTTTGGCCGCGCCCGCCTTTGCCGGAGACTTTGAAGATGGCTGCAAGGCATACAGTGCCAGAGATTACCGCACAGCCAAAGTTAGCTTTGAAAAAGTGCTTTCCGTTTATCCTAGGTTTGCTCTAGGTCACTATTATTTGGGTAATGTATTGCTCTCATCGGGTCAGGTGGCTAAAGCGAAACTTGAGTATCAAAATTGTTTGAATGGCAATCCTGATGCTACAACAGCCAAATATTGTCGGGCTGTCTTGGAAAAGCTTGGAACTGCTACTGCTGCAACGGGTGTAGCTTCAACTGCTGGTTCCGGTGCCTCGGGCTCAGGTTCATCAATGGTTGCTGCCGTTGGTGGATCGCCAATTCAAGAAGCTGCTGAAAATGCGGCAGAAGAACGAAAGAAAGTAATCATGGATAAGGCTGAAAAAGAGATTAGAGCTCTTCGGGCAGAGTATCAAAATCGCCTCGATAGAGGCGATGTATTAGTGGCAGCCAGTAATACATATCATGTTGATGCTGAAGGTCGCGTAGTTCATCACTACACCCCTGAGAATAGAGCTATCGTGGAAAGCGAGTGCGAAGTGCAATGCGACCAAATTCGCTACATGGCTGAACAGCAGTGCAAATTTATCAAATAGCTTTGGGTTTTGTTGCCATCGTCTTTTAGAGAAATAGGTGTATATACACCTATTTCTCTAATGCATCTAGGGCCTTCTGGCAAATGCGCTTGCTCTCTAGGGCGTAATCTTCTAGATCACTGTTACGACTCTTGCGTGCGGCCTCTGCTCTTCTTGACCAGTCTTCTAGGTGGCCTTCGATTTCTGCTTTTGTCGCTTGTGAAACCTTTAGTTCAAGATAAATCAAAAGAGCTTGATGGGTCTCTGACTCTTGCAGTGATTCCAGGCACTTATTTTTGGCTGCGATATAAGCCTGAATAATGTTTGAGCAATTTTCAACATCGGAAAGTGCTGACTTCTTTTTCGCTGTAGAACGACGGCTGGTCCAATGACTGGCTTGATCAGCAAAATATTGCATGGTCTTCTCTAGTTCTTTTTCAGCGGCAACTTCATCGGCCACAAGCTGAGCAACAGCTGCCAGATCGTTGTTTGAGTGGGCCGCTTCAATGTTTTCTGCTCTATGGCATCGAGCTGCTTCAATGCCTTCAAGAGCATCTTCTAAGAGTTGATCTATTTTTGCCTGCTCTAATTTGGCCTGTGCTGTCTCAGGCTCTTCTGTTTCAGGCTCTTCTAGTTTGGCTGAATCCGTTTTAGCGGTGTCATTTGTGTTTAGTTCTTCTGGGTTCATTACTTTGGGTCTACTTCATCACCAGAGCCGCAACGATCAAGCCTTGAGTGATTACACAAAGAAGCAAGATCATTCCTGATGGCATAAATTTCATAGTTTTCATCAAGCGCTTTAAGAAGAAGGCATCGAGCAGGCCCGTGACAACAAGAGCGGCAATGAAACCCGCCTGCATATTGACGAAACCGATGGCGAAGCATGCATCTAATAGAACAGCGCTAATTGCTCCTGCTATTAGTGAGGCTTTGCTGCCTGCTTTTTTGAAGCCGATGACGCCACCAACTAGTACGAATGTTGAAAGTATGATTATGGCGTAATGCGCAACTGCGGTCATTGATTGTTCCTCTTGTGTTTGTTGATTCTACTTTGTTTCAACGCATAGCTGGTTGCGTTGGCACTTCTATTTTCTTTTTTTCTTCGTCATTAATTTCGTCTTTGGTTTGGTCGATATCAAAAGTAAACTCTTCGCCGCCCTCACCTCGAGTGGCTATCCATGTACCCATGGCCGCTCCAGAGCCCTTTCCGCTCGGTCGGATGTACCAATTACCCGAGAGCACAGTGCCCTCTTCGTTCATCGTGCCGCGATACTCAACTGGGTCAAGGCGTTTGCCAATGTAGGTTTTGGTGAACTGCAGACTAGGGTAGGTGAAAGTTCCAGACACCATTGCTTCGCCAAGATTGCAGTTGTCGAGAACACTGCCTTCAATTCTTTTTTCAAAGCCGCTGCCAATTTCCACAAAGACAACTTCAAAAGCACTGCCATTTTGTTGGCCTAGATAAAAGTATTGACCCATCCAGCTTCCGGCTATTGAATGGTTGTGATCTGATGCGGTCATTTTAGTTGGCTATTTTAGTTGGCTATTTTGTCACTGTGAAGTGGTCGATAACTTTGCCTTTGCTATTGATCTGCTTGATAGTCACTGTTTTGTCGACAACTTCCATGTTCGTATAAGAGTAGTCAGAAGAGTCATATTTTAGTATGTAATCTGATGGTGAACCTTGCGGGTAGAGTCTGGCTCCACCTGCACCTGTGACGATGTGGATAATTCCGGCAGGTTTAGTCTTGGTGACGCCATCAAAATTGTGGTCGATGTGAAAGGCACCGTCCACAGTGCCATCTGTTTGCATGGTCAATTTGCGAGCGCCATCTTTTGGCGCAAAATTTAGGGGGAAGCTTCGTTCATAGCAGTGAGCATGGCCGGCGAAGACCATGTCAACCTTGTATTTGCTGAGAATATCCGAGACCAGGCGCATGCGTTGCTCGTTTCCGTGCGGTATATCAATGCTGAATGCTGGTTGGTGGAAGGAAACGAAACGCCAGGTTGCTGATTGTGCTTTCTTAAGATCTTCAATTAGCCATTTGCGCGTCTTCTCGTCGCTCCAGTCCATGTAGTAGTTGCCGTCTAAGACTGTCCAATGTGCGTTGCCATAGTCGAAAGAGAAATTGGCCATTTGTGGATAGGCATCTCCGACTGATTTTTGAAACAGTATCTGCTTGTTTTCAGCCCCGCTGATTGGTGGTGTGTTTTTCTCACCATATTTAGTGCCAAATCCATTTAGTGGTTGATCCCAGAAAAGGAAATAAGCCATGGCATCATTGTGCTTATCAAAATTAGTGGCATTGCCGTCGAGAGCAATATCGTGGTTGCCGAGTACGCCCACTGTAAATATCGATCGCAACATCGGAACAGAGAGCGCTTTGCTGGCTGATTCTTTATTGGCTGTTTCTTTGTTCGGGTCGAGATTATAGATGGGAAAGTAATTAGTTAAATACTGAGAGTAGAGGCCGTGGCGGTAGACAATGTCTCCTGGTATCAAGACGAAATCGGGTTTTGCTTTAAAAACCTCATTGGCGATTTCACGTTGACCGCTAGAGTTTTCGCCGCAATCACCGAATATGGCAACCTTAAAAGGTTGCGCTGCGCTCTTTTTCGCTGTTGCTGTGGCCTCGAAAACAAGGGCTCCATCTTGCGTGATTTGATAATGAAAGCTTTCGCCTGGTGTTAATTTCTTTAGGCGAGCAGTGTATTTCTTTATCGGCGAAGAGAAGCCAGGCAGGGCAATCAGTCGCTCAAGGATACTTTCTGCTGGCCTATATGCAGCTGCTTTGCCGCTTTTTACCGACGCGCTCCATTTGTGGCTTTCATTGCTTGTAAACCAAACAACGGTTGCTGCGCTAGCATCGCTCTTTGCTTCTAAGCCTAATTGTAGATATGGCTTGACGATAAAGGGATTGTTTTGCTTATTTGTTTGATGCTGAACTTGATTTTGAGCCTGATGCTGGGCAATCGCCGCATTGCTGCAAAACAAGAAGCAATACAAGAAGAAATTCAAAGAGATGACAAGGTTGAACCACTTGACCATGATCATCCTCTTCTGCTTTTTTGATTGAAAAATGGTGCCGAGACGCAGAATTGAACTGCGGACACAAGGATTTTCAGTCCTTTGCTCTACCAACTGAGCTACCTCGGCAGACTGACGCAAAAGACAGCGCTGGTCTGAATTAGCGCTGATCTGAAATAAGCGCTGGATCAATATACCACACGTGATTTGCCGGTCAAATGTCAGGCAGCCTATTGCGTCGAATCTTTGCGCAAGTTTTTTGTTAGCTCTTGTTATTGACTAGCGACTGGAGCTACTGCTCTATTAAAGAAGGCAGCGATACGGCAACCTTCGGCAGTTTGTTTAACTAGAAAATCCATTGTTAGTTGCTGCGAGGCCGGTTGTTGGCCCGATTGTTGCATCATCAATGTGCCGACTACAGTGACAACTACTGTACCATCTGGATTTGTTGCTAAGGGCACAACTGAAGACGGCTGAAACGCGCCGACAATTGTGCCTGTGGCGATTCCTTGTTTAATGTGGTCGCCCCAGTAGAGCTGTTCAAAAGCATTAGAGGCATCGGGAAGCATCCACGCTGCTGCTGCTTTATGGCTGGCTGCTGCAGTGTCCATGCGATAGTCCATAGATTGGGTCAGCCACCAGCGTACAAATTGCACGGCGAGGTCAGGAGTTAGGGCCGATGTTGCGGCCTGTTGTCCGCCGCTCGCCGCGGCCCCAGTTTGACTGGCTTGGTTCTGTGCACCTTGGGTTTGTGCGCCTTGAGTTTGAGCGCCTTGAGTTTGACCGGCAGCCTCTCCTTGGTTCTCTCCGGCCGGCCCTTCACCTGGAATGGCTGGCTGGTCAGCAGAAGCGCGTCCGAGGCGCTTTGATTGAACTGATTCTTTTTTCTCGTTGTGGTTGGCGCCGCTGTAGAAGATGCCGGCAATCCCAATGACAATAAGGGCCATCAAGATTTTGTCGTGCATGATTTTTTGAATAAGAGCTCGGATAATGTCTTGAATCATTTATTTTTGAAACATCTGTTCTGGCGCGGGTTACTCTCTCTATCAAACAGCGTACTGCTGAAACAATCAACTGGCCACTAGTAATGTTCCCATTCTAAACATTCCAATTGGTTACATGTACAATGTTGCAAGCATTAGCCATAGTTGCAAGCATTAGTCATAGGGAATGTTCGAGATCTTGGAAGACAAGCGTTTACCAAAACCAACTCATAATCAGAATGCCGAATCTGTTCGGCATGATATCTCAGCTAATTCTGGCGCTGAAACAGGCCGTACTGAGGATTCTGAAGATTCTGGTTTGACCGGGTCAGTACAAGACGATGGCCCCCGTGAGATCATTCCTGGTTTTCTGGAGCTGCAGGCCGACGCCGAAGCCGAGGCTGCCAGCACCGCACATTCTGAGAGCTTTTTATCAGACGCCATACTGGCAAGCCAGGGAAAAGGCAACTATGTGGCCTACACAATTAAGTTGCCAGCTGATCAGTTGGCGGCCTTACAGTCTATTTGGCTTGAGCTGAAGCGCTTATACGGTGCACATTCGCCCGATAAGAGCGGCATGATTCAGCAAGCAATCCAAGACTGGCTCAAGCGTTGGGATGGCCCGGACCGGCAAAAGCTTTTGAATGAATTGCTCGAAATCCGCCAAGATACTCGGCGTCGGCAATACAAGAAAGGTTAGCTATTCGTGTTTGGCTTATTCGTGTTTTAGGTGTCTGTAAAGATACCAGCCGAAGCCGCCAGCACAAACCAGTACTATCAATAGATCGAATTTGTGCCACAAGTCGCGGAAGGTTTCCATGTTGTCGCCGAACTTAATGCCGACCCAGGTGAGGAAGTAGCACCAGATAAGCGATCCGATGAATGTATAGACAAGAAACTTAAGCAGAGGCGCTTTCAGTACACCTGCGGGAAATGAAATAAAAGTTCTGACAACAGGCAACATACGGCAGATGAAGAAAGTGATGTCACCATATTTGGTCACCCACTTGTCAGCAAGCTCCATGTCTTTTTCACGCAGTAAGAAGTAGCGACCATATTTCGTTAAGAAAGGTCGACCGCCCCACATGCCAAGAAAATATGAAGGAACCGAACCAACCACGCAGCCTACAGCGCCAGCCAGAGCTGCCAAGTGAATATTCATCTTGCCTTCTTGCACAAGCAGGCCAGCTGTGGGCATGATTGCTTCGCTTGGCAAGGGGATATTGGCCGATTCAATTGCCATCATAATCAAAACAGCCCAGTAGCCACCGGCTTCGACACCGTTTTTGATCATTTGCAGAATTGGGTCGAGAAATTGGTGAAGCACAGTATCTCCAGATTTTAGTTTGGCTCTTGCCGAGTGACGATTTTACAGTGCTTTGTTCTATTTTCCGTTTAGCAAAGTCTTACCATGAGCTAAAGAAGGATAATAAAATCCTCTTGCGGCGAAGGTAAGATATCTGTCGCGTATCTGATACCACCATATATTTTTTGGAATTAGCATGTCACCAGTAATTACGACCTCATATTGCACAATCGCCACCGCTGGTCATGTTGACCATGGCAAGACTTCTCTGATTAAAGCTTTAACTGGTATCAATCCGGATCGATTAAAAGAAGAACAAGAACGACAGATGACCACCGATCTTGGTTTCGCGCATTTAGATTTTGAGCCGAGTAAAGACAATGTCAAGTTCGTGCTGGGATTTATAGACGTTCCAGGCCACGGTAAGTTTTTGAAGAACATGTTGGCTGGTGTGGGTGGAATTGAAACGGCACTTTTCGTAGTCGCTGCTGATGAAGGCCCAATGCCGCAGACTGTGCAGCACTTAAAGATTTTGAGTTTACTAGGAGTACGCTCCTGCATCGTTGCTCTAACCAAAATAGACTTGGTTGGTGAGAAAGAAGTGGCGGCGGCTGCAAGCAAAGTAAAAGAACTGCTTTCTCAGTATGGTGTTGAACTACTTGGTGTTTATCCGGTTTCGACCCAGAGTGGCAAAGGTGTTGATGAGCTGAAAGTTGGGCTCTATGAGCATTTGAAAGCTTCAGCAATTGCGGGTTTTAGTAGTGCTAATTCTGGTAGCGCTTCTCAG
>LNEX01000448.1 GCA_001464165.1 bacterium Ga0077546
TTGCGCAATGCTCGGCATTAGGCCTTTGCGAGTAGTCTTGGTTTGTTCAATTTTAGTTACTTGATCAACTTTATTGGCTTGAGCAGGGCCCGACGAAATATTACTCCAGGCATAAGTCGCCGAGATCGCAATTAGTCCCAGAATGACTATTAAGGCTAGTCTCATGGTGCATTTCTCATGGCAAATAATAGACATTGAGGAGGAAGGACATTACTGGTTTTGCCGCTTTGAGTTTTTGTGCTCGTTCGCCAGCGACATTTTTAGAGGCCGTGCTGTCGCTAGCTGCGGCTATTGCCACTGATAAATCTTTGAGTGAAATTACTCGCTGATAGGTCTCTAAATGTTTGACGAAGGCAATCAAGTCTTGATATTCACCCGTGACGAAGAGGCGCTTGGTGACTTGCTTGAGGCCGAGTGGATTGGGGGCTTCTGCCGGCTTGGCACCGCTCGCCGTAGGTGTAGGCGCGACAAAAGGTTTTAGCTGGGGCAAGATTTTTGATTGGTTTGGCTTGATTGGTTTCATCAACTCTTCTAGATCATTTGTCTCGCTTGGTCCACTTGCTTTTTCTGGCTGTTCTAAGGCAAGTATGTTGACTTTGCTTTCGCTGGCCATGCGCTCTAAATCTAGCATTAGCAAGTCGAGGTAGGGGGCCTTTGGCACGGAGTTTCGCAATGAATTGATGTCACCTTCAAGGGTGCGTTTGAGGTTGTCGAGACGATCTCGCTCAGACATTTTTTGAGTGATTTCTTGATACTCTTTTTTCTTAACTGCAAGGTCGGCATGCTCACGTTCTGAGTCTAAGTAGGCTGGGTAAGTCATGGCCACAAGAATTGTTGCACCGAGAGCCAAGGGGCCGAAGGCCAGTACATTGCGCTGGAAGGGCGTCAGTTTCATTGACTCACCTCTCGTTTGCTTGTTGAAGTTTGTGTGCCCAAGCTACTGATCAACGAGCTAGTTTTTAGTGTCGCGGTATTTGGCTTTTCTACACTATTGGCACCTGGAGTGGTCTGCTCTTGAGCCAGTTTTGATAGCACACAGAAAGTTACTCGGTCTGGATTTTTCTCTGGACGCAGGGCGTACTCAATGTTGGCATCGCTCAGAAGGTTGGAAGAGCCTAAATTGATTGATAAGTTTGAAACGGTGCTGAAATTTAGAGCCGCACCCTCAAGCTTGAGCTCATTATCGTTCAGTGAAAGCTGATTGATTTGCAGGCCCTTAGGGGTGTTGTCGCGTACTGCTTCTAAATAGCCGCTCCAATGTTTGCCGCCGCCAACGAGGCGGTCTAATACTAGTTTGCGGCGCTCTAGCACTTCGTTGTCTTGTTTTAGTCGCTTGAGGTCTGCTAGCTTTCTGTTGCCATCAGTTATTAGTGCTGATGTTACTTCTATTTCTTTTTGCGCTTGGGGCACGTCGAAGCTGGCAAAATACATCCATGCGCCTAAAGACAAGAATAATACGCTGAAAGAATAAGCAACAGTAGGTTTGTACCAGCCGGGAGCAGGTGGAGGCTCGTCCAGAATATTTTGGGTGCGGGTCAAGTCAAGGGCGAGGGGAATGCGCCCTTCTTTGTTGAGATCGAGGTCTACTGTAATTGATGGGTTCCAGGTTGGCTCAATTGAAGAGCCGATCAGAGCCGCTAGAATAGGGCGCATGCGTGGGCTGACCTTGCTCTCGTCAACTAGCATGTCGCGCATGGGGTCGCCTAGGATTGTTTTGATGCGTAGCTTGCTCGTGAAGTATTCATCAATGTTGGGCATCATGCAGCCCGGGCCAGTCAAGATCACCTGATCGATTTTTACATCGCCAACCTGCGAACGATAAAATTCTACTGATTTGTTGAGCTCGTCACCGATGTCACTGAATATGGTGCGGGCCACTTGGCCGGCTTGGCCTAAACGCGCGTCGGTCGGGGTAATGTTAAATACAGGCACATCTGGCAATATTTCCATGGCCTGGTCAAATGATAAATCGAGGCTGCGAGCAATTGCTTCAGTTAGTGCCTCTACTCCCAATATGATTGAGCGGCCGAAAAGCGGCATGGCGCTGCGCACAATATTAATATCGGTGGCGTCTTGGCGGATGTTTACCACCAATGAAAGGTGTCCAGATGAGCCCAGGTAACCAGCTAGGGCCAGGCCACGTATGACTGAGAGAGATGAAACCTCTACCCGTCCGAGTTTAACCCCGGCTGCATCAGCCATGCGCCAGTATGATTCGACAATTGAGTGTTGAATGGCTGAAAGAATGACGTCAACTCGGCGCACGCCATCGGGGTCGGTGCGCTCTGTGGCATTCATTTGGCACCAGTCTAAATTTGCCTCTGAAATAGGAAAGGGCACGTGGTTGGTTGCTTCTTGCGTCACCACGTCGGCTAATTCTTCAGGGGGCATGCCCACTGGCACTGGCATCAGTCTGATAACAACGGCTTGCGCTGGCACCGAAACATTGATAATGGGAGCTTGGTTGGTCGGGATTTGCGCTTCTTTGAGTAGGTCGTCAAGAAGCTGTCCCATGGTCACTGGGTCGGTGATTAGGCCTTCGCGGATGCAATTGGGGGGTGTTGGTTGGCAAGCAAACTTCTGCACCTCAATGCCAGACTTGGTTTTATCCAGCTGAATCAAGGTCGTGCTGTCGCTATTTATGTCGAGGCCAAGCATGGCCCCTTTTTTCTTGCCGAAACTAAACATACTATTTATTATGCCCCAGGCTTGATAAAGCCCCCATCTTTTGACAGAGAAATTGTCGACATCGCATAAGCAGCGCCAACGGCTAAGGCTGGGCCGAAGGGGAAGGTTTTGCTCACTCGCACGCCCGACGTTAGTATGCCAAATGTGCCGCCAGCGGTACCCATAGCCAGGCAGAAGAGGTAAATTGAGGGACTAAGTAGCGGATTTTCCACAGGCTTGAAATAGAGGACTATCGCCGAAACGGCCAAAAGTGGAATCACACTCATGATGCCAAAGCCAATTGCTGCTGGTTTTAAGGCTTTTGCCAGTAGTTTTTCTTTACGTAGTTCATCAAATAGATAGACTGCCCCCATGAGAGCGCCCACCATAAAGGCCACAATCACGGCAATAGCTAGTTTCTCCCAGCCTAGCCAGGCACCTATCACGGCAGCCATGACGGCATCTGCTCCGCCCATCACTTCAAGCGGCTCATGAGCAATTTCTTCTGATAGATCGAAATTATCATCAAGATAAGGGTCTTGCTCTAAATGCTCTTGGGTTAGTTCGAACTGTTCTTCTTCCAAAATTTCAGGATGCAGCCAATGATAGAACATTAGGCCGTAGTGAGCTATCAAATCAAACAACAGGTAGCTGACGCCAACGCCAACGAGTGAGCCCAAAAGATCAGTTCTGAAAAATTGGCTGAAGCCAAGCCCGACCAAAACCATAGGGTAGGTAATTTCGTGAGGAATCAGCTTCTCTTTGAAATCGGTTACTGTCACGGCAATTAGGGTTGATGCGAAGAGCAACATAAATAATGCTATTGTGCTGCGATCGACAAAGGCGTCGCAAGGTATAGTGCTGAAAAAGTGAATGATGGTGATAAAGACTACAGCAGTAAGCAGCTCTACTAGAGGGTAGTGCCAATGAATTGCAGCCTGGCAATAGCGGCACTTGCCTTTAAGCAGCCAGTAAGAAATTACAGGAATGAGATCGCACAGGCCCAATTTGTGTTGACACTGTGGGCAGTGTGAGCCAGGATGCAATAGCGACTTTTCGGCAAGAGATCGCACTGCCACTACATTGAGAAAACTGCCTACGCACAAGCCGATAAGAGCGCTAAGTAGCTCCAAATATGGTGACGGTATGTCGTAAATATTAGGCATTAAGATTAGGGTAGTTCTCTTCGTTCGTTCACTAATGCTGAGAGTACTAAAAGAATGATGACATATGCCAGTATGTATGTGGTCAGGTACGTTAACAATTCGCCGTGACCGTCGCTCAAACTGCCTGGAGCTGTACTAAAGGCTCTGCCATACATTAGCTCTGAGCGCACCCGCGTTAGGCTCTGTAGATCTGGCATGAGCCAGTATAGAGCGCCGAAGAATTGTGATACCAGTGGGTTCGTCGACATTTTTGCTAACTCTTGTAAAGAGGCGCAACTATGCCCTACCAGCCAGAAGCAGAGAGTAAAAAGTACGCTCATTATCGGTGTGGAAAAAGTAGAAAAGAATGATGCCGAAGCTATGATAAAGAGTAGCTCTAAGTAAACTAGTGATAGTGAGAGAGCAATCCATGGCAGGTGCGGCAGTGGTAGTGCTGGATCCACAAAACCAACAAGAGCGCTTAAGAAACCGCCCATCATCAAGATGATTATCAGCAAGCAGCTGGCCAAGCCTAGATACTTGCCGAGTATGAATTGCCACGACTTAACTGGCTTGGAAAAGATCAAATAAATGGTGCGCCGCTCTAACTCTTTGAAGACTAGATTAGCACCAGAGAATACAGCGATGATGCCACCAATGACGGCAATAGCAGCTAGGCCCAAATCTTCTACAATGCGAATATCTTGGCCCACAGACAGGGTGCCAAGCAAAATACCAAATAGTGAAATTAGGCAAGCGAAGACAAAAAATGCATAGATGATCTTATCTCTTAGAACTTCTCTAAAGGTATTGAGAGCGATGGCACCAATGATTTCCATTATGGCTTAGTCTCTGGTTTAGATTCATCTGTTGTCGAGTGCGCGGCTTTCGCTTTGTCGGTCTCAAGTTTGACATGCTCTAAGAAGAAGTCTTCTAGCGCTTTGAAGTTGCCGTCGTGAGCAATATCGCTCACTGCAGAATCTGCCACCATTTTACCTTGTACCAGTAAGCCGACTCGGTCGCATAGCTCGCCGACATCGGGCAATAGGTGTGAATTGAAGAAAATAGTTTTGCCTTCGGCCTTGAGTTCATGAAGTATACGCCGCACGTCCATACGCCCAAGTGGATCTAAACCACTCATTGGCTCATCGAGAAACAGTACCTGGGGATCGTTAATCAATGCCTGCGCTATTCCTAGTCGCTGGAGCATGCCTTTGGAGTATTTGCCAGTTGGCCTATCGCAAGCGTTTTCCAGAGAGACCTTCTCTACTAGAAGTTTGACGCGCTCTTTGATTAGAGCGTCTGGCATAGAAAATAACTTGCCTACGAAAGTAAGAAATTCGCGCCCAGTCAGGTGTGAGTAAAAGTAAGGGTTCTCAGGCAGGAAGCCAATTTGACCTAACTTGTCTCGGGCGCTAGCGGGGCTGCCCAAAACCCGTGCTTGGCCACTATCGGGATGCAGCAGGCCCAGTAAGAGTTTTACTGTTGTGGTTTTACCGGCACCATTAGGGCCGATCAAACCATAGGTCTGACCGGCCTCAACGCGTAGGCTAACACTATCAAGCACACGAGTGCGCTTTTTAAGAAAGCTAGAGAGCCTATCTTTGGTTAGGTTTGTGGCCTCGATGACTACCTGAGGCGAAGCTATTTCTAGCTTGGCCATTACCCACCTTTAGGACCGGCCTTCTTGCTCAAAGTGATGATTTTGTTCAACTCAGTAGTGGCCGCTCTAAGTCTTCTTGATACTTGCATTTGTGAAATGCCAAGACGACGGGCTACTTCTGTCTGACTTAGATCTTCGTAGAAGGTCAACTGTACAACTTCTCTCAAGCCGTCACGGAGCTGCTTGATCGCTTCAGCTAACATAAATCGGTCTTCTTTAGCGAGCTGGTTGCTCTGATATTTGGCATCGACAAGAGTGTCGATCAAAGACTGCTCGCTGCCAGCATCGTTAGACAATGCTTGGTCAAGAGAAATCAGTGTACGTCTGCGGTCTACTTCATAAGCTTCGTTGACGCGACTTACCGGAATCTGCAGATCGTTGGCAATCTCCACATCTGAGGGCTCGCGGCCTAATTTGGCAGTCAGTCCTTGCACGAGTCGGTTGATGCGGAAAGATAATTCTTGTAGTTCGCGAGGGGCACGTATCATCGCAGTTTTGTCGCGCAGATAGTGTCTGATTTCGCCAGTGATCAAGTGGGTAGCGTAGGTCTGGAATTTAGCACCAGCATCTGGCTTAAACTGGTCAACGGCCTTAATCAGACCAATTGAGCCGACTTGAATTAGATCTTCGACGGGGTCAGTGGAGCGTCTGGCTAGGCCGTAGGCGATGCGTTTGACCAGGGGCAAGGCGGCCTGAATGATGGAGTCGCGTAGAGCTGGGTCGCGTGCTTCTGCATAGAGTGCCAGCCAGTTATGAATTTGGTCTGGCCCTTTGGCTGCACTAGCTTCTCGTTTGGGCTCTAAATCGTTGCTCACCACTATCGATGTCTCAACCATTGCTGTGACTGTAATATTTGAACCTGTATCCATATTTATAATCTTAACCTTACTTTCCGGCAGATTACCATAATCAAGAGAATTGCTAGGAGCTTTAACTTCCTATTCTCACTAAACCTATTAATGGTGGCAAATCTCTAACGAATAAAGAGTGTAAATGCGCAAGAGCTATCATGGATATCTATTAAGTAATTCTAATGTCGTTTTGTCCATGGAAATTCCTCGTCCCGCCGCTAATTGACTGTGCTTCGATTCAATTTAGATTGAATTTAGCTTGGGCTGCCAATAGACTGATATTTCAATGTTAGATCGTGACAATTGGCTTTAGAAATTTAGACATTGACACATTGACACATTGATACATTTAGACTTTTATCGCAGCTGATTGATCACTGTGAAAATTGGCAAGTACATGCCCACCACCACTGAGCCCACTATGCCGCCAATACCCACCACCATGAGCGGTTCTAATAGTGAAGTCAGGGCTTCTACTGAGTTTTCCACTTCCATATCGTAGAAGTCGGCCACTTTGGAGAGCATGTCGTCAAGTCGGCCGGTTTCTTCACCAACGGCTACCATCTGAGTCACCATTGGTGGGAAAATTTTAGACTTGCCCATGGGTTTTGATATATTTCCCCCCTGCCGCACATCGTTGTAAATCTGCTGCACTGAGTCCGCTACTACTGCGTTTCCGGCTGTGTCTTTGACCACATCTAGGGCCGTTAGCATCGGTACTCCAGCCTGTAGCAATGTGCCAAATGTGCGGGCAAAGCGGGCGATTGAAACTCGGCCAATTAAGTCGCCAAAAAAGGGCACGTTGAGAAAGAAGAAGTCAATTTGAAAACGACCAACCGGAGTTTTGTAGTAGCGCTTGAGCATGTAAACACCTACTGCACTCGCGGCAATGAATAGCATCATCCAGACTGAGCGCATGTACTGTGATAGAAGAATGAGAAACTGCGTATAGGCAGGCAGTTCACCGCCAATGTTTTTGAAGAGGCCTTCAAAGATTGGCAAAATAAAAGTGAGCATGCCCCAGAAAACTGCAACGGCTATGATTAGCACTACGGTTGGATAAACCATGGCCGCTCGTACTTTTTGATTGAGTTTCGATTTATATTCAAGAAAGTCGGCCAGTCTCTTTAAGACGTCGGCTAGAATACCGCCGGTCTCACCGGCTCTAACCATCGATACATATAATTTGTCGAAGATATCTGTGTGTTTGGCCATGGCATCAGATAGCGATAGGCCTGACTCAATTGAATGACGCACATCATCGAGGGCTTTCTTTAGTTTGCGGTTGGGGCATTGCTCTACAATGATTGTCAGGGTACGCAGCATGGCTACCCCTGAGCTAATCATAGCTGCAAATTGTCTTGAGAAAACCACCATGTCTTTAAGCGAAACGCGCTCAAATAAACCGATGGTTAAAATATCTTTGCTCTTTTGAGAGTTGAAAAAGCCTACAACGCTTCCTATTGCCGTGCGCTCGCGTATTTCTACAACTTCGATGCCTCGTGCTCGTAGCTTTGCTCTTAGCACCGCCGGTGATTCTGCTTGACCAATCGCTTCTTTGATTGATCCGTCGATTTCTCTAATTTTGTACAAATATTCCAATTTTAGAACCTACCGAAACTACTGCCACCAAAGCCCTTTTCCATTTTTGCCGGTTCTGGTTTGCTACTTCTTTGATTGCCTATAAGCTGTTCGAGATCTTCTGGCCTGCTGGTTTTACCAATGGCATCGGCAAATGTTACTTTGCCTTGTTCTGCATGCCTAGAGCCGCTCCCATTTGCATGCTGGCATACATCTGAGCTGTTTTGGCTTCGCGAATTAGGTTGGCTACTGCTGGGGTGTTTATCAACACTTCTAGGGCGATAATGCGGCCTGAGGTGACGGGTGAGTCACCTGCGGCATCGTCAGCTCTCGGCAAGAGTGATTGGCTAATTACAGCAACAAGAGCATGAGAGAGCATAATGCGAATTTGTTGCTGCTGTTCTGGGGGAAAGACATCGATGATACGGTCCACAGATTGTGGCGCTGAGCTGGTATGAATTGTGCTAAAGACTAGGTGACCGGTTTCTGCGGCGGTGAGGGCAAGGTGAATGGTATCAAGATCGCGCATTTCACCAACTAGTATGATATCTGGATCTTCTCTTAGGCCGGCTCTTAAGGCATTTGCGAAAGAGCGAGTGTCAGAGCCAACTTCACGCTGCGAAATAATAGATTTTTTGTTGTGGTGAATAAATTCGATGGGGTCTTCTATAGTCAGTATATGCTTTGATTCTGTTTCGTTGAGTGCATTGATCATAGATGCCAGGGTCGTCTATTTACCAGAACCGGTTGGACCGGTGACAAGTACTAGGCCACGAGGTTTTTGAATAATTTCTTTGCAGATTGGTAGTAAGCCAAGTTCATCTATAGAGGGAATTCTGGAAAGCACCACTCTTAGTGCGGCAGCATAAGAACCGCGGTCTTTATAGACATTGACGCGAAAGCGCCCTAGGCCGTCTACACCGAAACCGCAATCTAGCTCTAAATTGGCTTCAGCATATTTGCATTGGTCTTCAGTTAGGCACGAAAATATCAGGCGCTTAACGTCTTCTGAAGTTAGCTCGGGCAAGCTTGTTCGTATCAGTTTGCCCGCCACGCGTATAATCGGCGGTTCTTTGGCCTTGAGGTGCAAGTCTGAGGCTGTGCGGTCGACTACCAGTTGCAGTAATTCCTGCATTTCAATCGACATCAATTCGCTCCTTGTTTTTTAATTGGTCGAGGTGGTAGTGGAGTAGGATGCTTCTCGAGTGGCTTGACAGTAAGGGCAGATTCGCCATTCACCATAAATCTCGGCGTCGCAACCTTTGCAGCAAAATTCGTGGTCGCTTTCTTCCTTTGAGAGGCCGCACTTAGGGCAGCTCGTCCAGCCATCTAGTTGCATGGTGCCGCAGCGCAGGCACGAAAATTTAAGGTCGTGCTGACAGAATGGACACTTGATAAAATCATCTGAGATTGGGTTGCGGCATTTGCCGCACAGTGATTCTTCGCCGGTGGTATCAGATAGCGTTACCCTAACTACTTCATCAGCGCTGGTCATCCCTTGGCCTACCAAGCGAACACTGTAGTCTTTGAGCGGAATCATTCCTGATTGTTTTGCCGCTAGTCTAATTAGTGAAGTGGTGGCACCCTTGCAGATTAGATCGCGAATTTCATCGTTCATCTTCATTACTTCGAATACACCAATTCGGTTCTTGTAGCCGGTTTGATGACATTCATCACAGCCCTTGCCTTTAGCAAAAATTGGCCAACCATCGCCGTCTGTGCGCAGTCGGTAGTATTGAATGGTAGATTCAGCCAACTTCTCTTGGTTCTTGTCTAACAGACCTAGATACTCAAGGGCACTGCGTTCTGGTGCGTACTCTTCTTTGCAGTGCAGGCAAATGCGGCGCAGCAGTCTTTGGGCAATAACGCCAATGGTGGCAGATGATACCAAATAAGGGTCAACTTCCATTTCAGCCAGTCTTGTCATCGCTCCTGGTGCGTCGTTTGTGTGCAGGGTGGTGAAGACGAGGTGGCCTGTTAGTGCCGCTTCTACGGCAATTTTTGCAGTTTCTCGGTCGCGGGTTTCGCCGACAAGTATGATGTCTGGATCTTGTCTTAAGAATGAGCGGAGAATGCGGGCAAAGTCTAAACCTTTCTCGCGCAAGACCTGCACCTGAGTGATGCCTTGCATCTCATATTCAATCGGGTCTTCAGCTGTGAGAATGTTAACTTCTGGGGTGTTGCGCTCTGCTAGGGCCGAATAGAGACTAGTTGTCTTACCCGAGCCTGTTGGTCCGGTGACAAATATTATGCCGTAGGGTTTGAGCACCATCTCGCGGATAATAGATAGAGTCTCTTTTTCAGTGATCAGGTGATCGAGGCCGAAAGTGGTGCCAGTTTTATCTAACTGCCTCATCACTACTTTTTCGCCATGTTTACTGGGAATAGACGAAACCCGGAAGTCTATATCTTTGCCCGAAAAGCGTACTCTAATTCTGCCGTCTTGCGGCAGGCGACGTTCGGCAATATCAAGGTCTGCCATGATTTTGAAGCGTGAAACTAGCGCTGCCAGAATTGCTTTGGGTAGCTTGCGATCGACGAAGAGCACTCCGTCAAGGCGGTAGCGGATCATCACATATTTGTCTTGGGGTTCAATGTGTACATCTGAGCACTGGCGTTTGATTGCTTTGGCTAAAATCTGATTGGCCAGCTGCACAATTGGTGCGTCTTGGGCTTGCTTGGCCAAGTCTAAGTCGTTAATGGCATCGTCATAATCAACCAGTACATCAAGACTTGAGAGATCTACTTCTGACTCAATGAAAGTCTGATCTGCCTGTTCATCCCATTCTTCCGTTAGTTCATCTTGTCTTCTGGAATAGACAGTTTCCATGAAATGCTGGAAATCGTCTTCAGTGCAAACCACTGGCCGCACAGAGACGCTTTTAAGACGGTACTTAATGTCGTCAAGGGCAAGTAAATTATTGGGATTGACCATAGCCAGGGTAAGATTTTTGCCATCGACTGAAAGAGGTACAACCTGATGTTGTCGCATCACTTTTTCAGGCAGTAATTCGAGGGCAGTTTGGTCGGCTTGGGCTTTGGCCAGAGAGATATAGTTAACGCCGTACTGTGTTTCTAGGGCAGTTTTAAGGTGACTTTCATTGGCTAAGCCTAAGCGCGAGAGAATTAGCGAAATTGGCTCCCCGGTCTTCATGCGCTCTTGTTGCACGATTTTAAGTTCGTCGCTGGTAATTAACCCGTTATCTACGAGCAGTTCACCAATTTCCTTTTTAATCAGCGCCATTTTACTGATACCTTCAGAATTTCCAGGGCTACCTCCCTATGTTTTTCCCTAGTTAGCCGTCAAGCTATCAGTATCTATACTCTCTAGAGAAATCTACACATCTCAGCATCAATAATTCTTGGTATCAATAACTTCTGGGTAAGTTAAAGATGACGTTTCTGAGGGTCACGACATAGATTTATCAGCCAAAGCTCTAATGCAGGTGCCTCTATCTAGCGGTAAGCTGCCGCCTAGTTTCTCACACCTGGTTTATACCTTAATTGGTTTTGCATGGCCTGTTTTTGGCCTGCTTTTTTTGATTTTGCTTTGTTCAACTGACTGGTTTGCTATCAATGTCGCTCAACTGTTCCCCTTAGCCGTGCTTTGCGCTCTAGTGGTGGGCCACTGCCTTGCCATGGCTTTAGAGAGCGATCTAACGACCAGAGCAGTCTATTTCTTTAAAAACGGCATGCCTCTTATCTATTATCGGCGCTTTGCCCTAGTATTTGAACCAGCTGTTGCTGCTTTGGGGACAGAAGAGTCGGCTGCTTGTTATGGCAAACCGGCTTTGCTTATCGGTCGTCGACGAGTTTTGTTTGAAGCTGTGGACGAACTCTACTTAACTTTTCTCGGCACTTTAGAGGTGCGATCTTTTGCCGCCTGCGGCCAGGTCTTTGCAAAAATAGAAGCTGAAAAAATGGCAGCTGAGAAAACAGAAGTTGCCAAAACAGAGGCCCCAAAAATAGATGCAGAAATCCAGTCTGCAACTAACGGGCCCGATGTCCTAGTGCGCATCCCCCTGTCAATTTTAGACTTGAAAGAACAAAAAGCACTGGTGGAGCTGTTCCAGAAATACAGCCCGGGCTTGAACATTAACGATCGCCTGCGCGACCGCCTCAAGTCGCCCATTGTTAAAGGGCAAAATCTGATTCAGTCACTGGGCGCAGCTCTCTTGGTGTTTGCTCTTTGTGATGTTACTTTTGCTACCTTTACCTGGTTGGAGATGCTCAAAGGCTATTACGGCGCTCAAATGTGTATGCGCCACCCAGAAGAAGCACAAGTCTTTCAGCCTGGAGCACAGCCAAAGGCTAGGGCGACCCAGTTATTCGACCAGGCCGAGCAGCTGCGCTTACATCCAGCGCCCTATTCTTGGGCTTATCGGGCATTGTTTGCCAATGGCAATTCTCAAGCTCAGTTGCTTGCTATAAAGGCCGAAACTCTTTATCGAATGGGGCGCAAGGCTGAGGCCGTGGCTACTCTAGAAGAAGCGCTGACGGCTAAAACCAGTGGTTTTAAGGCTAAGCTGCAATTGGTGCGCTATCTGGCCGAAGATGGCGAGAATAAGAAAGCTCAAGCCATTCTCGATGAAATTTTAGAAAAGCACAAAGATGTGCTGCTGCCACGGGTATACACAGAGGCTCTGTTAGTAGCTGACGACGAAAAAGCCGTACCGGCAACTTATGAGAAGTATTTACAGGTTTTGGATGAAGAGGCTTTTGGCTCCGAGCCCGCTTGGCCGCCAGGTGGTGAAAAACCAATCATGGAGATGTGGAAGCGCGACGATTTGACGTTCTTGGCCGAGCGGTTACTGTTGAAGAAAGGCGGCAAGGGCAATCCGCGCTGAGCCGATATCGGTCTGACTAGTTCGGCTCCAAGCTGAGCCAATGGGGGGCGGTGTAAGTTCTTTACCCCTAGCTTAAGGCACTAGTTTAAAAGCCATTTATATACACAATGCTGCGGATCGCGCCTGAAAAGGTACGCTCCTTGACAAATGTAGTAACATTAGGCTGTCTAATAAATGTACAGTGGGTTAGTTTGAGTACTAGACATTTTGGCAGAGCAAAAGATTAGTCGTCGCATAGTTAGCACAGCATGTCTGGCGGCTGTGCTAGTGGCGGCCATTGATTTGACCTTTGCTTTCACCCATCCACTGGCTTCAATCAATACGGTAAATACTGATAAAGCTGAGCCCTACAATGCTGTGACTGCTGTTAAGAGGGCCATGCAGCAAGACGCACTTGAGCAAGAGCAAAAGAGAATGACTAGCGGTGCCACTGCTAGTGGTGTTAGTCGGCCGGTTCTGTTGCTCGGCTCATCGCTGGTGGTGGCACCGGCTTTGCAATGCGAAGCAATTTATACAGGCAAAGAGTTCAAACGCTTTCATCAGAGAAGGCTGACCAGTTTTGAGAATTATTTAGAGAGTTCGCTCGTAAAAGAAACTGGACCTAATTATGGGTCTAAGCCTGTTGCTAGTTCTGTGCGTAGCTATTGCCTGGCTATGGGCGGGCAAATGGCTTCTGACGCTCTTCTGGTGGCAAAAGAAGTATTGCCTGCTTCGTCCGATACAAACGCTGGAACATCAATTGTTTATGGTATCGCCCCACGCGATTTTCAAGATAACCTCTTCCCGCGTATTGACGCTAGCCCAATTTTTAGAATATTTGCTCAGGCTAGTGATCTGCCCCAACTCTTTGAAAGTGAGCCTGCTATGACTGCGGTGGACCGTACGTCTGCCATTGGTGAGCGAATTTCTAGTCTTTATCGTTATCGTACAGATTGGCAGAATCTATTTGCCATTCGAGCCAAGCGCACAATTGAGAAGTGTCTGCCCTTTGTAGTGTTTGACAAGTATTATGATACGCTCGCATTGAAGCCTCAGAAGAAGGGCTTGCTGCCTGGTGAAGCGATTGGCACACCACTCGTGGTGCCCAATAGTGCCGTTGATCATGCCGACTGGCAGACTACTGCCGAAGAGTATAGGCGGCGCTATAACCCTGTCAAAGTGGCTAGGGCTGAAGCTCAGTTCAATTATTTTGAGAAGCTTTTGCATCTCTGCCAAGAGCGCAAGGTCAACTTGATGGTAGTTAACATGCCACTGTCGCAAGACAATATGAAGGCTTTACCGAAGGGCTTTTACAAACAATACCTTTCGCGGGCCGACCAGCTTTGCGCCCAGTATGGTGTGGAGTTTGTCGATCTCAATCAGGGGGTGTGGACAAGCAATAGCAACTATGTTGATTCTGTTCACTTGAAGCCCGAAAATAGCAAAGCATTCATGCAGAAACTGGCACAGTTGACCGCTGCATCTAATCTCTCACTGGCTCTAAAGCGCAGCCCGGGCTCTCTCTAATTTCTGGTCTAATCTTGAATCATATGTGGTTAAGTTGTGAATTTCAAATTGAAACAGATTGCTTGCTAGCCAATCGCCATGCTTGTCGGTTAATGCCCATTTGTTAACTGCTACAACTAGCTCTTCAAGTTACAGCAGGACAATCACGCATGAGTAATTCTCGTGTTGCGATTTCTGCGCAGAGGCACAACAATTGGGGCAAGACCAAGTGGTTGGTGCTTCCCTGCTTCTAAATCTATTCTGGCAGCCTTAATCGGGCGACTGCTTGCGTTTTTCCATCAATAAGCTGTTGAGCAAACTTCGCACTGTGTTGTCC
This sequence comes from bacterium Ga0077546, assembly GCA_001464165.1. Next base: position 14,577 of record LNEX01000448.1, read on the forward strand.
GTCGGGTCTAGCTCTAGGGCTCTGGCTGCAGCATCAATTTCACCGTCAAGATCATTGTGCATCATGGCGTCGTGAACCATAATCATCCAGGCTTGAAGGAAATTCGGGTTTATTGAGAGTGCCCGGCGAGCGCATTGAGCAGCTGATTCAGTATCATTTAAGCGCATGTAGAGGGCTGCCATAGCAGTTTGGGCCCATTCGAATTTAGGATAGAGATTGGCTAGGTCAGTAAAAACCATCAGGGCATCATGGTGGTTCTTCGCGCGCATCAACGCATCGCCTTGTTTATACAAAGCGTTGCAGGCTGGTGGCACTGGGTTTAGTGGCAGATAGCTTTTTAGCATTATTCTTGCTTTCTTGCCGTTTCCTTGCTTATCACTTGTAACAGTGCCGCTGAGCTTATCTATCTCTTGATAAAGCTTGCGTGCTTTTTCTAAGTTCAAGCGGCTCATTTCTAGTTCAGCATTACGGTATAGTTGATCGAAGTTTTGCCCGTTTGCAGGTGGCTTAGTAGTGCTCGAACTGGCATGGGTGGGCAAAGACAATAGCAATAGACTTACTAGAAAAGTTGTGAAAACGCGAGCCGTCATTGCCATTGTTTTTGTGATTTTGCACTGACTGCTGGCTGGCTATTTTTGCCTTGATCACCAAGCGCTGCTGTGATGTTGTTGTTTTTGGCTAACTCTTGAGCCAGCACTGAAATTAGCCTGCCACCACCCCAGCGGTTCAAATGCACGGTGTCAAGAAA
>LNEX01000449.1 GCA_001464165.1 bacterium Ga0077546
AGCAAGAGCAGCAATGCCCGAAATTAAACGCAAACTAGCTATGGCTGGCATAACTCCAACAAAGCAAATTGACTCAGCTAAATAGAGCTTGCCGAGCAATAGCTCTTGCGACGGCGATCAATCACCAAATTCGACAATCTCTGGCAACCTCTGATTTGGAGGGAGGGAAGGGTTTAGGAACTTCGCTTTCTCGATATTTCGAGTGGCCGAGAAAGGATCATTCATCTTGCTAAAAACAAATGCAAGGGCAATGTAAACTCGAGCCGCATTAGGATCAACTACTTGAGCCTGAGCAAGATCATTATGCGCAGCAATCCATTGTTTTAATTGAATATGAACGCAAGCTCTTTTGTAAAACATTTGAGCATCGCGAGGATTCTGACGAATAGTCGCGTTGTAAGGCTGAAGCAACTGTTTCGGATTACCTGGCTCTTTGAAATAATCACAGTCGAGAATCAGCTTCACTGGGGCAATGGTATCACCGACCGATGGCAGGACAGTTCGCTCCGGCAGCTTAGATTGCATTGCAACAGTTAACGAGCCAGAACTATCAGGCTCTAGTTCTTCTTTGACAAAGGGGGGAAGTTGCTGTGGATTGACCGGAGGAGCAGACACCACTAAAGCGCGGCCTTCCCACTGACTATTGAGAACAGGTGTCTGGTTGACCTGTCTATCGGCTAATACTTCACTGCTGACCCTATCCTTAAGTTCAGAGAAAGCGGCCCCAAGCTCTTTAGGTCTGCCGCTACCGCGCAAACTATCTATTAAGTGCCTGGTGAAAACACCATTCTTGTAACGGCGGGACTCCCACGATTGTTCATCAGTCTGACTCGAACAAATAACCAACTGCCCCGAGCCCTGAGCAAGCGCAGTGGCATCGAAATTCGCAGCCCGCTTCAAGCCCTTGCCTCCGGGCCGGAGAGCACCACTATGACAGGCGTCCAAAACAAGCATTACTCGATCAGTTAATACCCTCTTACTAGTTGCATCCAAGACACGCTGCATCTCAATACCTGAAGCAAATAAATCTTCTGGCTCAGAGTCGTAGGCAACGAGATAATTGTCGCCGCGTAAGTCCATTTGCGCAGGGCTGCCGTGAGTAGAAAAGAAAAGAACAACAAGATCGTCTCGCTTTACGACTCGGGCAAGAAACTTGCTTCCTAACTCTGACATCACTCGCCTTTGAGAGGCCTTCTCATCTAACAAAATGCGCACGTGATCTGGTGCGAAACCCGCATCTTTGATTAAGAAGTGATAAAAGTCTGTGGCATCTTTAACGGCATAACTCAAAGGAGGAATACTTTTACTCTTGAAATTACTTACACCAACAATCAGTGCCCATTTGTCCTGGATCGGCTTATCAACATGTGGTTCGACTCCAGGCTTCGATTGCTGAGCCAAAGAAATATTTGTAGAGAAATAGAGAGCTCCCAGAATCGCTGCTAGACGCGCAATAGGCTGACGCATTAAGTTCACCCACTAAAAATGTTCCAGCAATTATAGAGCCAATAAGCTAGGTTTACGAGTCGAAGCGGAAATATTCATCGTCCACTCGTCGCACAGAGGCAACTATCATGCCCAATTATCATCATAGAATTTTTCCTCTTGACACAATCAACTTGATTGATAGAATGGTTGAAGATTCAATTCTGACAATTTGGATCCATCCCATTTTTCTCGAGGTAACGGTCATGTACTCCCGAAGTATGTCGCATAGCAGGATATAGATTTAAGGGCTCACAGCCCCTGCTTTGTACTTGGGACACTTGATCTACACTTGATCTACATTAGATCTACTCTAGAGCCACACGAGAGCTACTGATTAGTCTAACTAAGCCTAACAGTGCCACGGCTTCTGTAGTTTTTGTCGTATCCAAATGCTTTAGCGTATCGCTCCTGCGCACACGTATGTCCCGACGCATACGCTTCAAAACATCACGTTAACTCGCTGGCAGCGAGCTACTTTGCTGCGAGCATTTGGAGAAATATATGTTTGCCAACTTGCATAAATCTTTCGAGAAAATAGGCGCCGATGTCTCAATCCACCTAGCAGTAGATGAGCTTGTGCGCCAAAGAAGAATGCGCCAAACAGCCCCAGTACGCCTCGATATAATCACAAAAAAAGGAGTAGAAATTTTCGAGGTCTCAATTCGCAAAGAGGCGCTAACAAACCTGGAACTTTCAATAATCGAAGTGCGCCCACAAGACAGGCATTTACTGCTGCTCTCTAGACAGCTAGATAGCGACGGAATTTCTGTCAACAAAGAGCACTTCCTTTGCGGCCATGATGAACGTCATCTCTTTGTTGCTGCAGTAGAGGGTGTCTCTACAGTAGCAGCTGCCAAAGCATCACTTAAACCCAAAGAAATCTTGCACAAAGAAGTAGGCCTGAGCGAAGAGAAACGCAATCGTCGCAAAACAAAAGCATTCAGACGCCAGGGAGAATGGTTCTTCATACCAGCATCGCTAGTGGTGCCAGCTAACCTTGTACGCTCGCAAGAGCCTCTTGTACGCGGCAATGGCAGCAAAGCCCACATCGCCCAATTTGCTTATCGCACACGCGGCGAAATGGTGATGGTATGCAGCCGTTATCCACAAGGATTGACCGAATCTCAATACAAAGCACTAATCGCTAGAGACAAACCAGCAAGACACCTCTACTGGAGGCAGATGGTAAGAAATGCTGGTGTGTTTGTCAGAGGCGCAATCAGACACCCCGACCACGCCACAATTGTGCTCGAAGACTGGCACCGAGTCTTGATGAATACTGAAGCCCGAACAGAAGCAGTTGCTTTTCTTGATTGAATGGCAGCCAGAAAATGGAAATAACACAACTAGATAATTTAAACTAGAAAAAGAAAGGCCACATATGACAATTAAAATAATTGCTTCGTCCAAAAACTGGATTGAGGGCAATGCCATTGAACAGCTCAACCAGACAGCCCTGCTGCCTGGTATGAGCCAAGCAGTAGGCATGCCCGATCTCCACCCAGGCAAAGACACACCAATCGGTGCTGTCTTTGCCTGCCAGGGGCTAATCTATCCACACCTAGTCGGCAACGACATCGGCTGTGGCATGGGCTTCTGGCAAACTAAGCTACACAAGTCGCAATGCAAATTAGACAGCTGGACAAAGAAACTTGGCGCCATTGAATCAAGCGAAAACAAGAATAGAGCTGCAAATAATGGCAATAGCAGCAATGAAACAACTGGCGACTACGAAGAAATGCTTCACGCTATTGGACTAGCATCATCAAACTTCGACAATTCATTGGGCACCATTGGCGGCGGCAATCATTTTGCTGAGCTACAAAAGCTACAGTCAATAGTCGAGCCTTCTTTGTTTGCGGAAATGGAGCTGAGCAAAGACTCACTCTACCTCCTTGTCCATAGTGGCTCACGCGGCTTGGGAGAACATATCCTCCGAGGCCATCAAAAGCATTTTGGCAACGGCGCCCTCAAGGCCAACTCGAAAGAAGGAGAATACTACCTAAGCCAACATAACGATGCAGTGAAGTGGGCTAAGCTAAACAGAGAAATTATTGCCAATAAGTTTATGAACGCACTCAACACACATGGAGAGCACATTCTCGATGTCTGCCACAACTGTGTGCTGCCAGCTGCAACATATACTGCAGCACATTCTACAACAACTTGGCTGCACCGCAAAGGTGCGGCACCGTCCGATCAAGGCCCAGTAATTATCCCAGGCTCACGGGGCACTCTCAGCTATCTAGTTATAGCCAACGGCGAACAAAGTGAAAATCTCGCCACATTAGCGCACGGCGCCGGTCGCAAATGGAAGCGTTCCGAATGTCGAGGCAAACTAGAGCCGCGCTATACAAAAGAGAGCCTTAAGCGCACCGAGCTTGGTGGTCGCGTCATCTGCGAAGACCGCGCCCTGCTCTACGAAGAAGCACCACAAGCTTATAAAGATATAGACATTGTGGTTGCTGACTTAGTCAATGCTGATTTGATCACAGTAATTGCCACCTTCGCCCCAATAATTACATACAAGACTGGAGCTATAAGAAGATGACATGGTTACAGATTAGTGCCGGCCTTGGCCCCGATGAGTGTTGCTTGGTGGTGGCAAAAGTGGCAAAGCTGATTGCGGCCGAGGCCAGGCACAAAAATACAGAACTGCAACTAGTCGAAGCTGTAGAGGGGAAAAGAAGTGAGACTTTTCAATCGCTACTGTTCTCAATGCCAGAGGGCGAAATTCCCAATTGGCTACACGACTGGGTAGGCACAATCAAGTGGATTGGTGACAGTGCTTACAGACCAAATCATCGGCGCAAAAACTGGTTTGTCAGCGTACAAACACCAACAAGACGTGCGCATTGACACCTGCCGAGCATCAGGCCCAGGAGGACAACACGTAAACAAAACTGAGTCGGCAGTAAGAGCCACTCACATTCCCACGGGTCTGATTGCTGTTAGTCAAGATCAGCGCTCGCAAAATGGCAATCGCAAACTAGCAATTGAACGTCTCAAACGTAAGCTGCAAGTAGCAAACGAGAGTAAACAAGCCGGTGCGCGCAAACAGCTACAGCTGCAACATACAAACTTAGAGCGGGGCAATGCCGTAAAGACTTTTACCGATGAAAATTATTACGGATAAATTCTTCTACTTATTTGATTTCAATGCCGGCTAGATAGAAAGCCGTGCCGCGTCCAACACCATATTTCAAGGTTACGTCCAAACCTTTTCCTTTTTCCTCGTTGGCAGATACAGACTCAACGAACTGTTGAAACTTGCCGGCATTAACAAAGAGGCCTGTAGATTCCACACCGCAGTCTTTGATCAATCTTGAGGCTTCAGGCAATCTATTTTGATCGAGGGCGGTGGCAGCATCGATAGCAAATAAATTGTCACACCGGTCCAATGTCTCTTTCTTAGCAGCCAGTTCCTCGGCTTTCTCTTGCATGGCAGCAGCAGTAACCTGCGCAAGCTCTGGATGATGCTCAGCGTCCCACGAGGCAGACAATTCATATACAAATCCGGTTCCAGCACCATTTTCAAGCCAGCGAACTTGGGCATCAAAGCCCAGCGCTTCAACACGCTTAACTTGTGCATCCAACTGCTCGCTTTCAAATCTGGGAAGAAATGCCCCGACCATTTCTCCGCGGCCGGTACCTATCAAGACAGAGCTTTTACCATTCGCTGCTGCTTCTTTAGCTACTTCAGGCAGCCTATCAAGAAGCGAAAGCTCATCACTCGAATCAACCTGGTTCAGGGGCTCAGTGCGCTTCTCCAGCGGGCTGCGACTATAAGCATCCTCAACTAGCCTGCTGCCAGTAGAGTCGGGCTGTTCAGTTACGATTTCAACGTTGTCTTGCTGCTGAATTTCAGAATGCATAGAAAGACCTCAAATAGAAGAAAGTGCCAGCGCCTCATGCAACTAAATTAAACTCGAAGTCAAACCGATTGGTGACCGAGGCGTGACCAAGTCGTGACTAGTGTGAGTCCAACTTGGTAAAGCAAGCTTTCAACTGATATAAAGCAGAATGAGAATTCTCTTCGCACCTACCACGCCCTTGGTTGACTGGTTCAAGAACTGCTGTGAAACCTTGGGCTTCAATCGCCGCAACCACTCGCAAAACCTCAGAGGCAGAAGGGTAATTTAACTGCGGATAAGAAAAATTACGATAATATGCTCGGCAATCAATAACTATTGTGCTTTCGCCTCGATCGGATGCCTCTCTGACCATTTTTGGCAAATCAACAAGAGCCTGATTATGTCTTAGAATGGTGGCTTCTTCAAAAGAATCTATCCGTCCATCAACATACCGCGACATGGTAGCTGTTGTAACAGTTGAACAGGCGCCTACGGCAACTGCTGGACAAGCTGTACGCCCTGCATCGGCAAGCTCTCCTACGCCTAGGCAATTAGCTATTGCTGAGACACCAACTGCAATCGTCGGTAGCTCTGTCTCACCGGTTGCGCCGGTCGAATTGATTGGGAGATTACCGTCATTGCTTGTGCTCACAAATCTGTAATTTGTCTGCATCTCAGTTTGCATAGTAAAAACCTCAAAAAAAGAAAACGCTTGTGCCTCATGCAACTAACTTAATCTCAAAGTCAAACTGATTGGTGACGAAAGCGGGTCCAAACTGTGACTGATTCAAAAAGACCTTCAAAGGTCCTATCTCCCGCATGACCAAAGAGGCATTAGACTACATTCAGCGCAACTACTTACATGAGACAGTTGTCAAACATGCCCATCAGGCCGAAGCGCAGCGCTTTTGGAATTTCCCTTTCGCGGCATTGGAAGAGGCTCTGGTAAACGCCGTGTATCATCGCTCTTACGAGCAGCGCGAACCAATCGAAGTAAGAATCGGTCAGGATGAATTGATCGTAATTAGCTATCCTGGCCCAGATCGATCTATCAAACTAGAGGACTTGCAAGCCGGTCGAGCAATCAGTCGCCGCTACCGCAACAGACGCATCGGCGAATTTTTAAAGGAGCTAGACTTGACCGATGGTAGAGCCACCGGGGTCCCCAAAATCATCAAAGTGATGATGGCCAATGGCTCACCAGCGCCAGTTTTCGAGACTGACGACGAACGCACTTCTTTGGTAGTGCGGCTAGCCTGCCATCCGCAGTCGACCGGGGAAGTTACCGGGGAAGTCACCGCGGAAGTCACCGCGGAAGTCACCGCGGAAGTCACCGCGGAAGTCACCGCGGAAGTCACCGCGGAAGTCAACGCGGAAGTTACCGGGGAAGCTACCGGGGAAGCTACCGGACAACGGAAGTCACCGCGGAAGTCACCGCGGAAGTCACAGCGGAAGTCACCGCGGAAGTCACCGCGGAAGTCACCGCGGAAGTCACAGCGGAAGTCACCGCCATGCTCAAAGCCATAAAAGGAGAAATGAGTAGGCAAAAGCTGCAGTTAGCTCTCGGACTAAGGCACGCAGAACATTTCAGAAAGTCATATCTTCTTCCGGCCCTAAAAAGAGGCTACATAGAAATGACCATTCCCAATCAACCCAAAAGCCAACTCCAACGCTATCGACTAACCGAAAAAGGGAAACGATGGCTGTGGATGCGCGATCGGGAGGAATGAACTTACCCATCAATCGCAAGCACGCGCATCCTCAATAGCCCTTACCCGCAAACTTCCAACGGTCATGAACGTGTCCAAGGATCAACCAACTAGCTTGCGAAGTGCCTCATCGGGAACGGTCGACTTCGGCTTCGACTTCTTCAACTCACGATAATAATTTATCAGCTTATCCTTCATTCCATACTTGATCATCTCATCAAGATTATTGAGCGCGCTTAGATCAATAGAGTCTTTTACTTGCCAAAGACGCAAAGAATTATCTTTGTCTCCGACCCGGGCCGCAGCAACGGCTATTCGCGACAGCCAATCTGGTTTTTCTTCGCTTGTTAATCGCAGAGATGCAGCTGGCCAAATTTCCTCTGCGCGCCGCCAGTCAAAAACATCCAGATAACTTTCGAAAAGAGTAAATTGCGAACGCTGCTTCAGGTCTTTATCGTTGCTCTTAGATGCAGCCAGAAGCAAAGGAATTGAACGTTTCGCTTCCTGGCATCGGTTTAAAATCCAACCTAGTGTCAATTCTCTACTGGCATTGCCTAGAGCTAGCCCTTCTGCTCGCTTCCACAGTTGCTGCCGTTGCTCAGGCTTTGCATTGCGCGCCATACGCCACAATATGCGTTCTTCTGTGTAGCTCCAGGTATTGGCCTGCTTCAGCATCTGCCACAAACGCTCATCAACTGGAGATAGATAACCAGTCTGATCGGTTTCATAAGTCTGCTCAAGATCACGCACAAGCTTGGTGCGATACTCTAAGCTCGAACTAAAACTAGAATTAGGTTTAGAAGCCGCATCAAACTCACTCCAGATAAACTTAATTGCAGCCTGTTCACTTTCATGGCGGCGCAAAAACAGAGCATAAGATGACACGATCATCGGCAAGTAAAATTGAGCACTCTGGTCTTGCTTTAAGTTTGCTTGCTTTGAGTTTTCTAGCTTTGACTTGGCCAACTTCAACGCTCGCAGCCAAGCTGAACGCTCTTGTTCAGTCTCTTTACGCCCTCTATAATAATCAGCTCGACCACGCCAATAGTCAATTGAATCTTCGTTCTTAACTTCTGCTGCCTTTATCTGCTGCTCAAGAGGTCGCGTCGGAGTAGCAGCTTGAATTTGCCCGGCCAGTTGCGACAGAGCGTAAGTCGGAACTTGACCACCAGATTCTTTCGACAATTGTAAAAGAATAGACTGAGCCTCTTTGCTCTGCCCAACTTTCTGATAGCACTCAGCGAGCATTGAGCGCACCCACACACTAAAATGCTTGACCTGCGGAACAGAGCTTAAATTAGCTGGTAGAGCAGAATATCGCAGCAGAAAGTTTTTGATTTCCTCTTCGTCTTGAGGAGAGAATGGAATAGTTTGAGCACGCTTCAAGTAGAAAATCGCTTCAGCCGGATGTCTCATGTGCAACCATTCAGCCACTTGGTAGTTGCGATAAGCAAGCTTGGGCTGCACAACTTCGCAGATCCAGTGAATATCCGATTTCTCGGCCGAATCATCGCTGGCCAGAATAAACCACTTCAAGCGACGAACATCATCGGGCTTGTCTTTAACTTGCTTAGCAAAATCTGCCAAGATTTGCTTTCGTCTTCCGGCCTCTTCGGCGAAAGTCATACGCAGTCGCCACCAATACTCTTCATTGAATGGATATCGCGCCTTTATCCAATTATCGATAGCATCAAGGGCGGTGGCATCATTCTTACACTCCGAACACATGTGCTTAATTAGCACATATCCCCAACCCGGTTCCGCCATGGGCAACTGTTCTAAATATAGCTTTGCTAGGTCCCACTTTTCCTTTCCAATCAAAAAGTCAGCCGTTTGTGACAGCTCACTTTTCTCTTCAGCATTGGCTGCGCCTCTTACTGCACCCAGCTGCTTGATAATAGATTTAGCCGAAGCATCATTACCTTGGCGCACTTCATCCTTCAACCTTTTCAATAAGGGAAGGTAATCAGACTTCTTAGCAGTCATAGATGGAAGACTTGGCGAGGGTTTAACTTTCTTAGAATCAGACGCCACCGCAGGCTGCGCAGTCCAAATCAAAGAAGATAGAATCAAGATTGGCAGAACTGTAATTTTCATGCAACCTCAGCCTTCAACGCACTCACCCCGACATTGTCACATGCTACCCCAAATTTGCTCATACAGGCAACGATAGACCTGCTAGGATCTTGCATGGAGCTTGTAATGACCAGGCGATGACCAGGCGACATTTAGGCCACGCTCCAAACCTAGAGGAAACACCAATCAAGCACCTACCCATCGATGATGTTTTGCCAGAGGTAATTTCCGGCCTGACAAGCACAGATACAGGTGCTCTAGTCCTGATTGCAGCACCTGGCGCAGGAAAGACCACTAGAGTTCCGCCAGCGGTGCTTGATGCCGGGTTAGCCGAGCTCACGAATAGGACAAATCAGAGCACCCAAGGCCAAATAGTAGTACTGCAACCGCGTCGGGTCGCAGCCAGAGCAGCAGCCACTCGCATATCAGACGAGCGCGGCACCAAGGTCGGTGAAGAAATCGGCTACCAGGTTCGCCACGAGAGCAAAGTATCAGCGCGCACGCGAATAGTGGTTTGTACAGAAGGGGTTTTTCTCAGACGCTTGCAAAAAGATCCAATGCTTGAAAATACAGCGGTAGTAATTTTTGACGAATTTCACGAGCGCAATCTTGACAGCGATCTTGCTCTAGCACTAGTGAGGCAAGTACGCAACGAACTGCGTCCAGATCTGAAAATCATAGTAATGTCTGCCACTCTTGACGCCGAACCAGTAAGCCGCTATCTGTCAAACTGTCCGGTGGTGCAAAGCCCCGGCCGCGCCTATCCAGTCAATATCGAATATCTTTCATTTCAACCATCTGCAGTAAACCTTGAGCAGACAGTTAGCGATGGCGTCAAGAAAATGCTTGCCGCAAGCGACGGCCACATACTTGCATTTCTTCCTGGTGTGGGCGAAATTCGCAAGACCCAACAGTTACTTGAACCAATTGCCGAGCGCGAAAATCTTTTGCTACTTCCTTTATATGGTGACTTACCATTAGAAGAACAGCAGCGCGTGCTAAATCAATCGGCTCAGCGCAAAGTAGTGCTTGCTACCAATATTGCTGAAACATCACTGACCATTGACGGAATTACTGCCGTTGTCGACAGCGGCATGGCAAGAGTCAACAGGCTCGATACAAGGCTCGGACTAAATCGTCTCGGCCTTGAACGCATTTCTCAAGCATCGGCAGACCAACGGGCTGGTCGCGCGGGCCGCACCGCCAGCGGTGACTGCCTAAGACTTTGGACAGAGCGCGAGCACAAATCGATGTCAGCTTTCAACTCACCCGAGATTGAGCGAGTTGATTTATCTGAATGCGCCCTTCAGCTTCTGGCCTGGGGAGAAAAAGATCTGCAATCGTTTTCATGGTTCGAAGCACCACCACCGGCCAGCCTCAGTCGCGCATTAGAGTTACTTGACCGGCTTGATGCCTTAGAAAACGGCAGTCTCACTGAACTTGGTCGCAAAATGGCTCAACTGCCATTGCAACCGAGACTGGCGCGCTTGCTCGTAGAAGGAGCAACCTTAGGTCAACTGAAAGATACTGCGCTGTGCGCGGCAATGCTCTCAGAGCGCGATCCGCTCCGGCGCTCTAGCGAAAACACTGGCGCCAAACACAAATCAGAATCTGACGTCTTAGATAGAGTTTGGGCACTAAAAGAATTTGCAGAGCACGGGCACAAACACTCATTTGCCGGTGAACTAATGGTAAATCCGGCCAAGCAAATTCTGCGAGCGGCCGAACAACTGGCCCGGCTTCTTAGTGATTTTTCCACCTCTGCTGTAACCGAGCAACAATCAGACCAATCAGTTATGCGCGCTATTATGGTGGCATTTAGCGATCGTATATGCAAGCGAAGAGAACCTGGTGGCAAAACGGCAATTATGGTCGGTGGTCGCGGAGTCAAACTATCAAACGACTCAGCAGTAACCGATGCAGAATTATTTGTGGCTGTCGAACTAATAGAGACTGGTCAATCAGATGCAACAGTAAGGCAAGCCTCGGCTATTGACAAAAGCTGGCTACCGAAGTCGCATCTGGCAACTAGCATAGACGTGTCTTATGACACCATTCGAGAGAAAGTGGTGGCATCAAAATGCACAAGATTTTGTGATTTGGTTATTGAAGAAAAAGTGGCAGCGCTTCCACAAGATATCGACCCAGGAGAAATTCTAGCCAAGGCACTAAGTGCAGCAAATGTTGACGTTGCGGCCCTTGTGGATGACAATGCTAAACAATATCTAGCTCGCATAAACTGCCTGCGTGAGAATATGCCAGAGCTTGACTTACCAGAGTTTTCAGCCGAACCTTGGCGCGACCTATTGCCACTATGGTGCATGGGTTCTGCCAGTCTTGCGGAACTAAAATCACACTCATTCACATCGATTCTGCAATCACAGTTAAGCCACGAACAACTCACTGCAATCGAACAAGAAGCACCAGCACAAATACCAGTACCAAGTGGCAATCAAATTAAACTGCACTACGAAGAAGGCAAGGCACCAGTATTGGCGGTGCGAATCCAAGAAATTTTCGGCATGACTGAAACACCAAAAGTGGCAAGGTCGAGGCAGCCAGTCTTGATGCATTTACTAGCACCAAATTATAGAGTGCAACAGATTACACCAGATCTAGCTAGCTTCTGGAAGAACACTTACAGTGAAGTGAAGAAAGATCTGAAAGCTCGCTATCCAAAACATTCTTGGCCAGACAATCCGCTTACAGCACAGGCCGAGAGTAGGCCGAAGAGAAAAGCATGAAGATTTGAAAATCGCTGTTGCATTTTCTTTTGCTCGTGGTATATTGAAAAAACGGTCGTGCAATTCGTTGCACAACTTTTTGTTCGCGGGATTGGCACATTGGTTGTGCTCTAGCCTTCCAAGCTAGCTAAGGTGAATAAAGTGAAGACCATGATAGGGATTATGAAACGGAATAGTGATAGAGGCAATTGCTCTATCGTTCGTTTTGTCACACCTATTATGAGTTCAAATCACCATGTTATTTTTACAACCAGCACTGCCCGAGCGACGTCCACCAGCGCCTAATGCCTGGGGTCTTAGTTTAGTCAGAAAAACTCTCGGTTTGCACCCGAAAGTGAAGGGTGCAAAGCCCTTAGACTCCACCATTTCTCAATTGCATATTTGCCCATGTAGCTCAAAAGCAGAGCAGTCGCCTTGTAAGCGACAGGTAGCGGGAGCATTACCACGCCTTGGGCTCCATTTCTCTGCTGCACCAGCAGAGGCTATTGCTGCGGTTCTCGCAGCGATATACGCGCACGTGGTCTACTGGATGGGCAACGTTCTTCTAAAGCGTTTCTCAGTTGGTAGAGCGTCCGCCCGTTAAGTGGATTGTCCCTGGTTCGAACCCAGGTAGCGCAGCCATTCTCCACTATCGTCTAACAGTAAGACATTCAGCTCATAACTGGAGCGATGTTGGTGCAAATCCAGCTAGTGGAACCAATTTTCGAAGATGCAATTTGATTTGCAAAATTACATTCACAAATTATTTTGCGTATTTACGGAGCTGTGTTATGCTGAAAAAAGTTGAAAGTTACAGGAAATTATTTCCAATGAAAGCGGTTCTCCAACATTCAGATAGACAGATGAGTGGCTCCCAGCCTTGCTGGTCGTCAGCAGACGTCTGCGCAATAAATGCGTGTGAAATGAATGCCTTAGGAGTATTTGGAAATGAAACCTCAACAAAAATTAGTCCACGAATTATATAGCCGTCTTCGCAGGTCCAGTCTCGCGTTTGAGAGATTTGTGCCGAGGCGGCGACGGTCAACAATGAGCGGCAATAACGCGCGATTCGAGACATATTATCTCGATCGATGGCCGTGTAGTTTAGTGGTAAAACAAGCTCCCGATAAGAGTTGTAGCGGTTGTTCGATTCAATCCTCGGCCACCATTTTTTCAATGCGTTTTTAGCCAGCTCTGTGTACTTAGCCAAGACAGCAAGGCAACTGATTGCAAACCAGTCATGCGATGGTGCAAATCCATCAGTACACTTTATACCGGTGTCGTCTAACGGTTTAGGACGCTCCCCTGTCACGGGAGTAATGCGGATTCGAATTCCGTCACTGGTGCCATTCTCTTTTTTGAACTAAATTTTTAAACTATATTTTGGAGACGATCCGGCTAGATGAGGAGCTTGTCTTGAAAACAAGTGCCCGACAGGGTTGTAGGTGCAAGTCCATACCGTCTCCTTTTTTTTGGAACAGTGGCCCATGGGGGCAAACTCTTTGCTAGAGAGTCGGGCAAAAAGCCTAGTAGGTTCGATTCCTACCTGTTCCGAAATTTCACAAACACACTGAGAAGGAGAAAGGAAAAACTAAAAACTCACAGACACAAATTAATCTAGACTACTTAAACCGCAGACAGCAACTGCCTTGCGCGCGGATGCACTTGCTCATTTTCCTTCTGCACGTGCACTTTCAAATCAGCAATAACGGCAGCAAGGCCGTCAGCAAACTGATGGCAAATTCCGTCAGCATTATCCTCTGTGACCGCAACGGAATTCACTACAGCCAATATCGCCTCAAAAGCCTTACCCGAATTCTCATGCTCGCTTTCCATCTCAACTAAGCGCTCTAGAAGATTAGGACCAGCGTTCACTTCATCACCTACTTGATCAGCCTCTTCTCCATTTTCGAGTTTAAGACAAGCGGGAAAAAGAAACTGTTCTTCGTCACCTAGGTGAATCTCAATTTTGCACTTTACTTTTTTGAAAGTCTCAAACGCTTCACTTAACTTTTGATTCTGGGCACAATACTCAGCGACAATTTCGCCCAGGAGCAACTCAAGGCGCGGTAGTTCTCTTCGCAAAAGAACATGATGCTCCATCATAATATTCTGAATCAATTCCTTAAGACTCAAGGCCACGATATGCTTCTCCCAAATGCATGATTGCAGGTGAAGCGCTAGTTTAGCACTATTAAGAATATAAAAAAGCGTCGGAGTAGGATTTGAACCTACGTGCTTGTTACAGTCCTGCTCTACAGGCAGGCGCAATCGACCTCTCTGCCATCCGCC
>LNEX01000450.1 GCA_001464165.1 bacterium Ga0077546
GCGTTTGGCCTTTGCCCGCCTGCTGATCGCGCGTCCCAAGTTCGTCTTCCTTGACGAAGCCACAAGCGCCCTCGACATCGCCAACGAAGAGCTGCTTTACCGCACTCTGCAGACGATCGGCGCGACCTACGTTTCTGTCGGCCACCGTCCTTCCCTGGACGGTTTCCACGACCAGTCGCTCACCCTCAAGGGTGACGGCAAGTGGGAGCTGATGGCGAACACCAAGAAGTAATCGGCGGACATTCTGCTGATTACTGGGCTGAGTGAAGACTCAGCTTTCTGTTAAGCCCAGGCACCATGCGGTGTCTGGGTATGCGAATTCCCAAATCACCCAAATGCCTTACCAAAGGCATGGTCTATCCAGACTAAATCTCAAAGGAAAACAATTATGAGCGCCAGCAACACCAAGACCCCCGCCAACTCCGGCAACAACAGCGCCGCCGCCGCCAAGAAGGCCACGCGCGAAGCCAACCTCGGCAAGGTCCTCGACCTCGCGACCAGCACTGCTCAGAGCGAACTCGGCGACGCCGACAATCGCTCGGTCAGCGCCGAAGCCACCCTTTCGGTGAGCGCCACCGAAGGCGACACCACTGAGAAGGCCGGCGTCACCGCGGCGGTCTCCCTCGGCGTGACCAGCTCCACCGAGACGGTCGCCGCCAAGAAGTAAGCCTTCCTCGCTGTAGGAACGGGTTACGCCGATAAAAAGTCAGAGCATTTGCTCTGCGCCTCCGGGACCGTGCACTAAGCATGGCCCCGGAGGTTTTTTTTGGCTTTAAGACCTAACCAAACAGGAGGTTGTCATGTCTAAAAACGAAACCATAAAAAATCTAGGCATCATGGGCGGTGCTTTCAACCCGATTCATTCTCGCCATTTGATGGTCGCTCAATGCGCCGTCGACCAGCTGCAGATTGATCGGGTTCTTTTCGTGCCCTCTGGTCAACCACCACATAAGAAAGCAGGCATGCTCGATAA
Source organism: bacterium Ga0077546 (assembly GCA_001464165.1). Next base: position 974 of record LNEX01000450.1, read on the forward strand.
AGAGCAGCGCTTCGAAATGGTGGCCGCAGCTGTCGCTGACAATCCGCTCTTCGAAGCTTCTCGTTTGGAAATCGATCGCCAAGGTGTGACCTGGACGATTGATACTCTCAAACAGCTTGCTGCCCTGCACGGACCGACAGTTCGTCTCAATTTCATCATCGGCGAAGACAATCTCGTCGTGCTCAAAAACTACGATCGCCGCCAAGAGTTTCTCTCGCTCTGCCGTCTTGTCGTTTCCCCTCGGGCAACGACTGATGCCGCTCTGCTTGCTCATTGGCAGCAGGAGTTGCCGGAAGCAGATCTAGTCATTCTCGACTGCCCGGCCAACGAAGTTTCGAGCACCTTGATTCGTCGTTGGATAGCTGAAGGCAAGGACGTGCGCTATCTCGTGCACGATGCCGTAAGCATAATTCTCAAGGAGAAAAAGTATTATGCTGCCAACTCAGAGTCGTCCCCAGAAGTCTCCCCCGAGGCCACTGACAGCGGCCCAGCAACTGCTCCTGCAGCAGTTGTTGACGCTGCAGCCATCGCCAACGCAAGCGTGCCCGCAGTTGCCCCCAGCTCCGCACCCGCAGACACCGCCGCTGCCTAAGGCGCTGCTCATCCTTGACTTGGATGAAACGCTGGTTTACACCGTTGAGGTAAACAAGCCGCAACCGCCTGGCCTCACCCCCGACTATGTAGTCGGAAGCTTTCGCCATCAGGTTTATCGTCGGCCTTTCCTCGATCAATTTCTCGCCATCGTGGGGCAATACTACGACCTCGCTGTCTGGTCATCGGCCGGTTCTCTCTACGTCGAACCAACGGTCGAGCTGATCTTCGCTGATTTTCCTGCGCCACTCTTTGTCTGGAGTTCTAATCGGTGCACTCGTCGTTTCGACCACGAGAGCCATCAAGAGTACTTCATCAAAGACCTGAAGAAAGTGCGCAAGAAGGGTTTCAACCCTGAGCGCACGCTGATCGTCGACGACACTCCGCAAAAGAGTGAGCGTAACTTTGGCTCGGTGGTTTACATCGCCGAGTTCAATGGAGAGGTCGATGATTGCGAGCTGCTCTATCTCGCTCAATATCTCGTCTCAATAGCCAACCACGCCAATTTCCGTAATCTGGAAAAGCGCGGTTGGAGGCAGAAACTGTAACCTAGGATAGAAAAATGACCTTGACCCTATTGGCCGGTTTGCTCGTGGTGGCAAATCTCGGCCTTGCTGCTGCCATCTTTTGGCTGCGCTACCAATCGAACAAGCAATTGTTCAACACGTCGGCTCCACTGAAGCCGATTGCCACCAAGCGGCGCTTCTTCGGCCTTTTCAACGGTGTCTACGACGCCCTTGACCGCGTGCCTCTGTTGCGTCGCAGTGGCACAGCCAATGAGCTCGATTTGCTCAAGGCGCTGACCCTCGTCTCTGTGCCGTACTTGATCTTCAATCTGGTGATGAACCAGGCCAGCCTGCTGGTTTGGTTGCTGTGTTTTGGCGTGATGCTGACTTTGATCAACATCATTGTCTTGGCCCATCCGGTCACCAAGAAGATCGTCAGCGGCAAGTAAGCGGTGACTAAGCTGCTTTTGCTCCAGGGCAGAAGTCTCAGCCTATAGAACCGCAGCCAATAAGAACGGTGACCTCGGCGGAAATGTTCGTCGAGGTCACTTCTTTTTTCTCTCTTTCAGGAGAAATGCGTGCATATACACCTAATTTTTTTGTTCGGGGCATTGGTGGCAATTGCTGCTTTCGTGGGCCTGTTTTCTTTGGCTCGACGCCATCCAACTTGGGCCTTTCCCGCCCTAATGCTGTTTCTGATTGGCACGCAGCCGCTCGGCTACCTGATTTGGGGTGAACCATTGGCTAGCACTTACTACTTGGGCTGGCTAGCTGGATTGACACCCTGTCTGGCTTATCGCTTCTGGAACATCTACAGAAAAACAAAAACCTAGAGGCAGCTGATTTTTTTGAGCGAGAGCGTCACTTCAAGTCAAATTGGAGTGTACGTTCTTGCATCTTTTTTAGCTTGTTTTTTTGCTTGAGTTACTGTGTGTTGTAGTACCTGCTCTGCAAAAAATTATCAAACCATTACCCCTGGCCGAAGCCGAGAGAACAGTAAGATAATTTTCTGGGCTAGCTGATGGCAGGTATATGCACTGACTTGATGTAAGCTTTGCTGACAAATTTTTGCATTGTTAGACCACTGCAACGTTTTTCAGATTGGCGAACTTCTTGGGCCAGTTGGTATAACCGCTATCGGTGTGGCAGGCCGCGCGCAGCACTTCGATGCGACTGTTGCGCAGTTTAGCCCTGAGGCCCACTACGGTTTCGAAGATGCAGCCATCGGCATTAACTCCGCAAATGCGAAAGTTTTCAGGCCAATAACCTTCATCCATGCAGGCTTCAAAGACTTCGGCAGCGCCACCATCGGTTTCTTTTTCGCGGATGGTGAAGAATCGATAGCCTTCAACAAGGGCAAGCAATGACTGGTAGGTAGCAGATTTGCTGTCTGCGTATTGAAGAAAGATGATGGCTTCTTGGCGAGCAATTGCGGCCTTGATTTCTTTGGCTACAGCATATTGGGTCTGTTGGTCGCGGCTGGCTTTGAATTCTAACTGCATATCAACGACGATGAGAACTGGGGGTTCGTCATTTTCATTGAAGAGGCGGCTGTTCGCTGCGGTTTGGGTTTGGGCCGGGGTTTGGGTGTGGGCGTGGGCTTGGGCTTGATGGGATGTGACATTGGCAGCGCCCGGGCGCTTAGTTGGCAGGCTCGTTTTCATAGTAATAGTAGTGTTTAGTTAGTTTTGCTGTTCTTTGATTTCTTTTTGGATCTAAGTCCAAATTGCTTAAGTGAGATTGAATATAGTTGTAAAGTAGTGCTTGCTCTGGCCTCTAAGCAATGCGATTGCAGCCGCAACCGGCTGGTAAGGGCTGATTTCATCTCTTTTGACCTGACGCAGTACTGCCCGGGATAGCCTAGCCAGGCTCACGCGAATGATTGCGGGAGCCACCAATATAGGGCGACAAAATGGCGCTGACAAAGCTGCACACTGGAGTTGGTACATTAAGCTCACGGCCTAAGGTGACAACTGTTCCTGCTAACCAAGGCAGCTCCAATTTATTGCCATGGCGCAGGTCGTGTTCTAGGGAAGCCGTGACCTCTCGACCCAAGTTGTCTAGATACGCCATTTGTCGCTCGACAATATCTGCTGAAATTGCTACACCACGGGCTTTCGCTACTGCCACTACTTCACTCATCACAGCCTGTAGCAGAGCCCTGGTTTCGGGGTTTTCTCTCACCACTCCAATGGAAGAGCGACAACAGGCAGTGATAGAGCTCATCGCCACCAAGACAACAAATTTCTCCCACAGTGCTTTTTCGATGTCGTCGGGCACAATAACTTCAATTGCTGCGCTCTCGCAGGCCTTCTGCAGAGCTAATACTCGGGCTGTTTTTGCGCCACCGTACTCGCCAAAGACTAGTTTTTGTACTGTGCCGCGCTGTTCGATCACCCCAGGAGCTTGAATTGTGGCGCCCACATAGCTAATGCCGCCGAGAACATGCTCTGCTCCTAACTTAGCTTTCAAGATATCATCGCGCGAAATGCCGTTTTGAAAAGATATGACTGTGGTGTGCTCACCGACCATGGGTTTGATTAGTTCTACTGCCGAATCTGTGTCCCAGAGCTTTACTGTGAGGAAGATATAGTCAACTACGCCGACACTTTTGGGGTCACTGACTGCCTGAGCGTCTTTGATTAAAATATTTCCCCTATCTGGGCTGATTACTTGCAAGCCATGGGTTTTGATGGCTTCAAGGTGTGCCCCTCTGGCAATGAAAGTAACGTCAATTCCCGCTTGAGCAAGCCTGGCGCCGAATAACCCACCTACTCCGCCTGTGCCCATGATTGCAATTTTCATCTGTAGTCAAGAGTGCCTGTGCCAGTAAAGCTAGATTTTAGCGCCTCTACATAGTTGGCTCAGTTGCGTCAGCAAATTTACTAACTACTTTTAGCTTGAATCATGAGTATTCAAATCAATAAGCTCTGAGTATCAAATACTTCTTTCTCTTTTTAGCTTAGGTTTCTCCAGCATTTAAACATCTCCCGCAGCCCCACTTAACCCCGCCAAGTTCCACCCAAACTGGAAGCGCTTCACAGCTTCACCTAAATTACGGTGCTGGGCTAATACGGCTTTTGCGTTGATCTTGCTAACGAGACTTTAGTTTTTGAAATTTTGAACGAGATTCAGGGCGATCGCTGATTGCTTTGCTTTTCGAGAACAGGACAAAACAATGAATAACAACAATCTCGGTTCGGAGGTTGCCGTTGTGCTTGGCTCTGGTATTGCCAGCGACGGAACACCGGCCCGAACCACTGTTTTGCGAGTCCGTGCTGCTGCTCGGTTGGCAAAGCTCACCCGCGTGTCAATTTGATTCTCTCCGGCGACGGTCGGAAGCAAGTCGGCATCACATCTGAAGCTGAAGCAATGAAGACCATTCTTCTTGCCGAAGGCATTTCAGCTGCTCGTATTTTTCTTGAAGATCAATCGCAAGACACCATCGGCAATGCCGTTTTGGTTGCTGCTCGCTACTTCGCTAACGAAGGCCCTGTGGCTGTTCGTAAGCTTTACGTTGTCACTTCGCCATTCCACCTCAAGCGTGCATTGATAGCCTTTCGTGCTGTGGTGCCGACGCACTGGAATGTTGTTTCTTACGGCAGTCGCATCGCTGCCACTGACGCAGAACGCGGTCGCAATGAGCGTGGCGGTGTGCAGTGGATGAAAGACTTTTTCTCAGGAATTGAACCAGGCGACATCGGCGCAGCTGTAGAACGACTGCTTGATTGCAGGCCGCACTACCGCTCTCATGCCTTTGCTTGGTTGAAGCCCATCGCAGAGAAATTCAACTCTGAGAAATCGGCAAAGTCTGACCAGTCTGAGAAAGATGCGCTTGTGCGGAGTGGCAAATGATCGAATCTGAGGGGTGCGGAAGAAATAGGTCTTCCGCACCTTGGCTTTTTTAAATTTGTTTGTCGAACTTCACCTATTTTTTCTCAGTCTGTCTTGTTCTTTGCCTGTTCTCAATTTTTTTGCTTCTAAAAATTACTTGACGTAGTAGGCTTGATTGGCGCAAATATTGCGCTTGTAAACCGGTTAATTATGGCCAACCCCTAAGTAAATACCTGTTATTGCTTACTCTCATAATGGCAATAGCTGTCATAGTGGAAGAGTGGAAGTTGCTGATTACGAGGCGCAAATGAACGACGCAAGAGAGAATTCGAATGTTCAAGAGGCCAATGCATTAAGCGGTGATCTAGGCGCTCGTATTGACCTCACTGAATATTGTTCAGATGCAGAGACACTCTGGGCTTTGGCTCACGACTCTTGCTGCGATGTGCGTTTTGCCTTGGCTGAAAATCATAATGTTGATTGCGATATTTTAGCGGCACTGGCCGATGACGAGAATCCATTCGTTGCTTGGCGGGCAAGGAAAACGATAAAGCGACTGACAATTGGCAGTGCAATAAGTGGAAATTTCAGCTGGCCTGAATCACAAACAATTAAGAGGCGCGCTGAGGGAAGTTAGTTAATCTAGCGACTTTGAAGGGTTGGCATGTAGCACTTAATTTCTCCCTAAAATTTTTTCGCAGCCTGTAATCTATCTACGCGGCACTGGGCACAGGACACGGGAGAAACTTATATGGCCGGATTGAAAAAGAAGATGTGTGCTGTCGCTTTGGCCTCTCTGTGCCAAGGTCTTACTGGTCTCAGCTTTTGCTCGTCAATAGGAGCGCAGCCTGTGCGAACAATCATGCCGCAGTGGTACCAACTTAAGCAAGAAGCCTATGGGCTTAAGGGCGAACTAAAGGTGCAGAAGTTACAAGCGGCACTGGCTGCCGCTCAAGAGTTCAAACAAGCAGACCACTATCCTGAAAGTGAAGTGCTTTTTAGTCTGGCTGTAGTTAATAGTGAGCAAAATAAGCAGGCTGAAGCGGAGAAATATTTGCGAGAGGCGATTGCTCTAAAGCAGTCTGGTCTCAACGTCTCTATAGCGGGCAAGCACAATATGCCGATTGAAAATGGTATGTTTTTGCCAGCTTATTCTAATATCGATAGCGAGAAATCAGGCAAGAAGAACGCTTTAGCGAATTGTCAGAGTTGGCTAGGCAGAACGCTTCTGGCTGAGCGCAAATTTGCCGAAGCCGCCGCAGTGCTGGAGCAAGCTATTGCATTGTTGGATAGCAGTAGCAAGCCTGATGGTGAAGTAATACTTTTGCCTGATACCTTGCTCCCATATGCAAAGGCCCTGAGGGCCTTAAATCGTCGCAGTGAAGCTGACAAAGCAGAAGCACGTGCGGCCAAAATTATTGCTTCGCGCCGCTTAGTTTTAGATTGAAAAATTTCTAGAAGTGAATTTCGAGGCACCGTAGGTAGAGCCAATAATTGCTGCCGGAGCCGCTACTAAAAGAAAAGGTAAGAGATGAATCATCTCACCTCTTCCGTCGCTAAAACGACCAGCCAAGCCACTAATGGAATTGACTACTATAAAGAGTGCCGAGATTGCAGCAGTTTGTTTTGTTGTTGCCCAGTGTTTGAAAATGATTAGTGGACTGAGAAATACTCCTCCACCAATTCCGACAATGCCTGATAGCAGGCCAAGAATTCCGCCTGCTCCTGCTGCCAGAATTATAGAAGGTGGTTGGATTTTTTCGTCATCAGCCCTTGCTTCAGGCGCTGATAA
>LNEX01000451.1 GCA_001464165.1 bacterium Ga0077546
TGAAAGAAAACCCCCAGAGCAATCAGCCCAAGCATATTGGCATTATCATGCCAACAGCCTTTGAGCTCGCCCCACTACTAGAAGCCATTCCCCAGCTCAAACTGATTTCGCAATCACCTTGGCAAATTTATTCAGCTGAGCTTTCCGGCGTGAAGCTTACCGTAATTATTTCGTTCATCGGGCCAGCCAATGCAGCTGCCGCATGTGAACACTTAATTGGCCTTTGTAAGGGCCTTAGACCCGACTTTATACTGCATGGTGGAGCTGCCGGGGCCATCAATGAGACTCTGCTTCCTGGCGACATCGTCCTTGGTGCCGCTACAAAAATTATCTGCTCAAAAGAAACTCTGGCCGTGCGCAGAACATTGCTCATGGCCACCACTTCTATTCGCTACTTAAAAGATGGCGCAGCCGTGCGCCTCGATCAACTAGATGGCGACAAATGCCTAATTGACAAAAGTTTGGCTAGTGCGGCAAAACTAAAGGCTTGTTTTACTTGTTGGAATGGGCCCGGTTGGCCCCGAGAATTGGCAGCAAGAGAGCCGCAAATGATAGCTGGCGTTGTCGGCTCGCTAGACGGTTGGACAAAAGGCTTAGACCAACTCAGTTTTGTCCGCGACAACTTCGCTGTTGACGCTGAAGATATGGAAAGCGCTTATATAGCCCAAGTAGCAGCCATTCATGGCGTCCCAAATCTAGCTATACGTGCCATTTCCAATAATGAATATAGACAAACTTTAGACAAGAGCGAGATTATCCCGGCAGTGCAAGCGGCAGCACAACGAGTCGCCTTCATTATCAAAGAGCTTTTAGATTGTAAATAAAGCTACTGCGGAACGGCAACACTAGTACTAGTGTCAGTTTCAGACGTGGGTTCTTGTGGCTTTGGCACTGGGGTCGAACGAGTTTTCTCATAAGTGCGACCATCGGCAGTTGTGCCGGTAGTAGATACAGTCTTGTTATAGCCTTCACCGTTGCCAGCAGTGACTGCCTTGTTGCGGTCATAAGTGCCGCCACTAGCTGTGGTGCCAGTGGTGGATACGTTCTTGTTATAGCCTTCACCGTTACCAGCATTGACTGTCTTATTGCGGTCATAAGTACCACCATTGGCCGTGGTTCCTGTGGTGGAAACAGTCTTGTTATAGCCTTCACCGTTGCCAGCATTGACTGTCTTATTGCGGTCATAAGTGCCGCCACTAGCCGTGGTTCCTGTGGTCTCTACAGACTTGGTAACGCCTTCACCCTTAGTGTAAGAAACCGATTTGTTGCGGTCGTAAGTACCGCCATTAGCGGTGGTTCCCGTTGTACCAACAGACTTGTTGTAACCTTCACCATTGCCAGCACTAACTGATTTATTGCGGTCATAGCTGCCGCCATTAGCTGTGGTTCCTTCGCGATGCTTCGAATAAGAATTGGGCGAGTTCCAGACTCTCTGACCGCTAGAAGCAGCAGAAGAATTATTAGAAGACTGACTTTGCCCGAATGTTCGGCCCGAATTTTGACCAAGCCCTTGACCAGCCCCTTGACCAGGTCTATTGGCGCCCCAACTGCCCCCCTGCATACCCCCCTGCATACCACTGAAACGCTGGCGCATCTGGCCACCACCCATTTGTCCAGAAGCTCTAGCGGCAGCGAATCTACCACCTGCTCCTAAACTTCCGCCTGCGAATCCACCAAGACCAACTCCCCTGCCGGCTCCTCTTCCACCACCGTGGCCACCACGAGATTCAGCAGGAAGAGAGTAGAAGAGCATGGCTAAGGCCACTGCTGCTGCCATCGTTTTCATACCCTTAGCCATTTTGCACACCTCGCTTCACCCTTACGTCTCTAATAACGATGAAGCAAGCCAAAAAGTTCAAAACGAAAGATAAATCCGCTCTAATCTACCTCTCCTATCTGCTACTTTTTTAGGCGCACGCTTTTGTCAGCATCGCTAATTTCAGCATGAGACTTCATGGCAGCTAATAAGTTCGCCATCTCAATGGCACAGGCAGCTGCTTCAGAATCTACAGTAAGTATGCCATTGATCACTGGCAGGCCAGTCTCTAAAGCCACAGCAGCCACCCCAGAGGCCGACTGACCAGCAACGAAATCGAAGTGAGCAGTGGAGCCGCGAATAACCGCCCCAAGACAAATCACTGCATCATAGCGACCGCTCGAAGCAGCTTGTTTGGCCACTAGTGGAATTTCAAATGCCCCAGGGCACCACATCACTTCTACAGCAGTCAAATCAGCACCATGGCGCTTAATAGTCTCTAAAGCCCCATCAAGCAAGGGCTTGGTAATGAAGTCGTTGAAGCGGCTGACAACGATTGCAAAACGCAAACCGGTGGCAATCAAACGCCCTTCAATAACTTCAGGTTCGCCTTTAGACATTACCGCTCTCCTTTTCTTTTTCTTTCACTGCAGTCTGTTTGTTTTCAGATAATTCAAGCCAGTGTCCAAGCTTCTCTTTCTTAGTGAACAGATACTTCATGTTATGACTGTTGCACGAAGGTGGCATACTCACTCGCCCGGTCACTTCTAGGCCGTAACCTTCAAGACCCACAATCTTTCTCGGATTGTTAGTGATAATGCGCACAGATGAAAGACCAAGATCGCTCAAAATTTGAGCACCAACTCCATAGTCTCTAAGATCAGGCTTGAATCCTAATGACTCATTGGCTTGTACTGTATCTTGTCCAGCTTCTTGCAGAGCGTAGGCTTTGATCTTGTTGAGCAAACCAATGCCGCGCCCCTCTTGGCGCAAATAAACCAAAACGCCGCACTCTTCTTTAGCAATGAGAGCCATAGCCGCTTCTAGCTGTGGGCCGCAATCGCAGCGCAAACTAGCAAAAACATCACCAGTAAGACACTCAGAGTGCACCCTGATCATGACGTCACTTTGACCAACCACATCGCCTTTGACCACAGCAATGTGTTCGCTGCCATCTAGGACATTGCGATAGGCATAGAGCTTGAAAGTACCGTATGCCGATGGCATTTCGCACTCGGCCTCGCGCACAATAAAACGCTCACGAACAAGCCGGTAGGCAATCAATTGGGCGATATTGACAAACTTAATGCCATGCTTAGTAGCGAACTCACGTAACTGCGGCACCCGTGACATAGTGCCATCGGCATTCATCACTTCGCAAATCACGCCAGAAGGGTTGCAACCCGCCAGCCTCGCTAAGTCAACCGCGGCCTCCGTGTGACCGGCACGCTGCAGCACGCCGCCATCTTTAGCAATTAAGGGTGAAATATGACCGGGGCGCCTTAAGTCACCAGGCTGCGAAAGTGGATCTACAGCCACTTTTACTGTCGTTGCCCGATCATAGGCACTGATACCAGTAGTGACACCAAATTTAGAATCAGCGTCGACCGTAATCGTAAAAGCTGTGCCCTGTGATTCAGTATTGCGTGCCACCATCATGGGCAAGTCTAGCTCGCGCGCTCGCTCGCTGGTCAAAGATAAGCAAATCCAGCCTCTTGCCTCGGTCGCCATGAAGTTGATCATTTCAGGAGTAACCAACTCAGCAGCACAAATCAAATCACCTTCGTTCTCGCGCCCCTCGTCGTCAGACACAACGACGAATTTTCCGGCTCGAAGGTCAGCCAAGGCCTCTTCGATTGAATTAAAAATTTCAGAGTCAGCTTCCATGTGGTCCCCAAATACGCGTTACACATATACCAAGCACAGACAAAGCATAGCCCTGAAAGGTCAGCGATGGAACAGTTTGATCAACTTTATTTATGATTAGTATTGGTCAGGCGCGCCACGTAGCGGGCAATAATATCTGTCTCAATATTGACTGAGGAGCCCACTTTGAGCTGCCCGAGCGTAGTTACGTTCCAAGTATGAGGAATTAGAGCCACCCTAAACCAAAACTCATCTTCTGCTTTTTCAGGAATATCACCACAATTCGCCACTGTTAGAGAAACACCATCCATCGCGACTGAACCTTTCTCGACAAAGAAGGGAGCCCAACGACTCTCAAGATTGACCTCAACCACATAAGAAAAGCCTTCTTCAACTATGCTGGCGATTTTTCCCACAGTATCGATATGACCTGTGACAATATGACCTCCCAGGCGATCACTCACCCGCAGGGCTTTTTCGAGATTTAGTTTGCTTCCAACCTTAAGGTCACCAATCTTGGTTCGTCGTAAAGTCTCGATTACCGCTTCGACGCAAAACCACTGATCACCGAAGTCAACTACCGTCAAACAGCAGCCACTGCAGCTAATTGACTCGCCAATGGCGGCGTCAGAAAGTATTTCTTTTGCCCCAATCTTAAGCCAACGGCCATCTGCAGTGTCTTTAACTTCGAGCACCTGACCGACTTCTTCCACTATTCCTGAAAACAAAATGTCCTCTCTTACTTACGTATTCATGACCATTCTTAGTTAGGCGACAAATCTTGGTACTGAGTGAGCAAGAGCTGAGTTGTGCCTGCTCTCTGACCAATAAAGTATTGAAAAACACCAGATACCCGAACCGGAATAAGCCCCTGCTGGTTAGGTTCACTTACTTGAACTTGATCTATGCGCACAGCGCATATTTGTTTTCGCTCTTGCATATCAAGCACAAGGGCGTGCATATCCTGAGCATTCTTCGGCAATATTCCTTGATTAGTGAGATTGGCAGCCAGTGTTGGCCCTAACTCCTCACGCAATTGGGTCATGTTATTTTCGCAAGTAATATAACTGGTATCAAGCAAGTGCCCAGTAACTTTGCGCGAAAAGGTCTCTACGTCTTGCTTAACTTCAGTAGGCATAGATTTCTGCGGCCTACTGAGCCAAAGAAAGCCATTGATTAATAAACTGAAAACCAACAGCAAATGCACACCGTAAAGCTTAACTAGCTGCTCTGGTCCTATTTTTTGGACTCTCCAATACATAAACTACTCAGCCTCCACTTTGCCTAAAAGCCACTTGTCTTTTTCTTTGTAGAGAGTAATTACGGCTGTAAACTTGCTTTCGAGAGGTTTATTCTCGATGGGCTTGAGGTCAACCGTTCCTGAGTTTGCTCCTTTTTGTTGGGCGCCGCTAGTGACACTGCTGTTTCTATCTGGCGCCATCACGACTTGATTGCCTTGAATGCGCACTTGCCCGTCATTCGGGCCTCTTTTTATAACCTTAGCCTCAATTACTTTAGCCTGACTGTTGAGCTGCAAATCGCCACTGAGATTATGCCAGCGCCAACCATAGACACGCTCGCCAATAACAGCAGCCCGCTCTTCTAGCGCCTTATCTGCTACATACTGTTGAGCCAGTCTAGCAGCCACCAACAGGGCACAAAAAAGGATGAACCATTTACTAAAACGAAAGAGCTTTTCCACTTTATCCCTCGTGCTGTAGGCCAAGATAGTACACAGCCTGCCTGCAAGCATCAGTGTGCGAGAGCTTAGGATTCTTCGCCTTAACCTCTTTAATCATATCGAGTCTGCGAGGAATATCTTTAATTGGCTCAGAAGTACAGATCCAATAGTCCATTGGGCTTGGTACTAGGCGGATGGTGCCGTGTACTGAACCAACAATTAGCAAGCATTGACTATCGCGCCGTTTTTCTTCATCGCGAGAGAAGTTCTCAATGGCGACAGTCTCGGCATCTGTTAACCTTAGAGTATCTTTGAGCATTCTCAAATCTGATGGATCTTGCCTGAGCATGATCTTCATGTGCGAGTTCTTAACCACCGAATCGGCCTGCTCAGCTTGCCTAAAGAAGTCTTTCAACTGCTGGGTGATAGTGACCAACATCATACCGTAGTGCCTAGCTCTTCTAGACAAATCGTCGAGTAGTCTAGCTCCAGCCTTGAACCTCATAAGCGTGGCAGCTTCGTCTATGATGGCAGCAAAACGCTGACCGCGCGCTTTAGAATCAGCTGCCCGTCTGCGGATAAACTCCGCCAAGATATACACAGCAATACGTTCAAGCCGTGGTTCATTCACTTCTCTGGTATCAAATACGATGAATAATTTTTCAATATCAACGTTGGTGTGACCGTCAACCAAACCACCGAAGGCACCACTTCTGGTGAACAGCGAGAGGCCTCGAGCAAACTGCTGGAGACGATCACGTTGCAGCGGATCTACTTCATCGGCAGCAGCCTGAGCCGTTACTCGAGCCAAGTCACTCATTGTCGGAACGACACCCCTAAAGTGAGCGTCCATATAGGCAACCCGAATCAAGCCATCTAACAATGATTTTTCTTCAACGTTTAACTCTTCCCTACCTTCAGGGGCAAGCATTAAATCTAATAGAGAAAGCAGCGAACTGATTTTATCAGCGGATGGCTCCCCTTCTTTGTCTTCAGGGCCAAGATCAAACGGATTTAGAATATAACCAGAACTTGGACCAAGGTCGATGTAAGCACAAAGCTCTGGACCAAGCAGTTCAGTGATAAAGCGGTAAGCACCAAATTTGTCTACAGTCTTATCGATCAAGACGAAACGAGTACCAAGGGGCAAGAGACGCAGAATCAGCATTGACACGGCAAATGATTTACCGGCACCGGTTGTTCCTACAACGAACATATTGTTAGCGTCTTTGCCCTGACCTCTAAAAAATGGGTTGAGTAAAACTGGTTCTCTTGATACTAGAGCAAAACCAAACGGCACTCCATCAGGGGTTCCGCAAGAAGCTGTGAAGAACGGCCACATGGTTCCAACAATCGGTGACATGACGCGATGGACCACGGCCAAACGGTCTACACCCACCGACAAAGTAGATTGCCACAAATCAAGCTGCAGCATCTGCCCTCTGTCCATCTGGGCACCGCGGTTCTTAAAGATGCGTCTGACTTCGTCCATATTCTGAGCCAGATGCTCTGGTGTGTCGGCATAAGAACGAATGTACATTGAAGTGTCAAAGGCTTTATTAGCACTTCGCAAGAACTCTTGAATGGCTGTGGCAGCCGATCTTGTTGATTCTATACCTTCAATATCTGGTGTAGCGAGCTGGGTACTAGCTACGTGACCAAGGCGATACTTAAATTTGAGATCTCGTCGAACTTTGTCTTGATCGCACTGGTGAATAAAAAGCGATAGAGTGTATTCAACTGACAGTGTCATTAGGTCAACTAGCCACCCCATCCAGGTTTCGTGCGGTGGCGCGAACATATACTGGGTGCCAATATATTTGCCATCAAGCCAGAGATACTCGTCGGTAACTTTAAGAGCAGAGCCAGCCAGGACAGAAGCTTCTGATACATTGGTGCGGGAAGGTGGAGCATCGCCGTCTTTTTCGTATAGCGAAGGGTTCAAATCAGAATAGATCAAATTGCGCACATCTTTACGCGAAAGAATAGCTGGTCGTAAGTTAGAGCCACGCAGCTGCTCAAAGGCAGTCTTGACCAAGCGATTGAGAGACTCTAGATACTCTTCATGCCGTTGAATTGAACGTCGACCATTCCACATCTTGCCGCTCTTGCAATCTGGCGGATGGAAGCTAATGACAATATAGAATTCACGCTGGGGTACGAAGGTGACGTCTTGCACCCGCCTAAACCACTTATCAGTGTAATCGGCATACCACTTGAGATAATCGTTCTCAGTTTTGAGCAAAATCTGATAACGAGAGAGATATTCATCGACCGAGATATTTCGGCTTTTGATAATAATCTGGATGTCAGATTCACAGGAGTTGGCAAAATTGGCAAAGGTGCGAGCCATGGTTTCGCGATCAGCTTCATCAAAGAGCAGGGCGTTGATGCCTTTGCAAGCAATATATTTGCGGAAGCTGCCGTCTGATAAAACTACCAGACCTTCTTCTTCGTCTTCACCAGGAATGGAATAAATGAAGCAAACATCTTGCCAGCTTGTGCCGCCACGTTTGTCTGGAGGTGGGTCATCTTCACTGCCGCCGCCTGGAGGCTCTTGACCAAAAGGTAGCATGTCACGCAGTTGAGCTGGCAGGCCGTTGTAGAAGCCGGCAATAACGTTATTGAATGATGGCCCCGATGTCAGCGGTATATAGCGACCATCCATAGACGAGTCGCCATTGCTGCTATTGTCTCGACGGCCGCCGCGACGACTGGGCTCAGGAGCATCATAGTCATCGTCATCGTCGTCATCATCGTCAACGGTATTCTTTCGTCCGCGCAGATTAGACGTCCTTCTTATGGGAGATGAGCCGGCACTTCTTACCATTCAAAAATACTCACAACACAAATTTGCTCATTGCTCGAAAATACGCCTATCTCTATCGACCTAACACTTACTTCAATTAGTTTAGACTTTCTTCAACCAGTTTAGACTTACTTCAATTAGTTTAGACTTTCTCAAACTGGCCGAAAACCCCTAGAGTCGATTTTCCTTCGTCTCAGGCCTAATTGGACCCGATATAGAACTCGTCCGACCGTTTTTTCGGTTCTATGATGGTCGGGTCAGGATAAATAGCGGTCATTTCCTCTGGTTTTGGCACGTAGACTGTTGGCTCTAGATGCAGCTTGTAAAGGATCACGTTTTTCCACCAGCTGATCGGCTTCAAATCAGTAAACTTGACAAGCGGAAGACAGAGGCAGAAGAAAGTAATTGCGCTCAAAATATTAGCGGGCAGATGCCCTACCTTCCAGGCCTGTGGCACTTGCGAAAGAAGGGTGACTGAGCCAGCTACAGCTCCAACCATCATCAAGAGCTGAGGAATCGTGAAATCCCAAAGCTTGAAAGCCTTGTTGAGCACTATCACTTTGTGAACCCTTGACACCCCGGATCTCCTTGCTCTTTTGCCAGCCTCGCTCTTCTCTCTGCCCTTCTCTACTTAATTCCCTCAAAATCAATCAGATCCTCTGAGCCCATTTCAGCTAGTTTCATTAACTTACGGGCCATGGTCGAATAAAGAGCTGGCAAACGGCCTATTACT
>LNEX01000452.1 GCA_001464165.1 bacterium Ga0077546
AAGATGGTGGCGGTGGGCGAGTGCGGCTTAGACTTTTACTACAACAACAGCAGCAGAGACGAGCAGCTTAAGGCCTTTCGCGAACAAATCGCCATAGCAGTTACCATAGACAAACCCGTTATTGTGCACTGCCGGGACGCTTGGGAAGAGACATTTGCTCTTCTTGGAGAAGCTCAAGGCAAGGTACGCGGAGTTTTCCATTGCTTCACTGGTGGGCCGGAACACCTAGAAGCAATTGCCAAGCTTGATTTTTATGTTTCTTTCTCAGGCATTCTTACCTACACTAAAGCTACCAATATTCAAGAAGCTGCCGCTCTCGTGCCTCAAGACCGCATGCTGGTTGAAACCGACTGCCCATTTTTGTCACCGCAGAAAGTTCGCGGTGAACGCAACGAGCCAGCCTTTGTCTGGTGGACAGCAGATAAACTCGCGACTTTGCGCGCCAGCAGTTTAGACGAGACAGCTGCTCAAGTGAGTGCCAATACCAAAGCGTTGTTCAGGCTGCCGTGAAGACTCCCGGCGATAAGGGTTAGTTAAATTGAATCAGTGGGAATTTAAAATAGTGAGTAGCAAAGGTTCTAAGCCACGACCAAGAAATTCACAAGCAAGAAAATTGAACTGAACGATGCTGTTGACAGAAGTTACTTAGTCGGTCTCCTTCTATGGATGCCGGTTTGGATCGGATCAATTTTCTTCGTGCCCTGGACATTTGCCGTTGGTATCATCGGCATCTACAAAATTTTCTACTTGTACAGCAATCGCCTGATTTTCAAAGGCGATTTTTTAATATTTCCTGGTCCGTTTGGCAAATCATGCCAATACAAAAACATTGCACGAATAAGTCTAGAAGGCAACGGCAGGTTTCTCAATCTTGAAATTGTGAACGAACAAAATCTTGAACTCAAAAGAGTCAGAATATCAGGCCTAAACAAAGAATCAGCAGCAGCTCTCTGGACGCAACTCGCGACTAAGGCTAAGAACGCCAAGATCGACAACAGGGTGAGAGATATTCTAGTCAATTGGCGGTACCGAAGCTTTTACTCGGGCAATCTCGAAGCGAGGATATCGTTTCCATCATCAACAGATTCAGCAAGTAATTCAGAAAGTAACCAAGCAATTGACTCAGCAAGTACTCAGGTACCGGTTAAACCAAGTAAGCAATCTCTGTTACTAAAATTCAACGAGCACAGTCGATATTCTCAAATGAGTGCCTACCTACAAGCCTGTGGCCCAGTCGCGCTGCGCTGCTGGGCGGGCGTCTGGGTAATCGCAGGAGTTGTTGCGGCAGTATCATATCTGCTCTCAGCAGGTCTCAATATTCGAGAATCTGTTCAGAATTTAGTAGGTTGTATCTTCATCATTCTAGCCTTACCAATTTACTTTATTGTCTCAACTTCAGTTGCTCAACTAACCAATATCTACGCAACAATACTGTTGTTTGTCATGACCTTAGGTTTCATTGTTTATCTAGCTCTAAAAGAGAATGAAGCAAACACAATCGTCTTCGATGACCTCGGACTGGTGCTCCTTAGAACAACATCATTCAGCCAAAACCGGCTGCGAAGTGTTGTTTGGTCAGACATAACTGCAGTAAAAATGGTAGTTCCACAAAGTGCGTCTGGCAAGCAGAGAGGTGCTGCAATTGAGATAGTGACGACAGACAGAAAGAAGCAGTCATCGATCAAGATACCGATTGGTGCCTTTACTAGTACGCTGAAAAGAAACCATTTTCTGGAATTACTAACCAATCTAAATGAAGCCGCAGAGTTAGACGGGCTTGTGCTAGAGACATTGAGCCCACGCGCGGAAGACTCATACACAACCCTTTGGCTCTGCGCCATTGAAGCAGCTCCACAGCTAGAAGAGCTGCTCCCTTTATCGCCGGGCAGCCGACTTAAACATCACAATTTAGTCATTGACAAGCAGTTTTCTTGCGGCGGGCAAGCAGTCACCTATCTAGCAACTCTTGAGGACAAATTAGACTCAACTAGCAATGAGCAAAATTCAAAAGTAATACTAAAAGAATTTCTCTTACCTTTATTTATTGATTCAGCTCGTAAGAAGGCTATAGAACGCTTTCATCGCGACGCCGTTCTTTTAAAGAATCTTGACCATCCGCAGATTGTAAAACTGCACAACTTCTTTATCGAAGATTCACGAGCCTTCCTCATGCTTGAATATATTGAGGGAATAAGTTTAAAAGAAAAAATTGAGAGATATGGCAAGCAGAGTGAGCATCAAGCTATCAACCTAGCACGACAAATGGCAACAATTCTTTCCTACTTACACAGTTGCACACCGCCAGTAGTGCATCGCGATTTCACGCCAGAAAATCTCATACTGAGCGCAGGGGGTGTGCTCAAGCTGATTGACTTCGATGTAGCCCTAGAAGCAGATCAACTAAATGGACAAAAAAACGCGGCAGGCAAAACACACTACTTACCCCCGGAGCAGTTTCGTGGTCAGCCCTGCCCACAGAGCGACATCTATGCCATGGGTGCCACACTCTTCTACATCACTACAGCTACAGCTCCGGAACCGATGCAGCGCAATCACCCCCAAACTACCTGCACCGAACCAGAAGCAGAGAGGCGCTATCAAACTGCCAGCGAGTTAATAGAAATTATAAACACTCTTCAAAATTAGGTACCAAGAAGCGATGTCGGCACCGGAAAAAGAGATCAGCTATAACTCACTGCCGACGAAAGTGGCTTCGATCGTTTGCCATGCAACAATGCCAGTCTGGGCCTTAGCACCGGTTATCTGGTTTATCATTGCATTCACAGGGCTATTGATTCTGCTAGCCCGTCATGACCTAACCATAGAAAAATTTACAGGCGGAGCCTATTCAGTCATATTCGCCGCCCTCTTGCTTATACTAGGCGCCGTCACCACGGGGCTATTGCAAGAAAGCAAAGTAACTGTCAGCCAAGATGGTCTATTCATTCCATTTTTAACAAGTGCCAGCAATCACTTCGATCGTTTCATTGAATGGCGCGACATTGAAAAAGTAATTTTGCTCGGCGAACTTAGTAACATCGACAAAATGAAAATCCGCATGCTCGTTGCTGGAGGAGGAGGCATAACCCTAGGGCTTAACGGCATAAGCGGCAATGACATTGAATTTTTGTTAGTGAGTATGACCAACTGGCTTCCTGACAGCATCCTCGACCCACAAATTCACGATCTCAAAGAAGCATTATGGAATGCCGATGCTCTAAGCATCGGAGTAAATGGAAACAAATCAGTGAGCTTCACCCAGATGTGGGAAGACGAACTAACTAGTCGCTTTTCTTCCACCGCCTATATCCCGCTAAGTCCGGGTCAACGCTTACAAGACAACAATATCAAAGTAGTACGCCAACTTGCCTTAGGTGGGTGGAGTGCCATTTATCTAGTGCAAGAAGCAAATACAAAACTGAAAGTTTTAAAGGAGTCAGTGATTCCACCAGGCACCAGTGAAGCCCTAAAAACCAAGGCACAAGAGATGTTCTTGCGTGAAGCTCAACTATTACTCAAACTTAGTCATCCACAAATTGTGCAAGTCTACCAACACTTTGTCGAAGACAATCGCCATTATCTCTTGCTCGACTATATTAGCGGTCAAACAGTAAAGCAAGCAGTTAAACTTCAGGGCCATTACCATCAATTAGACGTTATCGACTATGCCAAACAGCTGGCTGAGATCCTAGCCTACTTGCACAGTCAAACCCCACCAGTTTTGCACCGCGACCTGACACCAGACAATTTAATTATAGACAAGCAAAAATTGACGCTAATCGACTTTGGCGCCGCCAATGAAATGCTCGGCACGGCTACAGGCACCATGGTAGGCAAACAGAGCTACATTGCCCCAGAGCAGTTTCAAGGCCATGCCACAGAGCAGAGTGACCTCTATGCCCTTGGAGCCACCCTCTATTTCATGCTGACTGGAGTCGACGCCGTACCAATGACCCAGTCGTCGCCTCGTCAGGTTGAGCCAACCGTATCTTATGCCTTAAACAATCTTGTAGAAGAGTTAACAGCACAAGACCAAGCCCTTCGGCCCGCTTCTGCAAATGAGCTAAAGCTCAGACTCTTAGCAGTTTCAAACGAAAATGGCAAGGGCATTAAGGAAGAGAGTTATCTGTGAGTAGAAGATCACGGCGAGAAAGACAACTAGAGATTCAAAAATAAATCTAAGCGGCAGCGGCGAGCAGTTTCAGCTGCGAGTCTTGACTGTCCTAATTCCCATCTGGCTTTTAGTGTTACCCGGTATTCTGGTAGTAAGCCATGACACCTTGTGGGCGCTTGGCATAATTGTTGTAGTTGTGGCCTGCGCCATGAGCTTTGTCTTCCTTCTCAATAATCAACTTACATTCCGCCAAGATGAACTCAAGTTGCCTGGCCTTTGGGGACCAACCCTGAAATACAGTGAAATCAAACGCATCTATTTTGAAAGCATTAACAAGCTTTGCATAGAAGCAATTACTGAAATTGGCCCCTTCAAACAGCGGGTCGAAGTCAGTGGCCTTTCGCGTGAGTCAGCCGAGAATTTATGGGCACTGCTGGCCACAAAGCTCAGAGCCGCTGAAATTAGCTCTGACGTTCGTGAGCGTTGTAAAAATTGGGTAGGCGCCATTGAGAGCCTAAACCTAATCATGCCAGCCAGTGCCGAAATGGCGATGATTGCCCCTCCTGCTCGTGAGTTGCAGCTTCTGGTCGACATCAAGGCTCATAGCCGCCTCAAACAAATGCTCTCTTATATGAGCATATACGAGGCCACAGGCTACCGTACCTGGACAATATTCTGGTTTGGCGCTGCCGGGCTAGCGGCCACAGCCTGGCTCGCTCGTTTGGTCTTGCCGCCAGCCTTGCTCACCGCCTTAAAAAGCTCTCTTGCAGCACAATGGTTTGACCAGTTTCTCACAGCGCTGTTCTCTCTTTGGGAGCCAACAATTGCCCTCACCCAAGCAATCTTTGCCAATGCCTTTGGTGCCTGCGGCTATTTTGCCTTGATACTACTTGCTTGCTACTACACCATTAAGAACTGGTCAGAGCCAGACAGCGCCTTTATTGACCACCTCGGCATCACCGCTCAACTTAAAACTCCGACAGGCAGTGTCCCCCAAGAACATTTGAGTTGGCAGTCGATTGCCTCAATTCGGCTCTTAAGTAACAAGCGTGAATCAAAAGCTAGCTCTATAGTGCAGTTCAATTCGCGTAGCGATCGCTTGCCTATTGAAATACCCTTGCGAGCCTTCTCTGGCGAAAACCGCGAACGTTTTCTGGAGGCGCTAGAGTCGTGGGGTAAGAAAATTACAATTGATCCCAAACTGCTAGAAGCCTTGGCTAGTCAGACAGATAGCAGCTACACAGAGCTTTGGCTGGCTTCGCTTGATGCCGCGCCACAGTTGAGCCAATTGACACCATTAAATGAGAAGGAAAAGCTCGGCCACCACGGCCTTGAAATTGAAAAGCTCTTGGCCAGCGGTGGTCAAGGCGTCACTTATATTGCCCGCTGGAGCGACAAACCTAACTCACCAAGGGTGGTACTGAAAGAGATAATCATTCCGATTTATGTTGAAAAAGCGAGGCTGCGAGTAGCTGAACGCTTTGAGCGTGATGCCAAACTTTTGAAGAGCCTAGACCATCCTAAAATTGTTAAACTGCATGACTTCTTCATCGAAGAACATCGAGCCTTTCTTATGCTTGAATATATTGAAGGAACAACTCTGCAAGAGAAAGTACAACTACATGGAGCTATTGCTGAAGCTGATGTTATCAAATTAGCCAGACAGATGCTAGACATTCTAGATTATCTCCATAGCCGCACACCGCCTGTAGTGCACAGAGATTTTACTCCAGACAACTTGATGGTTAATAGCCCTTCAAGCAGAGGAGGCCGTGAAGAGTAAAGTAACAATTGTCGGCAAACAAAACTTTTTGCCCCCTGAGCAGTTTCGTGGGCATCCTTGCCCACAGAGCGATATTTACGCCCTTGGTGCCACTCTCTATTTTCTATTAACCGCCAGAGAACCAGATGCACTAGACTCATGTCATCCACAATATGTAACTGATAAGGTCTCAGATCGCTTAGATGCCTTCGTTGCCCGTTGCACCGAACCCGAGTTAAAGCGGCGCTTTCGCAATGTCGCAGATATGCGCCAAGATCTAGAAGAAGTTTAGATAAGATTTGAAAGAGAAATAGCAAAATTATGGCTCAAGAAAAAATCATTATCTACGACTCACTACCGGCAAAAGCAGGGTTAGCTATATGCACTTTGACACTGCCGCTTTGGGGTCTAATTGCCCCTGTAGTACTTGCAGTACTTTCAATTGGTTGCCTCTTTGCTATCTTCTACGGTGTCTTACCACAAGCAATCGGCATCATGGGCAATTGCCTAGCTCTTGCCCTATTCTTCTTGAGCGGGGTAATAGTCACTGGAATCTTCAGCGAAAGCAACCTAACTGTCAGTCAAGAAGGTCTTACATTGCCAGCTCTCACAAGTTTCACCAATAAATTTGACCGCTTTATTGAATGGGCCGATGTAGAAAAAGTCACGCTATTGGGAGACGATTTGACCAATTTAAATTCACTCAAGCTACATATAAAAGTTCAACACGGCGGGTTTGCAGTGATTGGTCTAAACGGTCTTGTGGCTAACGACATCGAATATATCTTAGTCAGTATGGCCAATTGGTTGCCAGCAAAAGCACTGGACAGCAAGCTAGATCAACTTAAAGAACTGCTCTGGAACTCAAGCTCGACAGGTGATGCCAAGGCAGGCACTTTGCTAAGCTTTACCAGCATGTGGGAAGATGAGCTGACTAGCCGCTTTGCCGCGAGCGCATATGTGCCCCTCAACCCAGGCCAAAAGCTGCAAGACGGTAATCTCAAAGTAATTAGACAAATGGCCCTAGGTGGTTGGTCGGCAGTTTATCTGGTGCAAGAAGCAAATACAAAGCTAAGGGTTTTGAAAGAGTCGGTCATACCACCGAGAGTGAACGCCAAGTTAAAAGAAAAAGCCCAATCGATGTTTTTGCGAGAGGCTCATCTCTTGCTAAAACTTGAGCACCCAAGAATCGTTCGAGTGCACGAGCACTTTACCGAAGACGAACGACACTATCTTTTGCTTGATTATATTAGTGGTCAGAACATCAGACAAATAGTCAATCTACAGGGTGCCTACCACCAGCTCGATGTTATTGACTATGCAAAACAACTTTGTGACGTGCTGCATTTTCTTCATAGCCAAGAGCCAGTAATTCTGCACCGCGATCTTACTCCAGACAATCTAGTGGTCGACAGCGACGGCAAACTGATGCTAATTGACTTTGGCGCAGCCAACGAACTAATAGGCACAGCCACAGGTACCTTAGTAGGCAAACAGTGCTACATATCACCAGAACAGTTTCGCGGGCATCCGAACGAATCAAGCGACCTTTATGCCCTCGGTGCCAGCCTCTATTTTATGCTGACCGGTCGCGATCCAGAACCACTGACTCAGTCTTCGCCACGCGAAGTTGAGATAAGTGTCACTGACAAGCTCGACAAGCTTGTGCGAAGTCTGACAGCACAAGACCATAAAGAAAGACCAGCGTCAGCGGCTGAAGTTAGGCAGGCTTTGACTGAACTGGAGTAATTGAAGGTGCCTATCCTCATTTTGTCGGCCTCGACTTGGCAGGAAAATACTGACAAAGTACCGATTATATACCGACGAATTTCAAACCTAATTACGCACTCGCGGAGTCCAACGGCGCAACAAATTTTGGGCCTGAGCAGCCGACTTTGCTTTTGGGGTCACCTTTTTTAAAAGCTCAACGGCGCGGTTGTAATTGCCGTTCTTTGCGTACTGCATGGCCATCTGCACATAGGCATCGGCAAGAGTATCATTGTATTCAGGCATTAAAGCTTTTTCTTTCTGCAAGCGCTCAAGCACCGTCACGCCTTCTTCACAGCGGCCACGACTAATTAGAATAGAAGCGTTCTTGGCCTCGTCATTAGCCTTGTAGTAGGTACCAAACTGGTAGCAACCAAAAATAACAAGACCACCAAGAGCAAGTGAGCGAAGAACCATCATGGTTTTAGCAGCAGAGCCTCGGCTCTTCTTGTTCTTCACCGGTTTGGTCTGTGGGCCCCAATCAAGCAACGCGTTGGGATCATTGAGAGCAGAATAGCTATCTGAAGTTTCTGGTGCAGAAATACCATCATCGTTAGTTCTAAATACTAAGCCGCCCTTGCCTTGAAATGGAATCCAATTCTCGGGTGGGGCAACACTAACAGTCTTCTGCCGACCGTTGCAGGCAGCTTGAATATCTTCCCAAAGTTCTTCAGCACTCTGCTGGCGATCATTTGGGTTCTTGGACATGGCCTTCATAATGACGTCATTTATTTCTTTAGGGAAAGTAACTTGCTCATTTACTGACCCCATCGATGGTGCCTGATTATTGACATGCATCAGCATCAATGCCATCAAATCATCCGCAGCAAACGGTCTTCTTCCAGTTAGAGTTTCAAAGAAAACCACACCCATAGAATAAATATCGGTGCGATAGTCAACATCAACACCACGGCATTGTTCGGGGCTCATATAGGCAGGCGAGCCACAAACTTTTCCTTCAATAGTCAACGAAGCGGAAGTGGCACCGGTGTCGGTCCACATTTTTGCTACGCCAAAGTCGAGCACTCTAACAGCATTCTTCTTAACGAGATCAGGGGCGTCAAGGTTGCCATCAATATCTACTTCTTCGAGCACGATGTTTTCGGGTTTAAGGTCGCGGTGTATTACGCGGCTGCGATGGGCTTCACCTACAGCGGCGCAAACCTGTGAAAAGAGTGGCAAAGCTTGTTTAAGATCAACAAAGCCACGTTTACGAAGCACGTCGGAGAGAGTCACACCGTTCAAGAGCTCGGTGACAATGTAAGGCTGACCTTCATCAACAACACCAAAGTCATATAGTCGAATAATATTCGGATGACTCAAACGGCTGACAGCCTTAGCTTCGCGGTGGAAGCGCTTAACCGAATCTGAATTGCTACCGAGAAAGTGGTGCAGCAATTTAACTGCCATCTCGCGCCCAGTAGACTCTTGAATGGCCTTATAAACCACGCCCATAGAGCCTTTGCCGACAGGGCAGAGAATGCGATATTTTTCACCCAGGACTTTGCCAATTACAGGATCGTCCGGCACAGAAATAAGCTTTGCACCGTCATCGGGGCACTGCTCAAAATCGCCTTGAAAGTGAGTGTTACACTGAAGACAAAGCTTCATCTCAGTTCTTCTTCACCTTCTTTTTAAGCTTCCGTAGAAGCTTTTGAGCGTCCTTGTACTTCTTCGAGCGACTAGGTATCTTCTCAAGCAATTTTATAGCCTCAGAGGGATCCTCGTCATCGACTTTGTTGGCCAACTGATAGTAGATTGAATGAAGCTTCTCACCTTCACTTGCAGTGATTTTGCCTGAATTTACTTTCGACTCTAGAAGTTCTCTAGCCCGATCTAGTTCACCATTTTTGATCATTTGATCAATTGAAGCTTTTACTTCTGCGCCCGGTTTTGAATCAGGCAAATTGAACTTAATCATTCCGCTTTGATATGCAAAGAAGGCACCACCACCGATTATAACAAGCAGAACCACGATGGCAATTATTGGCCGTATATCTATCCCCGGCATTCGCGATGCACGAGCCCTGTTGCGAGGCGGTGCTTGCGAGTTACCTTTGCCACCACGAATGGCGCTAGTCTGCTCAGGGGTGATAGCCTCAGCCACTGTTCTAGTAGGCAGCTCAGGCATTTTGGTACCATGCTGAGAAATTTTGGCAGAACCAAGAATTCGATTGACCAACTCAGCCCGGGTAGAGGGTGAATCATCAACTTGTGGAGGAAGCTGACTGAGTGAGTTGACAGAAGGAGAAGTACCAGTGCCCACAGTCGACTGTTGCGACTGGGCCTGTGCTTCAGCCTGCTGCTGAATCTGTGCCATAGCATCTATATTGGCAGCCGAAGCAGATGGCGGCCGGTTTTGCTCTTCGAGTTTACGATTTAGGGCGGCAATTCTAGCGCTGACTGCATCGTTTGATACTGTTGCTTGAGGCATTCCCGATACACCATCATACGGATTTGCCATGCCGGACCCAGAACCCGAGCCTAATGGCGGTTGGCCTTGACTGGCGTGTCCGGTTTGCGACGATGATGGCGAGTTAAATGGCGACGAAAACGGGGACGAACCACCGAAGGGTGAGCTCATAGCTTCCCCCTGGTTCGGCTGCTGATTGTAATCACCAGGCTTAAGAGTTTCGACTTGGCGGCTGACTTTACCTGGCGGCTTGTTGATCTCAGCGGCTATTTTAGAAGCAGAATCACTCGGGGTTCTCTTATCATCAGGAGATTTGTGAGGTGCTTTACTTGCCACCTCCAACAGGCGAGAGAGCGCATCTACTTTGTTAGCTTGAGTTTGAGTAAGAGGCGTGTCTACCTCAACTTGATTGGAAG
>LNEX01000453.1 GCA_001464165.1 bacterium Ga0077546
AAACTATTGGAGTGCCACCATATAGACGACCAGGGAATATGGTCTTTCAGAGCTATGCCTTGTTTCCCCACATGTCTGTTTTAGAAAATGTTGCTTTTGGTTTGCGCTCGGCCAAGCGTTATAGCAATGCCGAAATTGGTGAGAAGAGCCGAGAGGCTTTGAAAATAGTACGCTTAAGTGAGTTTGCCGAGCGGTTGCCAGCCCAGCTCTCTGGTGGTCAGCAGCAACGAGTTGCCCTTGCTCGTGCCTTGGTAATGAGGCCGGTTGTCTTGCTGCTTGACGAACCTCTTTCTGCTTTAGATGTGCGTATTCGTGAAGAAATGCAAGAAGAGTTGTCTCGTTTGAAGAGAGAGCTGAATTTGACCTTTGTTATGGTCACTCACGATCAAGCTGAAGCTTTGGCAATTTCTACAAGAGTGGCTGTTTTTAACGGTGGCAACTTAGAGCAAGTGGGCAGCCCTTCTGAAATATACGAGCAGCCCCAAACAGCCTTCACTGCTGGTTTTATTGGTCGCTCTAATCTACTACCCGGTAAGGTCGTGTCTAGCGACAGTCACTCAGTTGTACTTGATTGTAATACTTGCATGGTGCTTAGTTCGCGCACTGTCGGTAGTGCGCTGCTGCCAGTCGGGGGCAGTGCTTTTGCCTGCTTTAAGCCAGAAGCGGTCAAGCTATTTGGTCAGCAACCAGAATCTAGTCAGAACCTTATTTCGTGTAAAATTACTAATAGCTCGTATCTCGGTAGCTTAGTCGATTTAAAGCTCTCCTCTAGTAGGGCTAGTGTGCCGTTGCGGGCCGTGGTGGCATCTTCGCAGCTGGAGTTGTTGAGTAGTGAACAGTTAGCTGGTGCAGAGCTATATCTTAGTTTTGAGCCGCAGGCTGTTAGCGTTATACCTGTATGATTGTACCTCTTGAACAATTGCAATTTACTCGTCGGCAAATGCTCGGGGCTCTCTCGTCAATGCTACTTGTCCCGGCACTTTCGGCTTGCAGTTCCAAGTCGTTTGAGCAAAGAGCTGACCAACTGAATATTCTCAATTGGGCAGATTATTTGCATCCTGATGCAATTCCTGAATTTGAAAAGCGTTATTCGTGCAAAGTTGTCTATGATACCTTTGCCTCAAATGAGGCTTTGCTGGCTAAATTGCAGGCAGGAGGTAGCTTGTACGATGTAATTGTGCCATCGAGTTATATGGTCAAGCAATTGCACAAATTAGACATACTTTCGCCCCTCGATCACGATCGCCTTCCGGGTTTGTCCCATATGCTGTCGCGCTTCACTAATTCTGCTTTTGACCCGGGTTTGAAACATTGTGTGCCCTATACTTGGGGCACTACTGGTGCAGGCTTTAGCTTAGAAAAGATGACTGAGCTGGGTCTGATCAAAAACTCTTCTAACCTCTCTCTGCCATGGGAAGTTTTCTGGGATAAGCGATTGTCTCAGCGCATGACTTTGCTTGATGATGGTCGTGAAGTAATTGGCATGGCTTTGAAAATGTCTGGCCATTCATACAATACGGTTGAAAAGCCAATCATTGCTTCTGCCACCAAAAAGCTAATTGAACAAAAGCCGCTGACCATGTGTTACACATCCGATCAAGTAATTGTTGAGCTTGCTAGCGGTGACTCATATCTATCACAAGTATTTAGTGGGGACGCCTATCAGGCGCGGCGTGACAATCCTGATTTGCGTTATATTATTCCTAGCAATGGTGCCTCAATTTGGACTGATAATTTCTGCATACCGACTACGGCGCCACACGTAGATCTGGCTTATAAATGGATCAACTACATGCTAGAGCCGGCTGTGGCTGCGGCTTGTGCAAATTTTACTAATTATGCAATTGCCAATGAAACAGCCTGGAAACTAGTTGACTCTCATTTGCGCCAAGACCCTAATCTTTACCCACCGCCTAAAGTCATGGAGCGCTGTGAAGAGTTGGGTGAGATTGGTTCGGCTATCTTCATATTTGACAGTATGTGGACCGAGCTTAAGTGCGCTTGAAAAAAGATAGCTGGAAATTAAGCCTATTTATTGGCTACTAAAAATATTGAACCACCATCAACTTCGTCGTAGCTCATAGTTTTGAAAGTCTTGAATAGATCTTGCAATTCTTCTAACGAATAGCGTCGCAGCATCATACCTTTGCGGGCTTTATCTGTATAAACATGGGTGCCATCTTCTAGAGTGTAGTATTCGCCAGGTCCGCCTCCCACTTTGTCGAAGCAGCCGACGAAAACACCACCTTCATTGAGAAGAGAGTTAACTTTATCGGTCATTAGCTGGGCCTGCTTAATGGGAAAGTGCTCAAAAATAGAGTTGGCAACAACTGCATCAAAGCTGCCTGCTTCGTATTGCAGTTTTGATGCATCACCTACTTGAAAAGAGATTTTTAATTCTTCCTGGTTGGCCCAAGTATTGGCCAAGTTAATTGCTTGGGCCGAAACATCGACCCCTACTACTTCAAAGCCTTGTCTGGCCAGGTAGACAGCCAGCCAGCCAGAGCCGCAGCCGAGGTCAAGCACTTTTTTTGCGCTTACTTTGTTCAATTCTTCGGCAATTCGCGGAATGTAAGACAAGTCGGGTAGCTGCGTATATGGCACTTTGCACATGTTCCAGGCTTTTTCCCAAAAACTGATATTTTCTTGGTAGACCACTTCAAGGGGCAAAGCTGCTCCTCTGCCTTCTCTTGCGCTTTCGTTGTCAGCTATGTCGTCAGTTTTTGTCATCGTCAAATTCAAAATTCTCGCTCGCAAAGCCAGTACAGCCAAATATGAGATTATTGGCCAGGTTGACCCATGTTAGCATTGACCCTCTTAAGCTATGGCACTTGAGAAGAGATGTAAAGGGTAACATTAAGTCACAGTCAGGTTATCTGAGATTAAGGGCGGAGGCACAGTGGTATCTATTTATGCAGGAAACCTATTAAAATCTACTTTCTTGCCCATATCTCTTACTCACAACTAGTTCAACCTTACGCTAGTTCACTGCTGGTAAATAGAAATTGACGGACGAGTCCGGCCGCATACAATTGCAGATGATGCTGGTTCAACAGTCCGGCGCAGGGGCATTGCCCCTCAGTATTTTGGCGCCAGATAGTTTTTTGCCCTTTATTCGTGAATTAGAAAAGCTCAGTCTTGATCAGAAATTAGCGCCAGTAATTGTTTACTGGAGTCGGCAGAGTGCCGCTCGGTTGTTGCCTGGTGGGCGCTATTTTGGCATGCTATTGCGAGAATCAACTTGTGTCTCTTGCTTCTCAGAAGAAAGACAAGATTCGCCAGATGAATGGTGTGTTTTGATGGAGAGCCCTGGGCTCTCCATTGTTGTCTATGGCCAACAAGCAATGGAGTCGCCAAATTCAGAGAAATATCAGTGCACTGGTTCTATGGAACCAGCCATTGTCCGGGAGTCATTTAATCGACTTTTGCCTATCTGGCAGTCGCTAAATCTCTCAGAGAGCAATCGCCTTGAAGATAGCCGTGTTTCATTGGGGCCCGGTGGTAGCTCGCCAGCTTCGGTGCAGCGCATGAAAGCCGCTTGGCCTGTGGTTAAAGCACCGATCCAACAGGGGCTTATTCTGCAGGGCGATGGCGCTAATCCTTCATACTACGATAACAACATAAGTGGCGAACATGCACTGCAGGCCAGTCAGTCAAGTACAGGGCCGAATAAAATTTCACCTATTGCTGTCGATTCGCTCACGACATCGTCTAACTTTACGCCAATTGATGTCAATCCTTTTGCCATGCAATCGCCTAGCGGCGGGTTGAGTAAAGAAGAGATGGATAAAATCATCGCCCAGCATTTAGCTGTTGGTTTGCCACCACCAGATGCTTCATTCTTCCAATCTCCTTTTGGCGGCTCCAGCAATGCGGGGTTGACCTTCCCTTCCTCTAGTAGTTCTAATTTCGCCCCTACGGCGCCGCCTGGCAATCAGGCTATTTCAGGACAAAATGCCGGGCCTTCTGGTTCGCAGGGGATAGCAGCCATCGATGGGGGAACCGCCAATGCTTCTATTGGTAGCCAGTCTGGAACTGGTTCTTCTGTAGCTAATTCTGCTGGTACCAATCAGGCCACCGGCCCGGGCGGAGCCACTAGCGGCGGCTCGAACGGTGATTCGGCGTCTGGAGTTGATGGGCGAGGTGGTTCACCTGGTGCGCAGAATCCATCGGAGCCACGCAAAACCACTAAGGGCGGTACTCGTACTAATCTTAAAGCTGTCAAAACCACCGACGGCGATAGCAAGAATCTCATTCCGCCTGCGGCTCAAACTATCATTAGCGACATTATCGGTCAACTCAGGCACTCAAGTGACCTCACTTCGATTTTGCAATACGCCATTGAGGTGCTTACCAATGTCCTCAAAGCCGATCGCGGCTTAATTTGGAAAGTTGTTGGTGACCAACTTGTGGTCACTAATGAGTATTCGATTACTGGGCATACTTGCTTTGTCGATAATCAACTTAATTCGCAAGAATCAATGTCAATTGTGCTTGAGTTTCTCTCTCGCTTCCCTGATGAGTCTGGTGCCGGTGTTATTAGTATTCCTGATACGGCGCAAGATACTGATTTGCACAAGACTTCGCGCACACTGTCGTCGCTCTTAGAATTGGGTGATGTGCGTGGTCGCTTGATGGTGCAGCTGCGATCGCGTGGTATCTTCTCTGGATTCTTAGAGCTGCAACAGTGTGGCAATCCGCGTGAGTGGACCACTGAGGATGCCGTTGTACTGCAAAAAGTAGCCGAGATGCTCTCGGTCGTTGTTCAGCAATCTTTCGACCAATCGAAGATTGAAATGGACGCCCAAGAGATGAAGCTGATCAATGAGATAGCCAGTCTCTTCCGTGATTCTAAGGGGCAGACCAGTCGTGATTCACTGGTCAAATCTGTGCTTCTGGTGGCAGATCACATGGGCTTTATTCATTCGCAGATTTATTTGTTTAATCAAGACAGCGGCGTACTTGAACCGCAAATTAGGGCAGATGAAGAGCCTTCTGTAGAGTTAGAGAATAAAGAGAATCCTTTCGTAACTGTTTTCGAGTCTGGTCGCGGCAAAGTTGTGAATATGGAATATTCACGGAAGGGAGATCCTTTCTTTGGCCACGACATGGCTTTGGTGCTGCCTCTCATTTCAGAAGGGACGCGCCTTGGAGTTATTGGCCTCTGGCAAAGGCAACCGAAGCGACCACAATTTAAGCCTCAAGATAGAGAACTGGGTTTGACTATTGCCGGTCACTTATCGAACGTAATTCGTGCGGACATGGCGGTGCAGCAAATTCGTGCAGATCAGGTACGCGAAAGTTTGATCAATAAAGTATCTGTTGAGATCAAACGGTCGTTAAAAGAAGCTGACCAGATAATGGATACGCTTGTGCGATCTGTGCGCGACTATTTCCAACTCGACTTGTGTGTGGTTTCACTTTATGATGGCCCCACTGATGAAGCTACTAAGTGTAAGTTCGCCGGTTCGTCGGATGAGTTCGCCCAACCTGAGACTCCTGATCCAGAAGACTATAGTCATCCTGATGATGAAGTGGTTAAGCCTCTAGCTCATATGATTGCAGATCGCATCTTTGCTGGTGCCCTTGAGCGCTTGAGAGAAGGGCTGACGGTTCATGTCACTCCTGAAGAAATTAAGGCTTGTCTAGAGCCCGATATCTTGTCCAGTGAGTGGGATAACCGCTCGGCGGTTTGTGTGCCCCTCGGTCAAGGTAACAACTTCAAGGCTGCTTTGATGCTAGTGGCCAAGGACAGAGCAAGGTCGTTCCCAGACAAAGACATGCGCATGGTAATTGACTTAGCAGATCGGGTTGGCGTGGTGATATCACACGCAGAACTGTTTGCTACGGTTGAGAGGCAGGCGATTACTGACCCGATGACTGGTTTGTTTAACCGTCGTTATTTTGAAGAACAACTGACTAAAGAAATTGAACGTTTTCAGCGCTTTGGCCACCCATTCTCATTTAT
>LNEX01000454.1 GCA_001464165.1 bacterium Ga0077546
GAAATTGATACTGTGGGCCGGTTTGGTGGTGAGGAATTTGTTGTACTCTTGCCTGAAACTGATTTGAAATGGGCGAAAATGGTGGCAGAGCGCGCTTGTGCTGCCATGCGGGAGAAGCCCGTAGAAGGTTGGGGTATCGTCACGGCCTCAGTTGGTGTCGCTACTTTCCCCCACGACGCCCAAGACAAAGAGCGTCTCTTTGAGCTCGCTGACCAAGCGCTTTTCTTAGCTAAGCACCGTGGCCGTAATCAAGTTTGTACAGTGACAGAAGACTTGATGCCTAGCCTTGCTGCTGGCGGTGAAGAAGAACTGAAGAAGGCGATGAAAGTTGATAATCGCATGGGGCCTGTGGTGGAGAAGCCAGCTGCTTCGGCACCCTCGACTCCGTTAGTCAATTTGGTACCAGAGTTTGACGTTGAATTGATTCGAGAGAAAGGTCTGCTGGGTATGTTGGCTCAACTGATTCGTACTGTAGAAGACCGTTCTTCTTACGGCCCTGATCGTTCTTCTAGAGCCTATGGCTATGCCAATCGCATTGCTCAGGCTTTACATTTGACTAAAGATCATACCGAAGTGGTGTCACTAGCAGCGGTGCTTTGTAATCTCGGTAAAATTGCGGTACCTGAAGAAACTCTAAAGCGTCCTGAACCATTATCTGATGAAGACTTGGTCTACATTAATCAAGTACCTCACACTGGTGCTAAATTCTTGGAGCCAGCCAAGGTATTGGCTAAGATATCGCCGATTGTAGAGTCGTATCAAGAGCATTGGGATGGTAGTGGTTACCCTAATGGTATTAAGGGTGATGTCATTCCTATTGAGTCGAGAATCGTTTCACTAGTAGATGCCTACACTGCCATGACCAGTGATAGGCCTTACCGTGAAGCTCATAGCCATGAAGCAGCGCTCAAGCTGATTCAAGAGGGTGCCGGCAAAGAATGGGACCCGCGATTAGTGAAAGTGTTTGTCTCGCTTTTGCAAAAAGACAATAAAGCAGAAAAATAATAAAAGTAGAAAAACACTAGTCTATTTCGTTTGTCATTGTGGTCAATTACTGCGCCCATGACTGCTTGCTTTTCCTTTCACCGACTGATCCTGGGGATATCCCCTATATATGTAGATGGTCCGATAATTTCTAATGTTGGAAGGCCTTGTCAGTTCTTGGCAACTTGCTATAATTGAAACATATCGCACGAAGCCAATGCTCTCCTGTCAGCGGGCCACCAGTAATGGATCCCGGAGTAAATCTCAAAGCACATAGAGCGGTTCTCGTCTCGATACAGTGAAAGCCCGTCGATTGCTGTAATGGCAATTTGTTAGGAGCAGACCCCTGTGAGCCCGGTGTGTGAACCGGCACAGGGGTCTGGTGCTTTTTGTAGTATTGTTCTGTTGTAAGTCAGACAATCTTCCATCAAGCGGCAATAAAATCTTTCAATGGTTCCTCGCTTTCCTGTTGCTCTATTACTATTTGCTCTCGTCAATGTGGCCTTAGCTTCTTTTTTGGTGCCTGCTGCTAAACCAGAATTGACTTTAGCTGACGTTAATTTAACGCCCCAAATATTAGAAGAAGGAAAGCCCGCTAGCTGGTGGTTGGCCCGTACTTTCTTGACCAGTGCCAAAACGCCCGATATTGTCGTCTGCGGGAGCTCGCAGATTGGCGGATTGCAGGCCGCCGATGCTAATACTTCGGGCAAAACTGTCGACCTAGTATTCAATAGACGCTGCCTTACTATAGAGAACGATCTTGCCAAAGCATTTGGCCCCGGCGCCGAAGTCTTTCTTTCTGCCCTACCGGGGGCTATGGTTTCGGATCATTTTGCTATAGCCCGTGCTCTTTTTCGTCCTAGTCATCATCCGGCCTTGCTTGTTTTAACTGTTTCGCCTCGCGATTTTATCGATAACACCTTGCCCTCAGCTGGGGCCACCGATTCGTATCGCTTTTTCTCTCAATACACTGATATGAGTGCCTACACTGACTGGGCCTTTCATGAGCCCTGGTCACGTTTTACTTACTTCGTATCTAGCGAACTACCACTGCGCAGTCTATTGGCAGTCTTCAATCAAACTGTTGAGCATTTTGTGCATAAGCTCAATGAGGCTGACACTGCTGGCGGTGGCGTTGCTTCTAAGCCTTCTTCAACAGCAACAGGTGCAGCTGCTTCTGCTGCCGAGCAAGTCAAATTTGTTATGGGTGCCTATGGTGGTAACCTCAAGCCCGGGCAAGCAGTTCTCACTCCGAATTTGCCCAAAATTTATGTCGACAATAGTAACGATTACAAGCATCGCTACAAGAATCAGTATCCTCGTTCGTACGAGATGCAGTTCAATTTTATGCGTGCTTTTCTTGCACGGCTAAAGCAAGAAGGAATAAAAGTTTTGGTAGTAGGAATGCCCCTGACAAAAGAGAATCGCCTGCTTCTATCTAGTGATTTCTGGCAAGCCTTTCGCAGTCGCTTAGCTGCCGAATGTCAATATAGCGGTGCAGAATATCTAGACCTTTCGGCCTCACCAAGTTTTTTGCTTGGTGATTTTTGCGACACTGTTCACCTTAACGCCGATGGTGGCACTCGCCTGGCTGAGTATATAAGCAAGGCCATAGAGAAATCATCCCCGCTTAGGGCTGCACTGAAAGAGCGGTTGGAACCTTTGCGCCAGACCGCTAGTCCGAAATAGTTTTGCAGGGCTGGCCAAGCTTGTGGCTAAAGCTTAGTTCTAGCTCTGCTTCAGATTAGGCCGATAACTGGTGCATTCAACAGCATAGGGCCGCACAGGTTTGAGACATTTCTCGCTGTCGTTGAAGCGGCAGTCGTCGCAGAGATAGGCCCCTTTGCCCTTGCGATTTTTTAGAGCGGCAATGCTTAAAGCTAGGGTTGCTCCTAAAACTATGGCAGTTAAAATCCAGTGTATGACTGTCTCGTTTATGTTCATGCTCATGCTCAGCGACCACCAGAGAGTTTAGGGTCAAGCACATCGCGCAGCACGTCACCAATTGAGTTGAAGCAGAGAATGGTAAAGAAAATGAGGAAGCCAGGGGCAATTAACCAGGGCTGGCTCAGTAGTTCATTGGGTTGATCCATGGCTGCTTTAAGCATATTGCCCCAGCTGGCATCGGGCTGTTGAATGCCTAGACCAATTAAGCTCAAGCCGCTCTCAGCCAGAATAAAATTGGGCACCTGCAAGGTAGCGGCGATAACAACATAACTAGCTGTTTGGGGAATGACGTGTTTTATGATATTAGTGACTTCAGGCATGCCTACTGATTTAGCCGCTTGTACAAATTCTTCTTCTCTAATTGAGAGCACCATGCCGCGAATGACGCGAGCAAGACCGGGCCAACTGATGAAAGATAGAATCACCGTGATTAGAGCAAAACGTTGTGAACTAGTCATTCC
The DNA here is from genome assembly GCA_001464165.1 of bacterium Ga0077546. Next base: position 3,393 of record LNEX01000454.1, read on the forward strand.
TAATGGTAGTACGGCCGCTAGACCAATCAATAAATAGAAGCTGGGAATTGACATCACTGCTTCGGCAAAGCGCATCATCAAATTGTCAGCCATGCCGCCAATGTAACCGGCAGTGGCACCATAGAAGATGCCAATGGGGAAAGCAATGAAGAGACCAAGGAACCCAATGGTAAGACTCTTTTGTGCTCCAAAGAAGAGCCTAGAGTAATTGTCGCGACCGTTCATGTCGGCCCCGAGCAGATAGATGCGAGCGGGGGAATCTACACCAAACAAGTGTAAGTCCATAGGAATTAGGCCGAGCAGTTTGTAGCTTTCGCCTTTGACCAAGAGCTTGACTGGATACTTACTAGTTTTTATCTCGGAGAATGTCTGGCGATAAGTAGTCGGGTCATTCTCTTGCTTTACTTGATAAACATAGGGCAAGCAAAGCTCACCGTTGTCGTTGTGAATATGCAGCAAAGTAGCTGGGGCATTGCCGACATTAGGGTCGTTGAATTCCATGCCATAGGGTGTCAGTACGTCAGCAAAGAGAGCACTAAAGTAAAGCAGAAAGAGACCAATTAAAGCTGCTCTAGCTACTTTGTCTTTCCACATGCGACTTAAAATCGTATGTTTGAGATCGGCTCTTACTTTGGCCGGAGTGCTTATTTGAGGTGCTGCTGACGATACCACTAGATGGTTCCTTTTTCTAAATCGAAGTTATTCAACAGTGATACGAGGGTCTGTAAATTTCAGTAGCAAGTCGGCCACAAGATTGCCCGTGATTAGCATCACTGCCCCGAGCATAATCGAGGCCATTACCAGGTTCATGTCTTTGGTCAAGACCCCTTCTAAGGTCAATCGACCAAGACCCGGATAGGCCAGTACCATCTCAGTCAGGGCGGCACCGCTAAGTAATCCAGCAAACTCAAAACCTAAAAGTGTAATCAGTGGGTTTATGGCATTGCGCAAAGCATGCTTGTAAATTACTACTTCTTCGCTCAGGCCTTTAGCCCTAGCGCTGCGCACATAATCGGCTCGCAGTACGTCTAAGAGGTTGCTGCGCACCTGTCTTTGAATGCCAGCTAGCGAAACAAATGTCAGTACGCAAACTGGAATAATCAGGTGGTAGGCAATATCGAGTATTTGACTGAGAGTATCGCGCTCAGCAAAATCTGAGCTGGTCATGCCACCAATGGGCAGCCAGTGAGTGGCCAGGGCAAACATCAAGAAAAGGAAAGCCAATAAAAATGTCGGCATCGACATGCCGATGGCGGTGATTAAGCCAAATAATTTATCGAGGAATTTGCCCCGATGCACCGCAGCGTAAACGCCTGCTGGCAGTGCAATCAACCAGGTGAAGAAGAGAGTAACTACATTGAGCAGAAGTGTGTTGCCCGCATGTTGCATTAGCCTTATGGCCACAGAGCCACCGGTGGTGGAGACACCGAGGTTGCCCTGTAGTGTACTTGTTAGCCAGATAGCATATTGCACTGGAGCTGGTTTGTTTAAACCCAGTCTTTCTTCTTCAGCCCGAATCGCTGCTTGCGAGACCGATGGGTTGGCACGCATGGCCGCCAGTGGGTCAATGGGCGATAACTTGAGCATGGTGAAAGCCATCAGTGAAATCAAGAAGAGTAGAGGCAGGGCCTGCAATATTCGCTTGAAGATGTAGACAGGTGTCGACACTAGTGCTTGGCTCCCTTGATATAAATCTCTTCGATGTTGTGTAATGTTCCTTTAGGCGTGTAATAAATGCCATAAGGAGAAGGCTTGTAGTTGCCCAGTTTGTTGTGGGCGGCCGTCAATACCATATTGGTGTAGATATAGATAAAGGGTTGTTGGTCATAAGCAATCTTCTGAAAACGGTTATAGCAGTCGATTCTTGTTTTTTCATCCATGGTACCAGCAGCGGTATCGAGCAATTTGTCTATTTCTTTCTCCCATGGTCTGGCATCTGGTGCTTTTACCAGACCGTTCTTATCTGCCAAGCGTGTATCGAACATATGGTGGCTACCATTCGATTTCCAGACATTGGCTCCGCCGTAGGGTTCAAACCTGCTACCGCTGAGGCCCATAACAATAGCTTGCCAGTCTAGGCTGGTATGTACGCGGTTGGTCATGGTGTTAAATTCAATTGGTTGATAGTTGACTTTTATGCCAAGTTTTTTCAACTCTTCTTTGATTGTGATGCAGCAGGCATCACGACCGGTGTTGCCTGAATTGGTCATTAGATCAAACTCAACACGATTGCCTTTGGCATCAAAAAGTTCATCGCCTTTTTTGACAAAACCAGCTTCGGCCAAGAGCTTCGCTGCTAGTGTTGGGTCGTATTCAATTTGCTTGAGATCTTTATTGAGATAAAGCGAAGCTTCTGTCTCATTGGTTGAAAGTGGGTAACCTACCCCTTTTTGTACGTTGTTGATAATACGTTTGCGGTCAACTGAGTGACTAATGGCCCATCTGAATTTCTCATTGTTGAACCAGGCTTGCTTGATCGGGTCAACATAGGGCTTGCCTGTTTTGGGATCTTTGCGCTGGCAGAGATTGAACATCAAGAACATGGTGCCATCATCTGGACCGAGGTTGTACATGGTGAAATTGCCGCTAATTTCGCGCTGCTTTAACAGGGCTGCATCAATTCCTCTGACTGAGCGATTGTCGAGCAGGTCAATTTCGTCGCCCAAAAATTTGATGATCATTGTGTTTTGGTCTGGCACAATACCAATCACCATTTTGTCTAAGTAGGGCAGCTGTCTGCCTTCTTTGTCGATGAAAGAATAATTGGGGTTGCGCTTAAACTCTAGGCGCTGTCCAGCTACATAGCGCTCTACAATCATAGGGCCTGAACCAACAAAAGTTTTGGGATCGGCATTGATATTCCAAAAATTATGAAATTCAGCTTTGGATTTTTTTGTGATTGGCTCGATGATGTGTTTTGGTGCCACCATGGTGGCATTTAAGTTGGCTAAGAAGGGGGAGAATGGTTTCTTGAAGCGAAAGCTCACTGTATCTTTGTCTACTTTGACGACCTTGGGATAGTCGCCTGGGGTAGAAATGGTATCGCGTGAGCTGGTCTCGCCAAAGCCATCGCCTATGAGTGTTGCGTAGGTAAAGACAACATCGTCCACAGTTAGCGGGTGACCATCAGACCACTTCAAACCTTTGCGCATAACAAAGTCGATGGTGCGACCATCGGCGCTAACTTTGTATGACTTGGCTAATTTTGGAATGGCCTTGCCTGTCCATGGATCAAAGTCAACCAGTGAGTCAAACTGCAGCATGCCGATGCCATGGCTATCAACATCCGATGCGTCCCAAGCATTGAAGGTCTTGGGGCCCCCACCAAAACTACCGAGTTTAAGCGAGCCACCAAACTTTCCTACTTCGCCGCGAGCCTGCCAGTATTCAACACCGTCTTTTTCGACAAGTTTGAACGGGCCAGGGTTGGGAAAGAGAAAGGGCGGTTTGGTGGATTCAGCTTGCTTGGGAGTGTAGTGCACTGTTGAATTGATAGATGGCTCGACATTCTCTACCATACTGTTCTCTGCTGGCGTGGCACTGGTTTTCACTGGTGCTGGGGCGATGCAGCTGTTAAGCAGAACTCCAGAGCAGAGGAGAGCCGCAAATGAGCTGAAGAGTTTAAGGCCTCTGTTATATCTCACTGTACCCAAATCTCTTCGAGGTTGTGTAGGCCTACTGCTGGCTGCGATATCGGTGTGGGCACATAGTTGTGAATAGTGTTGCGAGCGCCAACAATTGTTCTAGGTGCGGCCAGATAAATGAAGGGCATCTGGTCATAAAAAATTTGTTGTACTTCGTCGTAAATTTTCTTTCGTTCTACTTTGTCAAAAGTAACAGCTCCTTTGTCTAAGAGCTGGTCAATTTGTTTCTCCCATGGTCTGGCGTCGGTCACTTTGATCTCACCTTTCTCATTAGGCAAGCGCTGGTCAAACAAGTGCAAGCGGCTATCGCTCTTATAGACGTTAGCGCTATCGTTTGGCTCTAGAGGGTCGCCTCCGCTCAACGAGAATAGTGCAGCCTGCCAGTCTAGAGAGGCATTGATTTTGCCAGAGAGCAAATTGAAATCAATAGGTGCAAAATTGACTTTGATACCAAGTTCTTTCATATCTTTGGTGAAGTTGGTGCCGACAAATTCGTAGAATGTGCCACCAGCTGATGTGAGCAAATCAAACTCTACTTTGTGACCGGCTTTATCAGTTAGATTGCCGTCCTTATCCCAGGTAAAGCCTGATTTTTTTAAGAGGTCTTTGGCTACGGTAACGTCTCTGCCATAAGCCTTTAGTTGATTGTTGTAGAAGGGGCTAGTTGATACTTGGGCCGAGAAAGTAGGGTCGCCTAAGCCTTTGAAATAGTTAGCAACGATTGATTGGCGATCAGCGCCGTGGCTAATGGCCTGTCGGAAATTAACATCATTGAACCAGGCTGATTTAACTGGGTCAACATAGGGTTTGCCTGTTTTTGGATTTTTTCTTTGGTTCATGTTGAACATAATGAAAGTACTTCCCTGGCTGGGGCCAAAGTCGTAGAGCTTGAAGTTGCCTTCTTTAGACATAGTGGCAAGGTCGCCGGCATCCCGACAGCGAACTGGAGTTATATCAATTTCTTTGCCTTTAAATTTAAGCAAGTTAGTATTTACTTCAGGCACAATCAAATAAGTTATGCGCTCTAAGTAAGGTAGTGGCTTGCTTTCAGGGCTGACGGTGTAATAGTTGTTGGCTCTTTTGAAAACAATGCGTTGGCTTGGCACATATGACTCAAGTCTAAACATACCGTTGGTGACAAAGCTTTCTGGCTTAGATTCAGTTGTCCAGAGATTGCTAAAGAGCTTGCGCCCGTCTTTCTTACTGATGACGGGCTCGACAATATGTTTAGGGGCAATAGGCAGACCCATGACCCGCAGAAAAGGGGCAAAGGGCTTGGGTGTGACGAATTTATTGGTGAGCTCATCTACGACTGTAACAACTGGCGATTTGCCTTCGACGGTGGTGACGTCACGCAGGGATGAATTGCCATAGCCGCCTTTGATGATCGTGTTCCAGGTATAGGCTACATCTTCGGCTGTGATTGCTTTGCCGTCAGACCACTTTAGGCCTTTTCTTAATTTCGTTGTGTATGTGACACCATCTGGCTCAACGGTGAAACTCTCAGCCAGAGCTGGCACTACTTCTCCAGTGTATGGATCTATGTCAAGCAAGCCTGCATACATTAGCGATGCCATTTCTCTTGAAGAGGTATCGGCAGCGGCCCAATAATTGAATGTCGCAGGGTTGGAGGCCACGATAGAGCGCACTAGTTTGCCCCCGGGCTTACCAACTTGATAGCGACCCTGGCGCATTTCGGCACCATTGACGGTGACTGTTTTGTATGGCCCTGGTGATTGACTATCGCATTTTTGAATCGGTGAGTCAGAACTAGAGCTGGTTGTCGTTGAAGAAGAAGTGGTAGTTGTTGTTGTTGTTGTTGTACTACCTGTACTTTTACTTGGAGCATCAATACTAGCGCAGCCAGCCATTGTGCCAATGGCTAACGACAGGGCCACGACTGTTTTGAACCGGTTGATTCTAATCAAACTTCCTGACATCGACTACTCCAATCAATAAAATGCTGTTTGCGCTAATGATTTTAGTCGGTCTTGCGATGTTTTTCAGATGCCCAATGTCAAGGGCTAGATTTAATCTCCTTTATCGCAACAAGTGGTGGCCGCACACGATACGATATTGCCGTCTCCCATCATTTAATGTTTGGGGTAGTCAAGAAAAGCCGTTGCTGCGACCAATCTTGAGATTTGGTTTCAAGTTTTATTTTGTTGGATTCTTTGTCCTCTTCCTCGTCTATGGCTATATTGCCTACAAGGCCCTGCAGTCGGCCTATCTTTCTGAGCAACACTACTAAATAGTTGTACCTTCAGCAGTGCCTGGTGGCCGAGCTAAGTGCTTTTATGCGCTAAACTTCCGGTTGTTGGTCAATCTTTTGGTATCCAGTGGGCAAATATATACAGTCTTTAGTGGCCTTGAGCGTGGTCTCGCTCTTTTCTTTCCCTTTGGCGGCATATTCTGCGGCCACTAATGTAGTCGTCAAGAAAGCTCTTTCTTCTAAACCTGCGCTTAAGGTTTCTAAGCCTGCTATTACTAAGACTTTATTGGAGCCCACTGAAAGCCTCGATTCAAAGTTGCTTTTTAGTCAGGTGGCTACGCTTTACCGCGAGGGTAAATTCGAAGAAGCGCTGAAGGCATTGAGTTCGGCTAAGGAAGGGGAAAAAGTTGCTGGCGATAGTTTTCTTTTGCATCTCTATCAATCGGTTTTACTCTTCAAGACAAAACCGTTGATATATCCACTGGCGGCGGCCCGAGCTGCTGTCAAGATTAATGGCCGCAACCCGGTTGCTAACACTAACCTTGGCTCTCTGTTGCAGAGGAATGGTGAGCGCTCCAATGCAATAGAGAAGTATCGCGCGGCTCTAGCGAATGACCCAAGCGATTGGCGGGCGCACCTTGGCATTGCCCAGTGCCTGGCTGTGGACGGTACAGACGGTCGTGTGATTGCTGAACGCGAGTTGAAGCTCGCCTGTCAAACAGCAAATAATACTGTCGAGAAATGGTTCAATTTAGGGGCCACCTATTTGGTCTTGCGTCTGAACCAAGAGGCGGAGGCTTGTTATAGCAATGCACTTAAGCTCAACCCTGAAGACTATGTTGTTAGATTAGGGCGACTCAAATCAGCTTTGGCTGCCAATAATCTTAAAGTGGTCAAAGAGTTATTGCCGACCACGCTGACCGATCGGCTCGTAGATCAATCAATCGCGCTGGCTTTAGCTTTGCCAGCAGCGCAGTTGAGTACTGCTGAATTGACCGATCTTGAAACTATTTGCGAGCATAATTTTATTGGCTCTGACCAATTCTTTTATCGCTTGGGGCGCAATTTAGAAGCTTGTGGTCAACTTGATTTGGCCGCCAAAGCCTATTTGCAGGCTATCAAATATTCTGGAGCTGACGGTGCCTCTGTATTGGCCCTGGTGGGCAATCGCGCTGCCGCTGGTGACCTTGGTGAGGCCAATCGCCTGTTGGCCCAGTATGTTGGTACCAGGGTGGTTGGAGGAAAACCACAGCCTCGCGGGCACAAAGATATTTTTGCTCAGGCCTTGAGCTATTCGGCGCAGATTTTGAGCAGCGGCTCTAACTCTATATCTAGCTCTGATACTGGTTCACTGCGTATAATGCGAGCAGTCTTTCGGAATATCAATTGTGGCTGCCGTATTCCTGTAATTGAGTTGAAGTTGCGGTCACTGCCTGGGGTAATTTTTGCTCGCTTGCAAGATGAAAAAGATCCACCTGCTTGTATTGTTTATGATGATAAGCTGATTGAGAGTAAGGCCATCATTGCCACCAAGCGCGATGAAGACAAGGTAGAAGTCATGAGCGATCAGCTTGTAAAATCTCTACCTGAATTGGTCAAAATTATTCAAGACGCTGCCGATAAGCCCGATAAGCACATCTTTACACTTTGGTCGTTTGAGCCACCACCCATGGAATTACCTAAATGAGAACAAGAGACGACGTTGTTTTAGCTAGAGTGGTCGGCCGCAAGATTGCTTCTCTTACTGTTGCCGCCCTCTTGCTAGTTGTTTTGTTTGGCGGTACAAATTTATCGGCTCAGGCGGCCGATAGCCGTCCTCTCGTTGACGTCATTGTGCTTGAGCAAAATGCCATTCAGACTGGACCAATGAACATGATCGTGGGCAAGCAGCAGCTTAAGTTTAGCCTCGATAAACTAGGTATTTGCTGGTTAGCCTGCGGCCCTAAATGGACCAGCTATTGCTTTAACCCTGAGGCCAAGACGATTCTTGTGCGCGATTATCAAACTTGGAAGAATGGCTTCTTTGAGTTGAAGGCGCAAAAGAGAGCGCAGAAACGAGACGAGCTTAAGCTTAAGGAGACAGGCAAGCACGAGAAAGTGGCTGGCTACAATTGTCGCAAGGCCGAGCTAATTCGTACGCCCTCTGCTCCTTTTAATAAAGGGGAGCCGCATAAACCATATAAGGCTGGTATCGTCTGGATTGCTGAGAAGTTTCCAGCCCCAAAAGAGTTAACTCAGGTTATGAAAAATCTGGTTAAGGTCGATGTCAAAGAGGGGATGGTTTTAAAGTTTCAAGTTCTTAAGGCTGGCTCTTATAGCGTGATGGAGACGGCCTATGAAACTCTAAAAGTGTTGTCGGCTAAGAAGCCTGCATCGTTTTTTGATGCCCCAGCTGGTTATCGCCCAGTCAAGTCAGAGATGCAGTTATTAATGGGTGATAGCATGGATGGTGAATCAGACATGGACTTTTTGAAGAAGAAACCATAGGCTCGTTCTGAAAGAAAGCATGGCTGACAAAAATTATTGAGCAGTGCCAAAGAGCTCTGGCGCAAAGTTCTTGATTGACTGTACTGTCATAGCACCACCAAAGGTATTTAGTTCTTGGCCGCGTTCGGTGCGAGCGCGTTTTGCTACTACTCCCAGCACCTTGCCCCGCAGGCTGACTACAGGTCCGCCACTATTGCCGTTGGTTATTGGTGCATCTACTTGCAGCATGCGAGGAGCCAATCGGCTAATACGACCGCTGGTGAAAGTGGGGGCGTAATAGTTGGCTGAATCAGAATCTAATTGGTCTGAGGCCTCGGGATAACCGATCACCTGTATTTCTTGGCCTTCAGTGGCGGCGACTGTATCAAATTCCATCGGCGGTATGGTCGACTTCTCCACTGTCAAAATTGCAATGTCAGGATCTTTATCTGCTTTCGCTACTTTCGGCAGCATGCAAGAAAAAACCAACTTCACTGGTCACTGAAACTTGACTCAAATAACGATTAAATAGCGCCCTCGAAGGGTCTGCTTTCTTTGATAAATAGGTCTCGTAGGTGTCCCAGATAGCGTCGGCCGTGGCTTGATAGGTGCTCAATTCAGCAGTAGAGCGATTGGCTTTTGTACTCAAGTTGATTATCTGCAAAATCTCGCGGAAGCGTCCTTCTACATCTCTACCGGCAGCCGTTTGTTCGCAATATAGACGCATACCAGCGTAGAATCGTTGGCTTTCTTTGATAATCTCATCGGCACCGACGACAACATGTTCGTTGGTGAGAAAGTAAGCCTTAGACTTGTCACCGGCGATTGTCTTTACCGGAAAAGCTGAGCCGTATGATACCACGCGATAGCCTGGGTCGCGCGCTGAAGCGCTGAAGACCGGGTAGCGATGTTTGGGTGAGACGTCTGCTAGCGAGGCACAGAGGCTGTCTTTGATTTTCATTTTGAGACCGACGCTGAGCTGCACTACTTGGCCTTTCATTCTCTTGTCGAGTTTCTCCCATGTCTCAACTGCTTGAGCTGGTTGAGGAAAAGCTAAGGGCGTTATCAAAGTAGAAAGCAGGCTAGTGAGCGGGCTCGCAAGAAGACTAGCTGAGGCAACCATGCTCATTGACTTATTCTTGAGAGACCGGAGCTGAAGAATTCGGGTATCAAAATTTTTGGCCATGCCTAACTAGCCTCCCTCGAATCCAATTTCGATTTCAAATGTTCGCCGCCACGGGAACGATAGCCTGACGCTTGGTTCAAAGGCCAAGGCAGCACTAACTGTTTTGATGTATGGCGAAATTAGCTCTGCCAACCTTTGAGTTGATGGCTCGTTTTGCAGCTCTTTGCGAACTTTCGTCTGATAGGCCCAGTCGTCAACAAGTCTAGTAAACAGACTGCGTTTTTGGCTGTCGCTGACCGACTTGTTGTTTATTGCCATGCCCGCTATGGTGCAGATGGCTGTGCCCAAGGCGCTGCCAGTGGTATTGCCGGTAGTGTTCCAGCCGGCATATGAACATATTTTTTTCAACAGCTCTGGCCTTTTGATTAGCTGTTCCATCAAAAGCGGGTCGCCGCCATTTGCGTAAACGACATCACAAAGAATGACGAACCCTGGGGCAGACTCAATTAAACTAATGGTACTGGCGGCGGCCTTAGAGCTGTCTATTTGGCTGAAATCTGGTAAGCCAGGCAAGGTGATGTGATCGCCTTGCCTCTCGCTGGGGCCGTGGACAATCATTGTTAGTACATTACTTGTCGGGCTATTAAAACTAGTATCACTAGCAGCTCTGTCTGCAACAGTTAGTCCGATAGCTTTGATTTGAGCTTGAATAGTGGTACCAATGTCTTGCCCTTCGTATCTGCTTGCTACCGTACGGCAGGCCTCAGGACTGAAGTGTAGGTTAAGTGCTGGTTTGTTCTCTGCCATTAAGAGGCGGCCGAGGAGTGTGCACATCACTTCGTCTGCACCAGCATAAATGTTCACTTTGTTTTGTAGCGACATTTGTTGGCTGACGCTGATTAGTCGATCTCTTTCGCCAACATTTAAACCCCATGCTCCAGAATCGTCTTGAGAAAACACTAGATGATCAATAAGTCCATCTTCCATCGACTTGAGCACTGTCATGTTGATGGTGAAATTGCGAAAGCGAGTATCTAAATAATCTTGGCGTATTTCGCCCGGGATGCGGCGTTCTAACGATTCAAGTAAGCCAGGAGCAAGCTTTTCGCCACTGGCCAGTCTATGCAAGCAAGCCGACCATTCAAATAGTTCACGACCAAAGCGCGACCAATATTCCTTTTCTTCAGTATTGTCATAGTTGTCTGAGATGCGCATGATGCTTGATTGCGCATAAATAGTAATGGGCTTAGTGCTCAGTTCTTTCCATTTTTTTAGCCGATCGAGTCTGGCCTGGATTGACTTCACTTGCTCGGTGCTGCGGCGCGAGGTGATGAGCCCGCCGTAGAGCAGACTGTCAAGGCAAATCACTGCGGCATCAACCTCATTGCGGCTGAGGCAGCCTTCGCAGAAATTGAAAAGCTCATCTATTTGCGCTCCCCGGCTCAGTGAGCCCATCATTGTGCGCGGTGGCACAACGGCTTCTGCGCCACCGAGCTTAGCCAAGAGCTGAGGATAACTATAAGTGACCGGGCGATCATCGAGGGGAATAAGCAGGATCTTCATTAGGGTTTCCATTGCTAGGGCTTGCCGGAGTCTAAAGTCACTCCGCTCATGTTGGCGCGTTGGTACATGGGCACGGCTGAGTCAGGAACAATTCTCACGCCACGTTTGTGCTCTCCTTCGGCCGCTACAAGCACTGCATTTGTGGCGGAGCTGCTGCTATTGGTTTGGGCTTCAGATGTGATTGTTTGGGCAAATTCGACATGACTGAGATCGTCCTTCCAAATGGCAGCTTCAAAATATAAGCTTTGGCCAATTAAGTCGCCAGCTACGGGCGCATAAATTTTGAGGGGCAAAACGCCCGATTCTGGAATCTTGCCAAGGGCAACTACTTTTCGGTCTGGCCCCAGCCTAAGGGCGTGGCCATTTATTGGTTTGGCACCGCTGTCGCGGTCTGCCATGGCTAGCGCCACCCAATGACCCGGGCGGCCCTTTACTGTAAATTCGGCTGGATGCCCGATTACAAGGCGTCCTGGTAGGTATAGGCGTGAAGCCAGCAAGCGGTCGCTCAGGCTGCGTCCCATTGTGCGCTGTCTGGCGGCAGCCGGTAATGTCATGGGGGCAGTGGGGTCTGATTTTTGTTCTTCGGTCTCTGACTGGTTGCCAAAGGGGGTTTTTATTTCTTTCAGTAGTGCCTGAAGTTTAGCCTGATGCTCGGCGTAGGCCTTTTCTGCTTCAATTTCTTCTTCAGTTAGCTCGACTATTTTTTCTTTTTTCTCTTTTTTTTCGCCTTTAGCGGCTTTTTCAGGCTTTTCAGCCTTTTCTGGGTTGTCAGCGCTGTCGGCTTTCGCGGACTTTCCTGACTTCTCTGATTTGCCTGACTTCTCTGATTTGCCGAAGGCGATGGCCCCCTGTGCGCCCAAAATGATAGCCATCGGGCCGACCAGATTGGCAACTAGGGCCTGGCTTATAACTATTGATAGAATGAATCTTCTAGAGGCGCTTGCCATGGTGTATATCCGGCGCGTATCAAGTAATATGGCACATAGTAGCACCATCGATTTGATTAGTGAAATTGGACCTTTTAATTGACACTATATCCGCTTGGCTTAAGGATCAGACCACTCTGTTTCAAGCCTTTTTTGTGGCTTTGAGTTTGCATGTCGTGCTCTTGCCTATCATGTGGATCATTGGCTGGGCATTGCCATGGCCAAAATTTCCTATTATCACCACAATCATTGAATATGATCTCAGGGGGTGGCCTAATATGCCAAAACCCAAAAAAGTAATCAATGTCATGGACCCAGACCTTAATAAGTAGTAGTTTTTCTTGCTGTATATCCGATTGAACTATTTTGGGCTTTCGATCGTATAAGTAATAGGACGACTTTCGCTCTCTCTAAATCCCCTTCATCACTGGGTTTGGGGTGGGTTTCGTGTTAGCATAGCGAAAGATTGGATATAATAAAGAAAAGCATCATTAGTGGTGCCCGCTTGGATAGCGATCGTATCCTGGGTGTATATAACATTCGCTATCTAGGGGCATGCTTTAACGGGGTGGTCTATGCTCGAGCCGAATAATAGTGGTCAAGCTGAAGTGGCAACTGCCTTGCCTGTGTCTCTGCCAGCTAAGCTTTGGGTCTTCCCCCAAGATATCGAGCCCAGTGCCGATATGTTGGCCGCCTGTGGAGGCTCCGCCACTCTAGCTAGAGTCTTGATTCGCCGTGGACTGACCACGGCAGCTGCCGTCCGCCAGTTTCTTAATGAAAGTGAGTACGTTCCTACAGCACCTTTTGAACTGCCTGGCGTCGAAAAGGCCGTTGAGCGCATTTGTGCCGCCATTGAAAAGAAAGAGCGTATCACCGTATATGGTGACTACGACGTCGATGGCATTACTGGCACTTCTGTTCTTCTTTCGGTACTGAGAAGTTTGGATGCCAATGTCGATTTTTATATTCCGAACCGCTCGTCTGAAGGCTACGGCCTTAATCTCAAAGCTGTTAGCGTCTTAGCCAGCAAGCACCGCACCAAGCTATTAATTACCTGCGATTGTGGCGTTTCTAACTTCTCAGAGATCAACCTGGCCAAGTCATTGGGCGTTGATACTCTCGTGCTTGATCACCACACCATGCCTGAGCTCTTACCCCCAGCTGTGGCCGTTGTCCATCCTAAATTATTGAATGAGGGTCATCCCTTGTTCCATTTGCCTGGGGTGGGTGTTGCATACAAAGTTTGCGAGGCACTGCTGGCTAAGTTTGATCGCTCAGGCGAAGTTGAAGCGCTGCAAGACTATGTTACTCTCGGCATGATTGCTGATTTGGTGCCGTTAGTTGACGAGAATCGCTATCTTGTCAAAATTGGTTTGCCTAAACTTGTTGCTTCTCCTCGCCCGGGCATACGTGCTTTGCTTGCACAGGTGGGCGGTAAAGAAGACACCGATTTGGTTGGCTTTGGCTTGGCGCCGCGCATCAATGCTGTTGGTCGCTTGGCTGATGCTAATGTCGCTGTTGAGCTGCTCACCACTGATGATGCTGCTCGCGCTGAGGAGTTGGCACTTCAGCTTCAACGAGATAATGCCCGCCGTCAAGAGCTTTGCGAACGCATTTATTTAGAGGCCGAAGCTAAAGTTCTCACCACCTGTGACTTGAACTCAGATAAAGGCATTGCTATCTACAATGAAGGATGGCACCACGGTGTGGTCGGCATTGTTGCTTCTCGCCTGGTCGAGCGTTTTCAACGCCCAGTCTTTATTGGTGAGTTTGATCCTGAAGACAATATGGTGCGCGGCTCTGCTCGCGGCGTCGAACAGATTGACTTGTATCAAGTATTGAAAGCCAATGAGCATCTATTGATTAAATGGGGCGGGCACAAAATGGCCGCTGGTTTCTCCATTGAAGGGGAGAAAGCAGAAGCGGCAACCCGCGGTATTGTTGCAAGCTGCAATAAATTCTTGGCCGAGAAAAATATGCGTGTGCGTCTAGAAATAGATAGCCTAGTTGAGCCAGAAATTCTGTCACTAGATTTAGTGCGCGAACTCAATGCCATGGCACCATTTGGTATGTCAAATCGCAAACCTGTTTTGTCTATGAGCAAAATGGTAGTGACTTCCACCCGGCCTTTGGGTAAAGAAGCCAAGCACAGCCGCATCATGTTCAAAGACTATGGCTCGGGCAAAGAGTTTGAGTCAGTAATGTGGAGCACCCGCGGTCGAGTTCCTTCTGAAGGCGATGAAATTGACGTAGCCTTCAATCCTGATATCAATAATTTCAATGGTCGCGAGCGCTTGCAGCTAATTCTTTGTGATTGGCGCAAAGCTGGTGACGCTGCTCGTGCCCAAGAAGCTGAAGATGAAGCGAAGCTGCAAGCGACTATGGGCAAGCAAGCTGTTCAAGACAAACCTAAGGCAACTTCAACTCGTACCGTTGGCAGCGAATACAGTGCTGAACCAGCTGCAAGTGTTGCCGCTAGTCATCCTGGAACAACTACACCGTCGGCTTTCAAGTTTACTTTCAAAGACTTGCGTTCATTCAATGCTAATCCTGAAGTGGTGAAAAAAGCTCAGGCTAAATTAGGCAAAGAGCTTTCGGTCTTTGGCGAATCGTGCCCTAAGCTTTCTGGAGTCAGTTTGCTTGATAGGCAGGAAGTGGCCGCTAAGAAGACAGACCATCTTTTGATCTGGCAGTTCCCTCCATCGCTTAAGGCTTTTCAAGAGCTTCTGCGCGATAGTGGAGCCAGCAATATCTACTTAGTTGGTTGCGAAGATGATGAATTAGAGGAGCCTTCGAGCTTCCTTAAGCGCTTGCTCGGCCTGGTGCGCTACACCATCAATCAAAAAGATGGACAGGTGGAAGGTGACAAGCTCACCAATGTTATGGGTGCCAGTAAGATGTCAGTGGCCCTTGCCCTGACCGCTTTTAAGAAAGTGCACTGGGTTGATTGGTTCTCTGAAAATGGCATGATATATCTTGACTTGCTCGGCGAGCCAGCCTCTCGTGTTGAAGATACTCCTGAGTATAAGCAACTGGCCCAAACCCTAGACCAGGTAAGGAAATTCAGACTCTGGTGTAAAGAATGCTCAATTAAGGAGCTACAATTAGCACTGATTCCCAATCAGTTGGGTCTGCCTGGACAGCCTGAAGCCGCTGAAGAAGTTGTTTCACCTGCTATTCGTGCAGTAACGGTTGCTTCTGAACCGCCGTATTAGGTAGCTCGATTGAATTAGCATGCTTTAGATAGAATTTGAGGACGAAAGATTCTTATGACCGCCAGTGAAAAAACGCACAGTGTGATCGGCTTGCCTTTGCCTGTGGCACAACAAGATTGGTTGAAGAGCACAATCCGCGATGTGCCAGATTTTCCTAAGGCTGGAATAGTATTCAAAGATCTCACCACTCTCATGAAAGACCCCATTGCTTTCAAGCTGGTGCTCAATGCTCTCACTTTCCATTGCGCCACACTGAAGCCCACTATGATTGTTGGCATTGAAGCTCGTGGATTTATTCTGGCACCGGCAATTGCCCACCACTTAGAAGTTGGCTTTGTGCCAATTCGCAAGCCCGGCAAATTGCCATGGCAAACAGAGAAAATTTCGTACGCTCTTGAATATGGTGAAGACTCAATCGAGATTCACAAAGA
>LNEX01000455.1 GCA_001464165.1 bacterium Ga0077546
GCGGTTAAAGAAACCAGTGACAACTACCACATCGTTAATGTTATAGCGATATAGACCACCAGATGTACTGAACAATATGTAGTAATTTTGCCCGACCTCTAGCTGATCTGCCAACAATATAGTCGGATTTTCACTGTTCATTTCAGCTTCAGGTACAAATTCAAAGAAGTGTGACTGCAAAGCTAACATCTGCTTGCCCGGCGCCATAAAGACCGTTCCGCGCCCTTCGCTAGCACCATAGGTAATATCACAAACAGGAATACTGCCGAACTGTTCTGGAAAATCAGCCAGATAGAAAGCTGCGGCGGCCTTAGTCCAACAAGTTACAAGTTCAAGAGTAGGCCAAATCTTATGAGCGACAAAATGACCATCATTGAACAAACTCTTTAGGAATGCAGCTCTCTCCGGATCAGCAGACAGAAACTTACGAACAGCATCCGCTGCCTCTGGCGGCAATGCCCCGGGAGGCGAAATCGTGCCTTTTCGTACATCTTCAATTAAGGCTGGGCCGTAATGTTGGAGCCTTCTCAGAAGCAAGCTAATAGTGCTGGGATTAAGTGTGTAGAAACAAGAAATAGGGAGTACAAGAGCGAGGCGCAACAATGTGTAATAACGAATCTCATAATCACGTATCAAAAAAACCTGATAAGGAATGGGCGAAATATATTTCTTCACCCAATAAGGTTCTTTTTGGAATAGCTGCCCAGATATCGCGCCGTACGGTATACCCGCCGAAGTGTGGCCTTCAACTGCCGGAGAAACCACAGATAAAGCTACGCCACGCTCTACCTGCGGAAATGCTTTGTAGAGGTTGTAGCCAGAAGCTATCGAAGCTAATCGAAACTCTTCCATATAGCCAGGCGTGATTGGAATATATTTGGGCTGGGCCGTGGTTCCACTGGTTGTAGCAAACATCAATGGATTCTCAGCAGTAAGAACTCCCTTTTCACCAGCAGTGGCTTTATCAATATATGGCCGAAAGTCTTCGTAGTCTCTAATTGGTACTGCGCTTTGATAATCAGATACAGATTTAATGGCCGAAAAGTTATGTTCCCGCCCGAACTGCGTCTCTGCGTTCCTTGTTAATAGTTTAAATAATTTGGCTTGTTGAGTTTCACGTGGGGCCTCACTTGCGGCATTGAGCGCACGAATCTTTCCTTCTGCAAACAAAACAAAAGCTCGGTACATAGCGCGCCGAATCATAAAGAGCAATGCCTCCAAGGCACCTGAGAAAACCAGACTGAGAGAACCAGACCGAGAGAACTAGACTGAGAGTACTAGAAAGAATCAACAAGAAATTAGCTTAGGCATTATACTCTGTACCTTGTCGACGATTTTTTGACCAACAAACAAAGACGAATCCAATAAAACATATATTGGTTGACTCTTTTGCTGGTAATGCGAGTATACAAATGCTTGTCACGGCCTTCTTATTGACCATCACCGCACTAACCTGCGCAGTTCAAGCCGTGGCCTTTAACCGGCTTATGCGCTATGTCAATGAAGAAATGGACCATCCCCGCGCACCCTATCACCCTTTCGCCTCGGTCATTTTGCCCTGCAAGGGCTTAGACCCAGGCTTCAAAGAAAATATAGAGAAGCTGCTCAGTCAAGACTACCCAAATTTTGAAGTCATTTTTGCCGTAGCAAGCACTGCAGACCCAGCCTACCAGGCGCTAGTGGAGCTATCGCAAGCAGCCAAAATCCCCACAAAGATAGTGGTAGCGGGGATTAACCAGAGTCGCGCACAGAAAATTAACAATCAACTTAAGGCCCTGACGGAACTTTCACCCGAGAGCCAGGTCTTGGTTTTTGTCGATTCAGATGTAATTGCTCGGGGAGACTTCCTGCGTCGTCTTGTAGAACCGCTGCAGGAGAATGGTGTGGGAGTGACAACAGGCTATCGTTTCTACATCGCCTCCATTTCCAACTGGCCTTCCCAACTTCGATCACTGTGGAACCGTATTTCAGCCTGGGAGCTGGCCCATCCAGCCTACGCCTTCGCCTGGGGCGGAGCCATGGCGACAAAGCGCTCAGTATTTGAACAAGCCAAAGTGGCTGAGGCCTGGGACCGTGCGGCCGATGACGACCTTTCTCTGACCACGGCAGTCAAAGCCATTGGTCAATCGGTTCACTTCGTGCCCCAGTGCCTAGTAGCAAGCGACGGCGATGCCTCAATCGGTGAAATTCTAGAATGGACCAATCGCCAACTAATTCTCACAAAGGTCTACTATCCCGGGCTCTGGGTGAGAGCAATAGCCAGAGCAACTGTAATGGCGCTATGGCTCATAGCCATGCTCAGCGCAGCAATCGGATACAGCATCTGGGCTGATCAATCTATGGCAATGGCCCTGGTTGCCGGCCTGACTATTTTTCCCTTAGAATTATTCTTTCTGATTAAGGCTAGAAGCTTATGGAAGCGGGTTTTAACTGACAACCATCAGTATATTGAAGAATCTTTTCTCACTTCTTGTGCCGCTATTCCTTTAGCCCATCTGGTCTTACCCTGGATGACACTCTATTCAGTTTTAACCAATCGAATTCAATGGCGAGGGGTCACCTACGAGCTTGTAAGCCCGACTGAAACTTCAATAATCTCATCTTAATGTAGCGTCGAAGCGCAGTACCGGCGGAACTGACAGTTATTTAAAACCTTTCAAGTGGAAAATCAGGCAAGAGGTCATATACTTTTGATATCAAAGACAATATTCCCCAGCGAGAGCGCACGCTTTTCTGGCATCACGCGTGAACTCTTATCAAGTATGCGAGACAAAAGTTCTGGCTCTATGAGAACAAACTAACTGTGCCGGCACTTTCAATCATCGCTATCTCCCCCGCCGCCCCTAACGAGGCCTTCCGCGAGCCTGCACTCGCCATAGCCGCAGCACGAGCTGGTGCTGTAGGCATCTTAGACCTTGAGTATGTCTCAACTGAGGCCTGGGCCCCAGCTTACGAGAAACTGGCGAAACACGCCAAGAGTGGTCCAATTGGCATCCGCTGCCGCTCTGGACAAATGGGCGATTTGAGTCGCTTGACCAAAATCAGTCAACAAGAATCCCCGCGACCAGTTCTCATACTTACAGCCTCGGCCGGACGCTTTGAGCCAACCAGGTTGCGAAGTGATGTCACCACGGCCAAACAGGCGGGCTTCATGGCCGTGGTTGAAGCAATCGACCTAGCAGAAGCCTTACTCGCTCAAGATTGCGGCGCTGAAGCAGTAATTGCCAAGGGACACGAGAGCGCCGGTCGCATTGGCGACGGCACAACATTTGTCCTAGTTCAGCAGTTTGTCGCCAAGCTTTCGCTGCCAGTTTGGGCCCAGGGTGGAATTGGATTACACTCAGCCGCAGCGGTCGTCACTGCTGGAGCCAGCGGCATTGTACTCGATGCTCAACTCTACCTTTGTCGCGATTCGTTGATTTCGCCACGAGCTCGTCAGCGCCTAGAGAAATTTGATGGTAGCGAAACCACAGTTTTAAGCGGCCCAGATGGCCTTTTCAGACTATTTGCTGAAAATGGTTCAGCCCGCCTGGCCCAGTTACAGGCTGCCTTACTCAGTCAGAATAGTTACGCACTTGTGCATGCCCTGCAAGCCAACGTCAAGGCATCGTCTCTAGTCGACCAAGAAGATCAGCTCTGGGTGGTTGGACAAGATGCCTGCTTCGCTGGGCATTTTGCTCGAGTGGGTGGCACGGTTGCTGGCGTAGTTGACGCCATTAGACAGCAAATTAATCAACAAGTTGTCATTGCCAGCAAATCACTCGTACTGGCTGAGAATTCAGAATTAGCAAAATCCCACGGCACTCGCTATCCCATTATTCAGGGCGCCATGACCAGGGTGAGCGACAACAGTGATTTCGCCTACGAAGTAGCTAAAGCAGGCGCTCTACCGTTTTTGGCGCTTTCTCTCATGCGTGCTGCCGATATCGAAAAGTTGCTGAAAGAAACCACAGAAAAACTTGGGACAATGCCTTGGGGCGTTGGTCTGCTCGGTTTCGTTCCTCCAGCTCTGCGTCAAGAGCAGATGGCCGTTGTCGACAAATTCAAGCCTCCGTTTGCTCTGATTGCCGGTGGTAGACCAGATCAAGCCAAAGCTATGGAAGAAGCTGGCACAAAAACCTACTTGCACGTGCCCTCACCTTTGCTACTCAAATCATTTATTGAAATGGGTTCTCGCAGATTCATTTTCGAAGGCAAAGAATGCGGTGGCCACGTTGGACCACGCTCAAGCTTTGTGCTTTGGCAATCAATGATCGAAGTACTGCTCGAAGCAATTGGCCCACGCGATAATGCTGCGGCTTTCCATATATTGTTTGCCGGAGGCATTCATGACGGCCTCTCTGCCGCAATGGTAGCCACCCTCACAGCTCCCCTAAGTGCCCGCGGCATCAAGGTTGGATTCTTAGTAGGAACAGCTTACCTCTTCACAGAAGAGGCAGTTAGCAGCGGAGCGATCGTAAATAAGTTCCAGCAGGCTGCCATTCAATGCGAACAAACTGTATTGCTTGAAACCGGTCCAGGTCACTCTATCCGTTGTATCGATTCTCCGTACAAAGAAATTTTCGACAAGCGCCGCGTCGAACTGCAGGGCCAGAATAAAAGTCGCGATGAAATTCGCGAAGAACTAGAGTTGATGAACTTAGGCCGCTTACGAATAGCGAGTAAGGGCGTTAGCAGAGGAAATTCTAGCGAACTTGCCACCATTCCTGACGAGCAGCAATGGCGGGAAGGCATGTATATGATCGGCCAGGTAGCCGCTTTGCATAATAAAGTGCTGGCAATTGCCGAGTTGCACCACAATATTTCAGCAGACGGACATGGCTTGCTGACTCAGCGTGCGCAACAGGAAATAGAAGATCAGATTCTAGATTCTTCTAAACTCAATAATCTCAGTCAAAAGCAAGAAGCTATCGCGATTGTTGGCATGTCGTGCCAATTCCCTCAAAGCAACGATGTCGAAACTTACTGGACAAATATCCTCAATAAAGTCGACTCAATTACTGAAATTCCCAAATCGCACTTCGACTGGCAGAACTATTTCGATGCCAACCCCCTAGCCAGAGACAAAATCATTTCCAAATGGGGTGGCTTCCTCAGCGATCTAGTCTTCGATCCCGCTCCTTATGGCATTCCGCCAAGCAGCCTAGACTCAATCGATCCTATGCAGGTACTAATTCTTGAGGCTGCTCGCAGCGCCTTGCTCGATGCCGGCTACAACGAGCGTAAATTCCCGCGCGACAAAACCTCCGTTATTCTTGCAAACGCAGGCCACGGGCCAATTACAGCATTATATTCGCTACGCTCAAT
The DNA here is from genome assembly GCA_001464165.1 of bacterium Ga0077546. Next base: position 5,308 of record LNEX01000455.1, read on the forward strand.
GCTCGGCTGGAAGCTCGATGGCTTAGACGAACAAACCACCGATCAAATCAAATCTGTTCTGCCAGAGTGGACTGAAGACTCATTTGCCGGCTACCTCGGAAACGTTGCTGCTGGACGCGTAGCCAATCGCTTTGACTTAAAAGGAATCAACTTCTCCATAGACGCAGCGTGCGCCAGCTCGCTTGCTGCACTATACGTAGGCGTGAGCGATCTGCGTTCGCATGCCAGTGATGTTGTTTTACTGGGAGCCACAGATACCCATAACCAGCCCGGGGACTACCTAAGCTTCAGCAAAACCCACGCTCTTTCACCGAGCGGTCGCTGCAAAACATTTGATGCAAAAGCCGACGGTATAGCTATCAGTGAAGGTATTGCCATTCTTGTACTGAAACGCCTAAGCGACGCAGAGCGTGATGGGGACCGCATTTATGCAGTAATTAAAGGAATTGCTGGCTCAAGTGATGGCCGCGACTTAAGCTTGACTGCCCCGCGTCCAGCTGGACAGATGCTTGCTCTGGATAGGGCCTACGCTGATGCCGGCATTTCACCAGCCACAGTGCAAATAGTTGAAGCACACGGAACAGGCACCGTTGCCGGTGACAGAGCCGAAGTAGAAGCCTTAACCAATGTCTTTAGAAGTTCGGGCGCTGCGATTGAGAGTTGCGCCATAGGCTCAGTCAAAACTAACATTGGCCACAGCAAAGCAGCAGCTGGTCTAGCCTCGATCATCAAAATTGCCAAAGCTCTGCATCACAAAGTGCTACCACCAACCATCAATGTCTCGGATCCAAGCCCAGCTTGCAAGTTTTCAGAAGGCCCATTTTACGTCAACACGGAATGCCGCCCCTGGATAAAATCCCAAGGCAATAATTCTCAAAGCGACAATTCTCAATTGGACACGCCACGACGTGGCGGTGTTAGTGCCTTTGGCTTTGGTGGCACAAACTTCCATGCCGTGCTCGAAGAATATGTACCACCGTGCACGGAAGAA
>LNEX01000456.1 GCA_001464165.1 bacterium Ga0077546
CGAAATGAGAGCTTACCTGACAGTACGCGCGCCATTTAACGGTACTATCACTGAGCGCAATGTTCACGAAGGCAGCTTGGTAAGCTCATCAGCCAGCAGCACAGCCCTATTGAAAATACAAGAAACGTCGAAACTACGCCTAATTGTGCCTGTACCAGAAGAGGATATTGCTGGCATCAAGAAAGGCGCAGAAATGAAATTCACAGTACCAGCATTTCTTGGCAAAACCTTTAATGGATATATTGCCCGCATCAGCCACGGCCTTGATCGCAAGACCAGAACTATGGTGATTGAACTAGATGTTAACAATCCGAGGCAAGAACTTGAGCCTGGAATGTACGCCGAAGTAGTCTGGGAAATGCGACGCCCTTATCAAACACTTTTTGTACCAGCATCAGCGATCGTAAGCAAAGAAGACAAAACCTATGTCATTAGGGTGAAAAACTCTACAGCAGAAATGCTACCTGTCAGCCGGGGTCAAGCCATGGGCCAAGAAGTTGAGGTTGTAGGAAATCTGGTGAGCGGGGATGAAGTAGTTCTCGATGCTCGCGACGACATCAAGACAGGGGCAAAAATTAACTGCAAGCTACAAGCAATAAACGCAAGAAAGCACAGCGAACACGACGAGTGAAATTCTATTAATTATTTGCCAATGCGAATTACAATTTCGTCTGGCCCAGCCAAATTTAGGCGCTCACGAGCCAGTCTTTCAATACCGGTCGATGATCGATAGCTCGATAGCCCGTCGCGCAGTTCTTTGTTGATTTCTTCTGCCTGCCTGCGTCCATCTTTTAAGGCATTAGACTGCTGATGAAGATAAACCTGGCGCTGGCAGCTACCAACTATCGAGCGGCCAGCTTGATAGATTGCTACTGAGGTAATCAACAGAATCACTAGCTGGCGGCCAAGTTGTCCTGAAATCGCAAAGCGCGATAGAAAGCCCGGCTTACCCAGCGGCGTATGCGAAGGCTTGATGGACGACTGGCTAGCAGGCGTAGCAACTGCTCTAAGGCTAGGCTTGGTATCGTTCACGTTCTAGATTACTTCCGCCGTAGTTTGTTTCTGTTTTGACGTTGGCAAGGCGTCAACTTTGAACCCCTTTAAAATTTCGTCGATTTGGCTCTTGAAGTCAACCATTAATGAATCAATTAATTGTTCAGATCTACCCTCACCAGATACACGAATGACTGGCTCAGTTCCACTGGGGCGAATCAAAAGCCAATTATCTGGGTCGTGATAAAGCTTCAAACCATCCGCCCTGTCGACTTTATACAATCGTTCACCCACTAAAGTCGCAATCGGATGCTCGGCCAAATAAGCCAGCAATTGTTGCTGTGTCTGCTTAGTTAAATGCAGATCACCACGGCGCTGGAAAAACTTGACGCCAATCTCGTTTTCTAAATCTTGCCAAATTTGCGCCAAGGGCTTCTTCTCATAGGCTAGCATTTCAATCACCAGCAAATTAGCAAGAATGCCGTCTTTCTCCGGTATGTGCCCCTTAATCGAGACCCCACCAGATTCTTCGCCACCAATCAAAACATCTTCGGTGCGCATCTTCTCGCCAATATATTTGAAGCCCACTGGCGTTTCAATCAAAGACAACTTATAGTGAGCTGCCACATGATTAAGCATATGACTGGTGGCAACTGTGCGCACAATGGCACCACTCATACCATGATTTTTCACAAGGTGTCTGGTCAGTAAACAAAGCAATTGATTTGGCGAAAAGAAAGTGCCCTGTCCATCAATGATGGCAAAGCGATCAGCGTCACCATCGGTGGCTATACCGATATCAAAGTTACCGGCTTTAATTTTGGCTACAAGTTCAGTTAAATAAGGTGGAGTAGGTTCTGGCATCCCACCGCCGAACAGTGGGTCACGGAAATCGTGTAGCGCCTCGAGTTCGATGCCCGCTTCGAGCAAAATTTTGTCAATATAGCCGCGACTCGTGCTATAAAGCGCATCAAAAGCTACTCTTAGACCAGAAGCCGAAATCATCTTAAGATCTACAAGCTTCTTCACCGCCTCCATATATGGTGCACTAGCATCAAACAATTGCAGACTATCGCTTGAGCGAGCTATATGCGCAGGGCAGTGCTTGAGGTTGTCTACAATTTTGGCAGTGATGTCGTTGGTAGCCGGGCCAGCATAAGGCGGAATGTACTTAACACCGCAATATTCAGGAGGATTATGACTAGCTGTAAACTGCAGGGCACCACAGGTGGATTCAGCTTGAGTAGCCCAGGCAATACAAGGGGTGGGAATATCGCGACTGGCAACTTTGACATTAAGACCCATGGCCATTAATACTCTGGCCGCACGCTCGGCAAATTGATCAGCCATAAAACGAGTATCAAAGCCAATTAAGACAGGAGTATCCTTATTGGCAGTGCCATCAATATAAGTCTCAGTAAGATAATGGCCAATGGCGTAGCTAACTTTTTCGACATTGGCGAAAGTGAACTTGTCTGCAATTATTGCCCGCCAACCATCGGTGCCAAATTTTATATCGCTGGTTGCCGTCATTGTTTCCTCAAGTCACTAAATATAAAAAATGTCGCCCGTTAAATAGCAGCAAGATAATTGAAAACATACTCACGTAAAGCTTCCCAAGCTGTTCCGGCCTGCCTTTTACCACGATGAGCGGCGGGCACCGGCTTGCTACCAGGAGGCAGAACATTTTTAGGCTTGAGCTGTTCTAGCTCACTATCAGAACTAAAATCAATGATTGAGCCATCTCTGCCATAAAAGCGGTAGGTGCCTGAGTCTTCGGCTCGACTGAAGTCAGATTCGACGAAGTTGCTGGCCTCGGCAGTGGCAGCCGACGTTGCTGCAGAACTTGCATAGGTATCTCTACCTTGGCGTGATCCACCGCCATGATTTAGAGCCTCTGATTCTAGGCCTTGAACCTTGCGAAACCGTGTGGTCATGCGAAATCCGTCGGAGCAAAAGAGAGCAGTCATTGCAATCCAATCACCATTGGCGTCGGGCAAGAGTCTGCGTTCCGTGTGCACAGAACGAATCAAATCGATGCTCCAGAACTGTCCATCTTCGCGAGCAATACTGACACAACCGCGTGCATCTACCTGCATTGACTCGCCTTGGGCTTTTACCCGACCGCGACCATCGCGCACTAGCACACCCGGACCATCGACCTCACCCTGCGAATGCACTACACCACTGGCGTCGTGACGAACAAAAGAACAGAGATGGCCCTTAGCGTCGTAGCCAAGTACGACGCAGACACCCCGGTCAGAGACTATTTCTTGCACACGACCAATGTCGTCTTTAACAACTTTGGCACCACTAGGAAAAGTTTCAACGCTGCCGCGACCACTACCATTATCTTTGATTTCAACCCGCGGCCGCATTTTAATAGCAGCCGTAATAGCAGATGAATCACTACTATTCTTTAGCGAGCGACTATTGCGAATACCACGTAAAAATGCACCGGGTCCGCCAGCACCGTGCTGGCCAGCCAGGTCTCGGCGCCCCCGCTCAAAGTGAAGACTATCATCGTCAGCTTCAAAGTCTGTCTTCGGCCAATAACCCTCTAGAGCAGTTTCTTCTAGGCCATCGATATCTTCTTGGTCTGAAAATTTTCCTGAATTGAGCCAAGCCTCAAGCATTTGGGCGCCTGTAGAACTAGAGCCAACCGCTGCTAGCGAAGAATGATCAAGTAACTGCCTTTCACCCTGCGAAGCATTCTTGGACAAATAATTCAAAAGCCGGCCATATTTTTGATTTTCGCCGGCAAAAAGATCTTTATTTGCGCCGCTGCCCTGTCGCTCTATGGGCCGATAGAACATTGTGCCGCCATCTACAGGCGAAGCAAAGCGCGCTTTACCTTGTGCTCTAACTGTATGGCGGGGGTGATTGTTCTCTAGCATGGTCGTTAGCACGCATTTAAATGGGCATGAAACAGGCATGAATCAGGCGTAAAAATCTGGCCAGCCCTCAAGCGCCTGCAATTGTAGCATTTTCGGCACAAATCAAGGGGTAAAATACGCAAGCTGCAAAGATGTTACAAACACTAGGCAAAGCTGAAGTCACCAAGCCAGACCCAAGCAAAACTACTTATCGTAACGCGGCACCTGGGTATCTAACCAACCCCGCACCTGCAAAGACTCAGCCATGCGGATCCCCGACATGCGTTCGTCGTACATGGCCACACAGAACTGACCAATGTCGATTTTTCCTTGACTGAGCAGAAATTCAGCAAGGTGCAACGACTTCATTTCATTTTCATTGACGTAACCCGCACTGAGAACCAAGTCAGACACTGGCACTTCAGGGAAGCTTCGCATTTGATTAGTCAAGGCCTGAACTTCAGCAGAGCCAATTATTTGAGCAGCCTTAAGCAGTTCAATTAACATCGGCAATGGCTGTTGCACGATCGGTTGAGTGGTCACCATCATTGGCTGCGGTGGACGCTCTTCAGTCAGCTCCATGAGCTCAAACGTGCCATCATCTGGGATGTGCTTCTTATCAACTAGCTGGGCGCGACCAACGATCAAATCATGGCTCAAGCGCAAACGCGGCTTACGCAGAATAAAACCAGCATCAAGAATACGGTAGTACTCAAGCCTTTGCTCTTTCGGGGCGCACTCACGCAAGAACTTTTTGGCCACCCTAAAGTAAGCCGCCACAACCACGGAAGGAGTAACGTCGCGGTCGATGCCGAGCAAAGTGTATAAATCTCGCGGCAGCTCAGTCTGATTAGGCCTTAAGTCAGGCACCAAATCAGGGAAAAGTTGATAAAGCTCGCTACAAGACTTAACTTGTCCCTTGAAATCGTTTTCCGCCCAACTCGTACGCAAGGCTGAGCAGAGAATCTGGCTCTCTAACTCAATACGATTGGCGCCGCCTGCATCAGCCATCCTAAGCCCTAACCTTTAGTTTCAGTTCTTCTCAACTTCGAAAGTAAGTTCTGTATGACCGACTCTAACTTTATCGCCGGCAGAAAGTACTTGTCTTTTGACTACAGGATGTCCATTGAGCAAAGTACCATTGGTAGAACCAAGATCTTCAATCCAGAAATCGCTCTCTTCAAAAGTTATCCAGGCATGATGCCTAGATGTAAATGTGTCATCAGGAATGACTACCTGATTAGAAGGATCACGGCCAATCTTCACCTTGGCAGTACGCAAGGTGTATTTTTGGCCAGTCTTAACGACAACGATCACAACAGATTGGCCCATTGGCTCTTCAGGAGGCTTGGCATCACTCTGCTTGAGATAATCTAGCTGCAAACTCTTCAAGTCAAGGTCTGTGACCGTGGCGCAATAGACGCAGCGAGTCCCCACTGGCGTAGGACGCCCGCAGCTGGGACATGGCTCTGTATTATCTGGCATGCGGCTCCTAATTTCGCTCTGAAAGCGCTTGGCTACTCAATCAAAATCGCTTTCACTAACACTCGATTATTATACGCACCCACTTTCACATAGAACATATGGATTCATGGAAGCTTTGAATCAGGGTTTACTTGACTTGCCCAGCTTACTCAAGCAAATAACAAGGCAACTTTCTAAAAGGCTGCAACCATGGGCAATTATGCCCAATCAAGTCGACACAGGGCTAAAACTCTTTACAGCATCGAAACAAAAAATCAATTTAAAATTCTATCGGAATGCTAAGCGCTAGCAGCCTGGGCAACATCGGTATCGTCTTTTTGACCATCCTCAACATCAGCCTTGCGGGTGCGGAAGCAATAGGTGCAATAGACAGGCTTGTAGCCTTTGGGCTGGAAAGGTACGCGAGTGGGTGAGCCACATTCGGCACAAGCGACTTCGGCCGTGCGACCAGGGTCATCGCCATTGCGCTGAACGCGCATCAAGATTCGACAGTTAGGACATCGCTTCGGTTCATTAACCAAACCCTTAGCGCTGAAGAACTCTTGTTCTCCAGCAGAGAAAACAAAAGCCTTGTTGCAGTCCCGACAATTAATGTCCTTGTCTTGGAAAACCATAGCGTGCCACCTGTGATATAGGGGTTTCCTTAGCAGAGCCTCAAACGACGCACTGGATATCCAGCGCACGACCCGAAAGGGGTCAATATAGCCATGCTATCACGACTAACCAAACAAGGGATATCACAATAGCCCAATCTGTGGGAATCACCATAGAAATATGGCAATCCCCCTTAGTTACCAAATTGAATAAAAACAAGACAAGAAGCCGCAAAGCTAACGTTGGCGAGAGTATGCGCTGACCGAAAGAGGCACGGGCTCTCCGCTATAGAATGCAGCAGCAGCAACCATGACGGCATTATCAGTGCAAAGAGCAGGCGCGGGGCGGTAAAACTCAATATCAGCAAGACTCTCAAAGCGCTTACGCAGGTCGCTATTGGCGGCAACACCACCAGCCAAAACCACCCTAGAAACCCCATTAGCGCGAGCTGCAGCAATAGTTTTACGGAATAGCACTCGGTTAACAGCATCCTGAAAAGAAGCAGCAAGGTCGTCTACGGGTAAATCAACCCAATTAAGGTTTTCCACAGTACGCAGCACTGCTGTTTTCAAACCACTAAAGCTGAAATCGCTGCCCGAAACCACCCCTTCAGGGAAACGGAAAGCCCTGGGGTTCCCCCTAGCAGCAGCCTTGTCAACAGCGGGGCCACCGGGATAACCCAAGCCCAAAAGACGAGCCACCTTGTCATAGGCCTCCCCCGAAGCATCATCTAAGGTTTGCCCCAATATGGTTGCCTTGCGGTATGACTCAAAATACATGATCTGGGTGTGCCCACCGCTAACCACGAGAGCAACAAAAGGAGGTTCTAAATTAGTGTCTATATAGTTGGCACAGACATGGGCAAAAATATGGTCAACCGATAAAAGGGGCACATCGTACGACCAAGCTAAAGCTTTGGCACAAGACAAACCAACCAGCAAAGTGCCGATTAGACCAGGTCCAGTAGTGCAGGCAATGCCGGCTAAACTGCTTGGATCAATTGCCGCTTCGGCCAAAACGTCGGCAACTAAGTCGTTTATGACCTCTAGATGTCGCCGCGCAGCAACCTCCGGCACTACGCCACCAAACTTGCGGTGCACCTCAATTTGCGAGATCAAGCGCTGGGCAACTACCCGACGCCCATCCTCAACGATTGCCACTGCTGTTTCGTCACAGCTTGATTCCAGACCAAGAAAAAGCATAGGTCTCCTGTTGCTCAGCTATTTTGCCCTATTGACAAGGGGGCGGCCTGCGCTTAGTATCTTTCTATCTCAAAGCCCGATTTATTGCTCGCCTTTGCGGGCATATCTTAAATGAAGTAAATTGGGTAAATGGGCCATCCGATTGAATTCGATGCCAATCAAAAGTCATCCGCAGGCCTATCTTCTTACCACAGCGCATTTATATAGAACCGTCGTTACCTTTGCAGGTGGCAATATGCCAAATATTTATAGTTTAATTTCACGGAAGGCCTCCGGTCTTGTTCTCGCTGCAATGAGCATTAGCTTGATCAGCACGCTGCCTGCATCAGCGCAAAGTTTCGACACCAGCCAAGTGGGCGGTGTCACTATGGGCGCCAATGGCCCCCAAGGTTTCCTTTCGATGCCTAATGTGCCTCAAGTGATAAATGTCCAGCCGGGCGGAGGCCCCGGTTTCGCCATAGTCGGTGGCAGTCAGGCTGAACGATCGATGGCGGCAACGGGTGAGCAATACCACGATAGCGAGACAACTGGGCCACAAGCCATGCGAGCCGATGGTGATTACAGCAGCAATAGAACTAGTCGCAGTAATCCGGTTCAAGGCATGGGGTCCAACTTCGGCCTCAGTAGAACCGAAACAGGCTTGCTTTCGAACGGCTCAGTTGACAACTCGCAATTGCCTGTCAACAACAGACACTTCACCTTCGGCTTCGACAACCGCGGCGGGGGAACATACCAAGGCATTTACGGTGCCGACCGTGCTATCAATGGCCTTATCAATCGACTCGGTGGCGGTGTATTCACTTCCGGTTTCCAGAGCCTGCCGACGGTATCACAGGGATCTGTCGACATCAGTATCAATAACAACCACGGTCGCTAAACCATGACTAAAAGTAATTTTTCCAAATTAGCCAGCCAGTTTGCTCTCATCAGCCTCATTGCCTACATCGCTCCAGCGGCTCAAGCTCAAAGCTTTGACATGAGCGGGATGAATCTGACCAATGTCAATGGGGGCGGCAACGGTATGGAATCGATGGCAGCCAGCGGCAACTATGGCCGTCGTGGCTTCAAAACTGGTCAAGCTCCGGGTGAATCGAGACTTTACGGTCACGAAACCGGCTTCACCAAAAAAGGCCTAGGCTCTATGACTACTGGCCTCGGGCATCTCTGCCTACCTTATGCTGCATCTGCGGGGCTCTCGCCCGTGTTCGGTTATGGTCGCCAAGTAATAATGTCACCGACCTTCACCACACCATTAGATGATGCCATAACAACCATAGGCAGCAATGGCAGTTTTTCAGTGATTCCTTCTACGGGCCAAGTCTATTCACGAGTTGGCAACGTCAGAACCGGTATTGGTTTTGATGGCAATGGCAATGCCTCAGTCAGAATAGACAACGGCAATGGCGTTGGCACCACAATAAGCAACGGCCAAGTGAATGTCAACAGCGGCCTTTTAGGCGGTGTCGCCGGTGGCTCGGGCGGCAGCAACAGCGGCTTCTAATTGGCTCACTACTTGCCACCCTAAATCTAAATGCATCTCTTTTTAGCAGCTATTGCTGCTGAACCAGTTAGAATAATCCAAATATTCAACAGGTTCTAAAAGGAGAGGCACGTGCCCGAGGTTATTAGCCCAGAAGTTGTTTCAACCAACAACGCCCCGCAAGCCATCGGCCCCTACTCGCAAGCTATTAAACATAATGGCTTAGTTTTTGTGTCCGGCCAAATACCCCTTAATCCTGCCACTATGACATTGGTTGGAGGTAGCACTGGCGATCAAACTAAACAAGTGTTGCAAAATCTCAAGGCAATTCTTGAGGCCTCTGGCACAAACTTTGGCAATGTTTTGAAAACAACTGTATTTTTGCGTGACATGAACGATTTTGACGAGATGAATAAAGTCTACGGGGAATATTTCAGTAGTCACAAGCCGGCACGAGCAACCGTAGAAGTTGCTAGATTGCCAAAAGATGTGGCAGTTGAAATCGAACTGGTCGCTGCTTACTAACCTAGAAACATATTTACACTTGCTCAACTTAACACTACCCGAAATAGCGGCCATAGTTGCCACCACGATTGGTGCGGCCACAGATCTTAAAACTCGCAAAATCTATAACTGGTTGACTTTTCCATCGGCCTTTATCGGTATAGGATTAAACACCTATCTCGGCGGCCTTCAAGGTTTTATAGATGCAAGCTTAGGTTGGGCCCTGGCAACCCTCGTGATGATTTTCCCCAACCCTGGAAAGCGCATGCATTTCGGCGACGTCAAAATGATGGCTGCAGTTGGTGCTTTCTTAGGACCAATCAAATTTCTTATGGTAATGTTCTACTTCAGCTTGCTTTACGGCATAGTGGCTGTAACCTTTATGATCAAAGCCATTCCACCCGATCAATACAAGGCATTCTGGCTTGCTTTCACCTCTATGGGCGCTGGCGTTGATCTTTCTGCCACCGTAGATATGACCGATGTAAAAGCAGCTGGCAAACGCCTGATTCCGTTGGGACCAATCATCGCTATTGGTACAATATTAGGCATTCTACTGGCAAAACCGACCATGCACTTCATGGGCTTCAATTGGTACTAAGGAGAGTAATTCAATGGCTGACAGCTCCAAACTGCCAGATATACATATACCCGAAGACATTCGCTACAGTTGCCAGGGTTGCGGCCGCTGTTGCTCGGGCTGGTCAGTCGGACTGACAGAAGAAGACTACGATCGAGTCAAAAATACAGACTGGAAATCATTGCATCCGGAACTCGCAAAGAAAGAACTCTTCTTCCATCGCGAGAAAGAATTTGCCGAAGGTACCGCCGGCTATCCCCACTACACCGCCCCTAAAGATGATGGCAGCTGCCCATTTCTCATCGATAACCTTTGCTTCATTCACGGCCATCTAGGCGAAAACGAGAAACCGATTACGTGCAGAATCTTTCCTTACACCTTCGCTGAAACACCAACCGGCATCTATACCGGTGTTGTCTTCAATAGTATGGCCTCAGTGCGTGATATCGGCGACCCACTAACTGAACAAAGAGAGAAACTAGAAAATTATTTCAAGCTTGCTATACAGCACAAAAATGCTTCAATGCGGCCCGAAGCAAAAGCTGCACGAGAAAAGACAATGGCTGAAATCGCCGGCGGTGCAGCAGCCGTATATACCAACCCATTTGAAACAGTTTCACTGACCCCAGCCTGTCAGGTTAGCTGGGCTGAATACTTACTTATTGAAGCCCGCATGATTGATATTGTTCTAGAGCGCCTTCGCCAAGCCGACGAGCACCCCGAAGACTGCAGTATCTTGAAGACACTTTTGCAGTGCTCTGAGGTTCTCACACAAGGCCGCAAACTAAAACTAGCAAACGCAGACATGAACCAGATTAGTGCTTTCACGCCAGAGTTAAAACAACCAGCTGACATCACCCCTAGTGGCATAGAGCTAATGACACTGCGCATGCTTTTCTATCGCTTCTTTGTTTATCCGACGATACGAACCAGCGATACCAGACTTTGGCAAATGCAGAAAGACAAAGCCTTAAAAGGCGGCAATGCCATGGTCGTAGCAAAAATGTTCAAAGGCTATGCAGGTAGCGGAATTCAAACAATTTTCTTCGGCAAAACAAAGCTACCGATGCTGGGGGAGAGCAACTTAGACAAAGCACTAGTGGCAAAGTTTAAGAACCTTGACGTTGAGAGCAACAAACTTTTCCACCGCTGGATTTATCTCAAACTTTTCTCCAAATCATACTTCGGACCAGCAGCGGCAGGCTTTTCAGTACTATCCGGCTTCAATTGCTTAATTGCTGGCTTACTTTCCATTCTTCTGTTTAGCAAGGCCTCAGCCATGAACAAGAAGCAAGACGAAATCGTCATAGCAGATAATTATGAGGCCTTTTGGCGACTAGACCGCGAACTCTTGACTATCG
>LNEX01000457.1 GCA_001464165.1 bacterium Ga0077546
AAAGCCAACACTTCAATGCGCGCTTCGGGAATGAGTCTTGCCCACTCTTCGATTTGCTCAGTAGTGTGCCCCGGTCTGGCGAAGATGAGGAAGTTCGTGAGCCGGAACAACTCAGGGGAGTCGTGCCATTTGCTCAGGTGCCAGGAGTGCGTCGGCTCCAGATATTCAGAACTGAGCATCAAGAACAGTTCGGTGCCTGGACCGTATTGCTTGCTCAGGGCTCGAACGGTGTCGAGTGTGTAAGAAGGGCCGTCACGCTTGAGCTCAATGTCGCAGGCCTCGAAGAAGCAATTGCGAAACAGAGCAGCTTCAACCATCTCATGACGAACACGGGCATCGGAGACACCGGTCTTCTTGTGAGGCGGGTTGGCGCTAGTAACGAACAGCACCTTGTCGAGGTGGAATGCTTCTCGGGTCATCTCAGCGCACATCAAGTGTCCCACGTGTGGAGGGTCAAACTTGCCGCCGTAGATGCCGACTCGCTGAGGCATGGTGGGTTTCCACCAGCGCCAAAATTTGAGTTTGGCCAGGTTCATAGCTTGTTTCATATAGGGTGTCCTTATGCAACAGCATCCCCCGAAGGTCAGATACTGATGATTATTTGGCTGTTGAAAAAGAGCGTTGTAGTTCCACCACCGGCATTGCGATGGTTTAGATAAAGAGGAACCTAAAGTGTGTTGAGGTTTTGGTGTCTTTGAATCAGGAACAAGAAGAGAGTGTAAAAGCGATGATTTAATCTAAAAGTTATCAAGAGACCAAGCAAGCAACTGTATCGGTTAATTACTTAGGACAACCTAAGATCGCCACCAAATCAGCAGAATACGGGACTCTGCTTGACATTTCTAAACTAAGCGTAATTTCTTTTTGTCGCCCAGATACTTAGCGCAGCTAGCGTCAGCCGGCCCCGTGGGCCGAAGCGTAAGAAAAACTGCCTGAATTTCTTACGCTTTCACTGCGAGTATCGCCCAGAAGCGAAGACATGAAAATTGTAATTAACTGACTATTTGGTTTGCTTGGCCTTCGCAGCTGCTGCCGCGGCTGCACGATCTTGCTGCACTTTTAGTTCTAAGCGCTTTTCTTCTCGCTCGATTTCTTCTTCGGTAGGGGCACCTGGATGAGTAGCAAATCGTTGCCCCGGCCCCAGTGGATTTTGCGCTTGTTGAGCTATTTGCGTATATTGGAAAACTTGATATCCAAGTGCCACAAAAGCAAGAACCAAGCAAGCAATAAGTATTCGAGTCTTCATCCAAGCTCCATAAAGAAAAACGCACGGCTGACTCTAGTCAGGAGAACCGCAGAAAAGCGATTGCAATCAGCCAATTTTATCAAATAGAACGGTTATACTGCCGTCTCTGTCAGTATTTTTTGCCATTAAGGTCAGACAAAAAGCCCATGAACATTTTGTTCGAAGCAAATAAAAATTCGGTCGAGCCGATTTTCATTCAATTGGCCAATGCCATCGCTACGCAAATAGAAAATGGCCAATTAAAGGCAGAGAGTCGCTTGCCTTCTAGTAGAGAGCTGGCAAGCTTTCTGGGCCTCTCAAGAGACACTGTGGTCAATGCCTATCGTGAACTAAATAGACTGGCCTACATTAGCGGTGCCACAACCAAAGGCACGTTTGTTCTGCGGCGAGAAGAGAGAGAAAATCAATTGAGTCAACTGCCGAGCGACTCAAGCAGTACTAATTGCAAAAGCGGTGCCACTAAACTAGACGAGTCTAGGCTCTCACACTTAGGAAGGCAGATGCTCAATCAGTCATTTAAGCATCCTTCCACACCAAGTTTCGCCGCTCTCAATTACGGAGCAGTGCCACGTAGCGCTCTACCAATCAGGCGTTGGCGAGAATTGATGCAGCAGCTGTGCGTGCCAGAAACCTTTCGCAAACTAGAGTATGAACCCAACGTCTTAGGTCGATCTGAGCTGCGAAAAGCAATTGCTGCTTATCTTTTTCGCAGTAAGGGTATCGACTGCGATTGGCGTCAAATAGCAACTTTTTCTCTATCCGCTGGCATTGTCAACATGCTATTCAAGTTGCTACTAGAGCCAGGAGATGTCATTGCAATAGAAGATCCGGGCTACGGTGCGGTTAAAAACATCGCTAAAAGTCATGGTCTTAAGCTGCTGCCAGTGCCAGTAGACGATCAAGGTCTAAGTGTTGCAGACCTAAAACAGTGCCAAGAGCGAATAAAGATGGTTTATGTCACACCTTGTCACCACGACCCGCTAGGAATAACCATGTCACTGTCTCGCAGGCAAGAGCTGCTCGCCTGGGCGAACGACAACAATACTTGGATTATTGAAGATGACTATGACAGCACTTTCACATACGCAGAGACGAATGTAATTTACAGTTCGACCTTTTGGCAGCTTCTCTATCCGCTTGCCACCATCGGCTATACCGTAGTGCCAAAGAACTTAATACCATTATTCTCTGCCGCCAAAGACTTACAAACAGAGGGCATTGCCGATTTCACAGTACAATTAACACTGACAAAAATGCTTGAGCAAGGTCACCTAGAAAAACACATACGCAAAATACAAAAGTCATTTACAAAAAAAAGAATTGCTCTTATCTACGAACTAAAGCAACAATTGGGCTCACAAATAGAGATTCGCAACGATAGCGCTGGCAACTATTTTGTTGTTTATTTGCGAAACTGGCCCCGGATAAAGATTGAAGTGGCGGCACTGCAAGCCAATCTGCCATTACTTTCAACAGCGACATACTATTTGCAAGAAGCTAAAGCAGACGAATATTTGATCAATTTTTCAATGCTCAGTGAAGAAGAAATTGCCAACATAGTTTCTGTTTTTGCCAGCGCCCTCAATCAAGCTTGACGGCATACCAACAGTGGCCCACGAGAGGCATACCAAAGAGCGCTATGCCATACCAATACCTAATTCCAAAGCCATACCAATACAATCGCAGCTAGCTCAATCACAATAATATCAGCTAATACAGCACTCTCCACTCGACAACTATTTTGATCTAGCCTATTTCTTGTGTTGAGATTAGTTTATCCGCCCTATCTCAACCAACAGAAAACACTTAAGCAAATACGAACCCAGCGAAAGAATACCTAGAACTTAGTTTCTCCCGAAAGACTTATGGTCTTGTAGCGAGAAGTATTCTTTCGATGGCTTCCGAGAAGCAAAACTAGAAGCACAAGCGAAAGGTCTAAGACCATGTCCGCAGACAACGGTATCTACATTCTCAAAACTCTTTCTCAATCTGGCCGCGGCTCAGAATATCGCATCGGCTACGCCGCAGCAATCGACAACATCACCCAGCTGGATCGCCACGAAGCTGATAAATGCACCCGCCAAATCTTCGGCCAAAGTATGGTGCTGAACACCTACAAAGGCGCTCTCTCTGTGGCAAAAGGCATTCACTACGACTTGGTAAAGAGCGGCCTCTACATCGAATACGGCGTAGCGCTGATAGAACTGGGCAAACCTTTTCCTTTGAGCCGCCGCTCTCGCCGGCGCCTGAAGGCAGGCCAACACAACGCAAAGTAGAAGTGAGGCATCATGTACACGATTACCACATCAATCTTGGCTTCATGCCTTGCCTTGCTGCTCTTCTGCATTTTCGGATTAGCAGACTCAGAGATTCTCGACATTCTCGTTTTCTGGGACCTGATCTTCGTGCCCTTCGTTGTGGCAGCAGCATTAGGCTTGATGATTGGCTTTGCCATCGCCAAGGTGTTAGGCCGAGCGATGCCATTTGTCGCCGAAGTGACTGAGACTTTTCAGCTCTCTTTCAGCCGCGGCGACAACCTTGGTGACGATTACTATTGCGTCACCTCCGACTTGGCTAGCGGCAAAAATGCCTTTCATGTCTACGCCGTCAGCGACAACAATCTCAGGCTGGTGAAATCACTTTGGGAAAATGACACGACAATCGTCGTCGAAGACGAAACCTTGAGCGACGCTGGCATCTGGAAAAAGACCAGAATGGTTCCAGACAAGTCCTCACCTCTCTACCGCTGGGCCTTGGCTCAACCGAAAGACTGGGGCAACGAGCTACACCTGCCACCAGAACTGAGTAGGGAAACAGAGCCATGACACCACCCAGAGCCTCAATCACAGTTCTCTCCATCGCTCTCTCATTCTTCCTCTCTTACATCATTTGCCTCGCCCGGGGCCTGCCAGCCAACTATGCACTGTTAGGAGGAGAAGCATCAGCAGCACTGACTTGCTTTGGCATTCTCTTACTAATTTGGGCGCCATGGAATAGACCCAAATCTTCCTACCGCCGAAAGAAAAGCAACAAGCTCCAAAACTAGAAAAGGACCACTCAGATGTATTCCATCTTCACTGCTGTGACGCTAACATAGCTCACCTTGCTCTTGGTCTTCTTCGGACCAAATCACGTTGAGCTCTCGCCCTTCATCAACCCGCCCAACTTTATTACCATCTGCGCAATAGCGACCACGGCAATCAGCGTTGCCATCGGTTTCGAGGTTGCCACCTTTCTCGGTGACAAGATCAGACGAACCAGAGTAACAACGCAAAGTCGCAAGCTAACAGCTCTGCGCAATGCTGACGGCAGCAAAAGCAAGCTCTTCGTCGCCGTCGACCCGGACTTGAACGAAAGCCTGTATCACATTTGCTGCAAAAATGACGACGACAGCCTGGAGCACATCTCCTTCGATTGCTATCAGGCCACCCTGATCAGCGAAGACGCTTCACTGACAGAAGACGGTATCTGGACAACTACTCACATGCAGCCAGATGCTTCAGATCGTCGCTTTCGTTGGGCACTGGCAGGCAACACTGACTTGCGCAACGAACTGCGGGTACCGCCTGGAACTCTTGGTACGAGCTTCTTGACTGCTCCACCAATGCAAAATTCATAGTTCACGACAGAGGGTTCAAGCGAGGGTTCAAGAAAATATCAATGCTGATCATCGCTCCAGCCCTTTGCCTCTAGGTTGCTTCCAGTAGCTCCGAAGCTACTGGAAGCAATTTCAGCGTGGACTGTATCAATCTGGGCCGCCCTCATATCATCTTTTTTGCATCCAGAACTATTAATCTATATAGTTGAACCCATTTGTTTTTTTGATGTTCGAAGACACTAAAAACAAAACGTTTAAGAGAAACAAAAAACAGCTCGTGGACGGCCTGCGCCAGGCAGACAATCCACGAGCGTGCTAACGACCTAACTAGCTTACTTCAGGCCTATTTCGACTGAGCAACGAGACGCAGAAGCACCTCGATGACATCACCAGAGTGGTACGTCTTATTGGCTTTGTAGAGCGTCACGCGCTTGCCCCAGGTGGGCTCTTGAATGACCGGATGTTCGTGGTCATAGGCCAGCAATGTGACATCTCTTGTACCGGGAATTTCAGACAGGGCATGGGGAACCAAACCATCGCTCTTGTGACCGTAGTGCTTGTTGATCATCCGCGCAGCTTCAAAAGTGGTGCTTTCGCGAGGGCCAATGATCGAACGCAGAGTGACGATCTTAGCCCGGTCGGCAGCCGTCAGCGGAGGCAAGACGCGCTCTGCCACGGCACGATACTTGGTTGAAAGCTCAAGCAAAGTATCGTTGACATTGTTGCCGAGCACCAGACGACTGACGGGGCCGACAATTTTGCGCACCAGATTGGAGGCCACCATGAAGTCAGCCACCGGCGAGCCATTGACTGGACTCTGCAACAAAACGATGTAGGCGATCTTGGCTTTTTCGGCCTCGCTCAACATTCTGTAGGCATCCACATTCATGATGCCACCGCGGCTGTGGCCGAGCAAAATGCCCTCACCATCAGCCAGGGTATGCACCTCTTCTGTGATCAACTGCAAATTGGCAGCGGTGGCCACATCGCTGTCAACTGCAACTCGCCGCACCTTCAGACCCATCTCTTCAATGCGGGCCAGCAGGTGAGTGGAGTGATTACCCATATGCCTTGCGAGAAAACCAGGCGTGAAAAGCACCGTTTTGCCTTTCAGTGCTTCTGGCGTGGGCAGCGCCTTGGCACCGTTCTTCACCTGCTCATGCAAGCGATGAAACTGCTCGGTGAGATCTCTGGCCGGAGCAAACCTTGGCGCCACCACGTCTTCAGCTCTGCTGACCCCACTGGCCAAAAGCTCAGGCACCACATGCTCCATCGAACGCTCGGCCAGAGCGGCAATGGTCAGGGCCGGATTGGCTCCCATTGTGGCTGGGATAATCGAGCCGTCCAAGACGAACAAATTGTCG
>LNEX01000458.1 GCA_001464165.1 bacterium Ga0077546
TTTGTAGCTTCCAGTAGGGAAACGGCAAGAAACGGGTGCCCATGGCCTTGGTGAAAGCCCGCAAGTGCTCGTCGGCGCGCTTGTAGAACGAGGCATTGTCCTGGGGGTTGAGATCAGTTTGAATCAGTCCCTTTTTGTTGAGGCTGAACTGACCACCAGCATTGTCCCGACCAATCACCAGCAATGGCAAAGTCGTCGCGGGCCTGACTAGACCAACTTTCTCAGCCAGGGCAAAGCCAGCACTGACGAGCTTGATCATGAGCTTGTTCAGGCGAATCAAGCGGCCAGTGATATAAAAGGTGTCGTAGGTGAAGCCGCGAAAGCTGCCGTCGAACATCAGCACACCCTGGTTCTTTCCATCCGGACCGTTGAAATCAAGACCAGCAGTGATTTCCGGACCACCAGAAGGGTCTACCTCGGTCTTGCTGCGGGTGGCAAAACCAATATAGGTACCATTGGTGGTGTACTGTTGCCCCAGCCTGGCAGAAAGCGCCGGCAGAGTTTTGTGCAACAGCTTGTTGCGCAACAGCAGCTGGCTTGAGCCCACGGCACCGGCAGCGACAACCACAACTTTCGCCCGGTATGTTTTCTGCACTCCACTCTTACTGTCGATGGTCGTCACACGGTAGCCACCACCAGAAGAAGCAGCTAAGGGCTCGATGATGTCGGCCTTTTGACCAGGCAGAATCACTGCACCAAACTGATGTTGAGCACCATAGAGATAGTTGAAGTCAAGACTGTTCTTGGCCTGGTAGTTGCAGCCCGGCAGCGAACATTCACCACACTGGCGGCAACCTTGCTGGGCGGCGCCGAACTGGTTGATCTTGACTGTACCTACTGGCTCATCGGTCTCACGATAGGTGATCGCCACCGGCGGCATGACAGTGGGAACGCCGAGTTTTCGACCAGCTTCGAGCATGACTTTGCTCTTGATCGTGCTGGAGTAGGGCGACGGTGCCAACAGAACTGGATAGGTCTTGGCGCCAAGCATGGCTTCGGCCCGATCGTAGTAGGGCTCAAGAGCTTGACGGCTGATGTTGCCAGGCCAATTTTCGAAATTATCCTTGCGAATCATCACCGCCGCATTGACAATCGAGCCGCCACCAACGGCGGTGCCGGTCCAAGCTGTGACGGTTTTGCTCAGATGAGTGACAGTGTGCGGGCCGAACTGACCAGCTGCGGGGTTCCATTGCGAGGCTTCGCCGCGCAGAATGTTTGGCGCTTTGTGAGCGTAACCGCTCTCGATGACAGCAACCTTGAAACCAGCTTTGGCTAAACGGTAGGCAGAAACAGAGCCGCCGTAGCCAGAGCCGATCACGATTGCGTCAAATGATACTTCAGGGTCATTGGGAGTATTGAGTTCCATAATCAGTGTGAGAGTGAATGTGAGCAAAAGCCCCAGTGCGCATGCAACTCTGAGAAGAGCTGAGAACACTGGGTGTGTGCCTCTCTATTGGCCTAAAAAAGACAGAGGAGCCAACTGAAGAGCGACCGCCAGGCAGACTTTGATTGGAGCTTGACCTTGGTTCGGCGCTCTGAGCCGGGTTGCCGAATCACCGGAAGGTAGCGTGCCCCTTCACCTGCGATGTAGATGTGAATGTGAGGGTGTTCTGGCGAACCGATGATGAAATATTTCTTCCAGGAAAACGTCAGAGCTGGCTTGCATGGCGGCCATGACAGAAGATTTTTCGGAAATTGGTTTCATGATGCAGGGGTGAAAGAGATGAACGTGTGGTGGAAAAACTTGATGGCTGAACAAGTTTCACCGCTGGAAAGCACGAGAGAAGCAGAAAGGCATGACAGCCCACTGCAAGCAGGTGCAGAGTGAATCTATTAGGCAATACGAACGGTAGGAGCTTTAGGCTTTCCTTTTAAAAATCAGACGTGGGGGAGATTAGGACTAATAGCTAACAAAAAAACTCTATGGATGTATAACAAGCTAAATAACAAGAATCTCCTTAATACTTCTTTGCAAGCCATCTTAGCCTTCTATAGTGATTATCTTGAGCATTACGGTACGGATTGACTCAGCAAAAAAAGACAGGTGCTAGCGACGCTACAGGCGGCTGGAACTAGTACCAGCAAGCAGAGATATGACCTGCTTAAGGAGCCACACAAACAGAGTAGTGGCTTGAGTAAGTGTGAGCAGGCAGGTGAATATACTACTTGATAGCGTAGCTGCGGTCAAAAAAACTTGAAAGGTGAACAGTCAGGCTGCGCCCGACGATCCATCTTTCAAGTTTATAAACTTTGCCCTAGATTGCCCAGATGTTCCGGCGCCAAAACACCCATCGAAACTACCAGCTGCAAACCCTGATCCGGAGTCATGCCGGCGTCGTAGGTTTCGTCAGCAGGAACGAGCTGGGTAAAACCGCCAGTCGGATTCGGGCCTTGGGGCACGAAGACGAAGAGCATCTTACGACCAGTTCCTACCTCGGTCACTTCTTTGGTGACAAAGCCAAGGGTGAAATAGACCCCCGGAAAGCGCAGGTAGACGCAACGCTGAAAACTACCAGCACCGCCATCGCCAAAGGCTTCCACCATTTTGCGAGCAGCGCGGTAGACGGCATTGACACCAGGGATATGGATAAAGAGATGGTCTACGAGTCGCAGACCTTCCTTTCCCACCCGGTAGGAAGCCAGCTTACCAAGAGCGACCAGGGCAGCGCAAAGAGCGAGCACACTGGTAATAGAAACCACAAAGCCGAACCAACTAGCGGCTTCCAGTGAAGCACTGGAATCGGGCAAGAGCACCGACACCAGGGAGCGGATGGTTGTGCCCAGCCAAGCATCAGCCAGGTTGAGGGTGAATCCCACAAGCCATAGGGTGACAGCAATAGGAACCACAAAGAACAGTCCGCGCATGAAATAAGCGCGTGTGGTCTCCTGGCCATTGCTGTTAGAAGATGGAGAGCTCATGAGAAGAGGTCCTTATTTTCGTTCGAAAATGCGAGAAAAAGTGAAAAAAGAAGCCGGACCATTCGGGCGCCTAAGCGCTTACGAACAGTCCGGCCCTTTCTCACGTCACGCTACGCCGAAGCACTGCCGAAGCGGTTACTTCGAGGCCGTGCAGAAGGCGTGGTCAGTGAAGCTCCGGCCGATGGTCGGGTCACTGAAAAACGCATGCACCGCCAGGTTGCCCAGCTTGGAGAAGTTGAGCACGACGTACCCGTCGAGACGGCTACCGCCCGAGTGGGTGGCGCTGGTGTCCTTCGGGTTGAGCAGCACGTAGCCGGCCTTCAGCATCGGGTCGAGGTCATTGATCACCCCGGCCGCAGCCTTGTCCAGCAGCATGTTGAAGTCGCCGGTGACGAAACCGGTGAAGTTCGGGCCGAGGGCCTTGACCATCAGCACGCACTGCTGATAGCGCACCTTGCCCGAAACCGCCGGACCGCCGCGCATCGACTTCAGGTGCACCACGACCACCGAGAACTTCTCGCCGGTTGCAGTGTCTTCGAGGTTGAGCTGGAAGGCCGGACGCAGGTCGGGAACGCCCTGAACGTTGGCAACGGCGTCATGGGAGATCGGGTCACCGATCACCTTCAGACGCTTGTGCACAACGAAGCCGACGGCCTGGTTACGCGTGTTGGCGACCGAGCAGTAACCGGTGTAATCCGGCATGCTGTTGGCCACCTCATCGACGAAGTCGGGGCCGACTTCGCTCAGAGCGACGACGTGCGAGCGGCTGAAGATCTCCTTGTAGGACGCGCTGAAGAAGCGAGCCTTGGAGCGATCGCCGAATTCGGCGTTCAGTTCGCCGAAGTAGAGCTGGCCGGTCATGGTCGCAACGGGCATGCTGCCGATCATCGACTGCACGACAGAGAGAACGACGTTCGGGTTGGGCAGCTGCTTGCCACCGCCACCGCTGCCGCCGCGCGAACCGCCCTTGCCCTTGTTCTTGTTCTTGACGCGACCGCCGCCGAAAAGCGCCTTCAGGTCGTTGCTCTTCGGATCGAAACCCTTGAAGCCGAGCATCTGGATTGCCGGAAGGTCGAGCTGGAGGAAATCGTCGGGGTCGGGATACTGGACGCGGTTGGCTTCGATGTCGGCGTTGTAGGCCTTCGTCTTCTTGACCAACTGCTCGCGCTCGTAATCGGTGAGCAGCATGTTGCTGGGGATACCGTCGACATTGACCGGCGGGGAAGCTTTGATGTTTTTCTTAGCCATGATGAGACTCCTTAATTGAGGCTGACGCCTCGTGAATGTTGGTTTCGATTGCAGGATCGAAAGGTGACGAAATCAGGTTCAGCACTGCTGTACAGCCAAACCCTTGTGGGAAAGTAACAACAAAACACCGCAGCGAGCAGGTTCTGAAGTTCTCTCTCTTGGTAGAAATGTCATGCCGGCCCTTACTACAGATAAAATCAAACTTTGACCACATCCAAACCGACGACGCACTATTACCCGCAAGCGAGAAAGAGTGGAGAAGTGGTTAGTTGGTTAGGGTCTTTGTTTGAAGTATCTGAAGTTGGTTAAGGGAAGGAATCATGAGATCTCAGCTTAATCAAGAGCACGTATCTAGCTCAAGACTTAAGCTGTGTTTATGGGGAGAGTTAATATGAGATCACTCGTCCAAATGAGGGTTCCGGCAGTGTACAACTAGCACAGTCATCGGATATAGCCATCGCGCACTCGCGCTAGGCTTGAAGACCAATTTTTATCAGGTATTTTCCGCAGAACACAAACCTCTAGCGGCTGCAAAGCAGCAGATTAAGCCCGGCACATCTGCCTTAGGCATGTTTTCCAAGAGCGTTCAACCTAAATTTGCTTAAGGGTAATGCGATTTGCTACCTATTAGATGGTCGGCGTTGGTTCTAGCCAATTAGTATTTAGTTACACCACTTTGTCCTGTTGAGTTCATCTCAGTTTTCTTCTTCAAAAGTGGTTTTGTCCTGTTATTACCAGCCCACCAAACAATTGAATAATATTTGCTGGAAAGATGGTGCTTGCGCCTTTTCCGTTTTGAACTATCTAGCACTTTTGGCACCACTGGCGATACTGCCATACTTCCTAGCCGGAAACATCCCTAAAACAATAGAGAGCCCGCTAGAGCTCTCTACTGCAAAATTTATTTTTAGTCCTGCTAAGACTTAGACTATATCCTAGCTTGGCCTATGCCTCAGCGCTAACAGCGTCCAAAGTAGCCCGGGCGCCCTTCTCGTGAAGAGATGCCAAAAGCTCAGTTAGCTCTTTGACAAATCGCTCACTCTGGCCAAGCTCACCAAATATGTCAGTCATAGCTAAGAGAGCCTGCAAATCTTGGGTCTTCACCACTGCAACCAATCTCTCGGCCATAGGATCTTGAATTGGTATTTCATTTCCTTGTTCGTCTTTAGCTTCCAAGAAACGAATCCAACTAGCTACACAAAGGGTCAATTTGCGAATTGGTCCCTTACGCTCTAACTGCTCAACAATTGAAGGAAAAATGAACTTTGGCAGCTTGGCAGAACCATCCATACAAATTCGCAAGGCCTGGTCTTTAATAGACTCGTTAGCAAAGCGCTCCATCAAGCTTTGTTTGTACTCAGCTAGATTAACCCCTGGCACATTGTCAATTAATGGGGTAACTTCATTGTCCATCAACGCTTTTAAATAAGGCATGAACTCTGGTGCTTGGGCAATTTCGTAAATGTACCGATAACCGCAAAGATAGCCGAGATAGCCCATGGCCGAGTGAGTAGCGTTGAGCAATCTAATTTTCATTTTTTCGTATGGAGCAACATCTTTAGTGAATTGCACACCAACTTTTTCTAAAGCTGGACGTCCATTGATAAATGAATCTTCCACAACCCACTGCTTGAATGGCTCTGCCACTACAGGGAAGGCATCTTCTAAGTTATAGTGAGCGCGCACAAATTCTCGCTCAGCGTCTGTTGTCGCAGGAGTAATGCGATCAACCATGCAATTAGGAAAACTAACGTTCTCTTTAATCCATTCAACTAAGTCGGGATTCTTCACCTGGCAAAAAGCCAATAGCGTGCGTTCAGCCACATGGCCATTTCCTTGCAAATTATCACAAGAAAGGATCGTCACTTTACCAGCGTTTGCCTTACGACGAAGCTCTAGTCCTTCAGCTAAGTAACCGAAAATTGTTTGAGGATTCTGAGGATTTTTAAGATCGTTTTGGATGCCTTTGTTGTCGAGATCAAGCTCGCCCGATCCCTGGTGGAAGCAGTAACCACCTTCAGTAGCAGTGAGGGTGACAATTTTGATAGCAGGATCGGCAATACGCTGGAAAACAGCATCAGCGTTCTCGAACCCGAATAAATAGGTCTTGAGAGAACCAATAATACGTGCCGTGCTTTTATTACCAATACGCTCAACTAAGGTGTAGAGACAATCTTGCGCTTGCAGTGCCTTATTCATTGCCGCATCTTGAGGCATAATACCAACACCACAAATCGCCCAATCTAGCTCACCATGAGACTGGAAGAGATCATCAAGATAAAGAGCTTGGTGCGATCGATGGAATCCGCCGACACCAATGTGTAAGATACCCTCTTTGATCTTGGCGCGATCATAAGTAGGCCCTTGTACGTTCTTCGGTAAATCCTTGAGGATAGCGCTTGAAACAGGTGTGGCGGTAGTGTTCGTCATTTTATTGTCACTCATGAAGAAATAAATGAAGCTTGAAGCAATAAAGCCATAAATATGGCTCTAGGCAACAGATGCTGCCAAGTGCGGCTAGACCAATAAACAGGCAAGCCGAAGGATGTGATTGTACCGCCTTAGTCTGACGAAAAACAGAAACAACGAATTAGCCAAAATAATTCAGTGCAAATAACCATAGCCTCTGTTATCTATGCTCGCTCAATTGTAAACGAACCTAGAATTCCTTTAGAAATGCTAGTTCTTCGGTTTTTGCACAGTGAAGTTCGCAGCACTAGCACAGTGACTAAGAACAGCTGCTAGAGCAAAGAATATGGTTTTAGATCTCAGCTTCTCAACACTCAATATACTAAAGCACATAGTATTTACAAGCCGCCACTCACGCAGCGCCACTAGATGTCAAGTATGGCGGTTTATGTCTTTTCGATAGTGGCAAATTTAGCTTTTATTGCTAAAACCCGCCGGCAGAGAGCATTTCGGCTCTACAACGAAGAAACCGTCGGAGACAAGAGGTTTCCAATGGGGTACCCGGTTCTATTGCCTTGAGATACTCCTCAAACGTACATTCAGGTATCTATTTCTTTCTCTATTCAAGAACTCAAAAAACAACCAAAAACAAACCAGGCCTAAATCACCATCTGCAACCACCACCCGCACCCGCGAGTCAATGAGCACTTCGTTCTCTAACTCGTCACTACCGTCCTAACAGACGTCACAAGAAAAATCGTAACTACCCGCACTGAACTCAGATCAGCGCGTGTTGTTGCACACCCATTTTTCACCTCTAACCAACCGAGAGTCCCTTGAAGTTCAGCTCTGAGGCTGAAGTTCAAGATGCCCGCGCACCAACCAACTCGTAGTGCCTACGGCAGAGCCAGAGCTAATCCTTCCAGATAGCCCTGACTCACGAATTCATCTGAAAAGGGCTTACGCCCAAGTTTAACCAGACCTTACGGTCGCAAACCAGAAAGAAGAAATCTATGTCAAACACGCAAGTCCAATCGACTCCCGCTACTCCCGCCTTCGGGTTTAGCAATCTCCCTGCCCACGTCAAACCCGCCGGCTACAAGCTCGACGGCAACAACAAGGCCAGCATCGTGCACATCGGACCCGGTGGGTTCTTCATGGCGCACTTCGCCTCTTACGTTCACGACTACATGGCGAAGACCGGCGACCTCAACTGGGGCATCACCGTCGCTTCCCTGCGCTCGCCTGGCACCATCACCGGTCTGCGCAAGCAGGACAACCTGTACGTCCTCATCGAACGCGAAGGCACCGAGCGCATGGCTTCGGTTCTCGCGCCCATCGTCGACACCATCTTCGCGCCAGACTCCCCGTCCGTGCTGGTCGATGCCATCGCCAACGATTCCACCCGGATCGTGTCGATGACCATCACCAACAAGGGCTACTACCTGGCCGATTCCGCTGCCGTGCTCGACTACTCGCACCACGACATCATCGCCGACCTCGAGCTCGAAGTGGCCGCCACGGAAGGTGAGGGCAAGAAAACGCCCAAAACCGTCTACTGGTATCTGCTCAACGGCTTGCTCAAGCGCTTCGCCGAACGCGGTGTGCTCGAGCCCCTGACGGTGATGTCGCTGGACAACGTGCCTGAAAACAGCAAGTCGCTGAAGAAGGGCCTTCTGCAATTCATCGAGGCCAGCGGCCAGTCGGAGTTCTCCACCAACGGCGTGCGCGAAAAGCTGCTGCTCGAAGTGGAAGCCAACGTCGACTTCCTCACCACCCTGGTGGACCGCATCACCCCCGAGGTGACGGCTGCTTTCCGCAAGGATGCCGCCGAGTTGGTTCAGTTCAACAGCGACGTTGTGATTGGCACGGAAGTGTTCCGTCAGCTCGTCGTCGAGAAGGGCCGTTTCGAATTGCCGGACTGGGAACAGGTCGGTGTCGAGATGGTCGATGACTGCAGTTCGTGGTGGGAGCTCAAGTTCCTTGGTCTGAACGCTGCTCACCAGGTGCCGGCCATTGTTGGTCAGCGTCTCGGTGACACCTACGTTCACGAGGCCATGGCCGACGAGGGCGTTGCTGCACTGACCGAGATGTTCCACAAGGACCTCGGTGTCATCCTCGGCGAGGAGCGCATGGCGAAATACGGGGCGAAGATCCGCAACCGCTTCGCCGACAGCGCTCCCATGGACACGCTGCGCCGGGTTGGTGCACGTGGCACGAGCAAGGCGTCCGAACGGATTCTGTTTGCAGTCGAACGGGCCCACAAGCTCAGCGACGGCAAGCGGATCTTGAAGGCGCCGACGTTCGTGGCGGCCTGCTGGCTGCTCAACCTCGGCAACACCGACGAGTTCGGCCATCACTTCCAGCAAGACGACGTGGAGCTGCCCAAGCTCACCGAAGTCTACCAACTGGTGATGAACCTGACCCGTTCGGAAGAGCCACAGGCGAGCGAACTGGCCCACATCCTCCGCAAGACCGGCGAAGCTGTGCGGGACAACCGCTTCGTGCAGATGGCCGGTGTGGACGCCTTCGTGCAGGAATTGCTCTGGGCGCTCACGACGATTACCAAACTCGGCACCTCGTCTGCCATCGCTGCTCTGCTTGCTCGCGAAAGCGAGTAGGCATCAGCCGCTGCTCAGTCGATTCGCGAAAGCGAATCGGCCGCAGTTGTTTCTAAGTAACTCAAGCATCAAACCCGAAACAAGGAACTTATAACTATGGCTAAGAAAATCACCCACGTGTTGTTCGACTACGACAACACCCTCGGCATGACCGAGCTGCCTGCCTTCACCGCCTGCTGCACTGTCGTCAACAAGCTCCTCGCGAGCAAGGGCGTCTCGATGCAGTTCACCGTCGAATCGCTGATGTCGCGCTTCGTCGGCTACAGCTTCCGCCGCATGGCGACGGAACTGGCGACCGAACACAAGTTCACCTTTGCCGACGGCGAGCTCGACATGCTCGTTGCCGACGAAGTGGATGCCGTGGTCTCTCGTCTGGCTGTCGACATCCAAGCCACCCCCGGCGCCAACGCACTGGTGGCGAGCCTGGTCGGTCGTTTCAACCTCTCGGTTGTCTCGTCCAGTGCCCTCCGTCGCGTCAAGGCCTGCCTCAAGGGCGCCGGCCAGGACGCGTTCTTCGGTGAGCAGGTCTTCAGCGCTGCCTGCTACAACAGCAGCAAGCCCGACCCCAAGGTCTACATCGAAGCGATGAAGGCGCTCGGCATCACTGTCGACGACTGTGTCGCCATCGAAGACTCGAAGACGGGCACGTTGGCTGCGGTCGGTGCTGGCATCACCACCATCGGCTACACCGGCGCCTATCCCGAGCACGAGCGCGAAGAGCTGGCCAAGGTTCTCCTGGCAGCTGGTTGCGTCTCCGTCTTCCACGACTGGAGCGAGTTCGAAGCGGCCCTCGCCGCTCTCTGACTCAACGGTGGAGTGCCTTGCGAAAACAAACGGCAGACCACCAACGGACCACGGCAGTCCGGAGCCACAACATGCCATCCACGACCACGAGCGAGAGGCTGCCAACCAGTGATTGCAAAATCACTCTGGCAGCCTCTCTCACTCTGGTATGTCTTTTTAACAGCAAACAGAAACCATCAAAACGAAAGGAATACCAGCCATGGCCAAGAACAAGACCCACGTTGTGCGTCAACCGAAGGCGAAGGGCGGCAACCTCAAGGTTGGCGTCATCACCGTCGAACAGCAGCGCACCATGCAACGCGCCGCCAGCCGTCAAGCCCAAATCGATTCCGGTGTCAAAGTCGGAAGCGGTGCGGGTGTGCACGGTGGCAACAAGGAACAGACCCGTCGTCGCGACCGTCGCGAAGGCAAGCGGGCTGTTCGCCAGGAAGTGTGACCCCCGGGAAAAATGTCGAAGAGCCCCCCAGCTCCTCGGCATTTTTCTTTTTAATTTTATACTAGGCTGTATAGTTAAACAGATTCTCGGTCACGAGAAAAACTGCAATCTAAACCTCAAGGATTCCTCAGGTTTTAGACATCGTTCAGTCTTCCGCTTGGTACCTTAAGCAGCGGTTCGCCCAATTTAATACCAGATTCGGTCACTAAATATTCATCAGATGCAATCATAAAATCAAAGCGTTGCCCCGTGGTCAGCTGACCGCGCCGCACTATCTTGACGTTGCCGATCGTTCGCAAAATCTTAGCAGTCTTCTCATAAACAACACTATCAGCTGTTAGCTCTGCATCTTGATCATCGATTGAAACTAACACTCCGCCACTGGCCTCAACTTTGTCAGCTCCTTCGACAATCTTGCCAGCTCGAATTTCCCAGGTTAAATAGGAAAGCAGTCGGTCAGAGGGCCAGAGCATGAACGAATTCCAAGGGTCAATTCCTTTTCTCCGTTTAGCCTGATACTCAGCAATGCTCTTCTTATTCTTCGCCAAGGTTTCAGGGTCAAACAGACGCTGCAAGCACATCGAACCGTTCAACAAAGTACTGGCAGAATCCGTGACACTAGATTCTTGAGCCGAAACTACCTTGCCTGCCTTAAGCAATCCTAGTCCTTCGATCAGGCTACCATCAGGGAAATTATTACCTGCAACGAAATGACTATTAACTTTCAAATGAACATAGTTATCCGCTAGGTTTGCCTCTGAATCATTTCTATAATCGTCTCTGGAAATAAAAAGGTGGTAGCACTCGTCACCGGACATCGGACAGCAGCAGTGATATGAACGTTTTAAATAACCGACAAAAGCAACAACCTTGCCTTCAAATTTTTCTGGATTGGCAAGAATCGCATAGTTGCTAGGTCTCAGAATATCTTGTCGCTCGAAAGTATTTGGGTCGTAAAATTGTCTCGGTTGATGGCGCCCTAAATCCCGCACAATGCTGAGATTATTGTATGCAAACCGCAGACGACAGTTATCTCGCATACTGCTGCGCTCCGCATGAACAGAAAAAGGCTCAATGTTCTTAGTTTTTGCATGGGCATAGCTCAAAGAGACAGCAAAACCCAAAAGGCTCAAAGTGACTAAAGACAATACAAACATTGAGTTTTTTTGAGAAATCACAAATTCTGTCTTTATCGTTTGCCAGCTCGGTCAAAATGCCAATAAATAAGACAGATACTAGCTAACAAGATTGAGAGTATACATGGCTCGCGGTTATGGTAAATGGCACTTTTTCTCTATCTGATAACAAATAACAGCTATAACTACTACTTTCATTCTCTGTTCACCACCCCTTCGGCTACCCCGCATCATCTGCGTATCATTTGTGCAACAAGTGCGCTGATGGTCTTATTATCACCAGCGACACAGTCGCTTCGATCAACACTATTTTCGAGAGTACAGCCATGACTGAAACTCACAGCCTAACCAATCAATCAAGCCCACTAATTGACTACAACATGTACAGCAGCGACAGCGTTCTCACCGACCTGATGGCGCGCTACGGTGCATCCTGGGCCACCGACCGACTTTCAGCTTTCGGCCAATTTGCTGGTAGCGCCCGTGCTATCGAACTGGCTATCCAAGCCAATAATAACGAACCAGTTCTCCACACCCATAGCCGCTTCGGTGAACGCATTGACGAAGTAGAATTTCATCCCGCTTATCACGAGCTGATGAAAACATCCATTGCCCACGGCATCCACAGCCTGCCCTGGGCAAGTGATAAGGACGGTCGGCATGTTATGCGCGCTGCTTTGCTCTACATGTCTTTCCAAAACGAAGCTGGCCACTGCTGCCCGATTTCGATGACCTACGCTGCCGTTCCCACCCTGCGCAAGCAGCCCGAACTGGCCGCCATCTGGGAACCGATGATCCGCTCGACCGAGTACGATAGCACCTTCAAGCCTGCATCACAGAAGTCTGGTATCACTATCGGCATGGGCATGACCGAGAAGCAAGGGGGTTCTGACATTCGTGCCAACACCACCCAGGCCCGCCCCGTGGCTCAGTCCGGTGGTGGCAATGCCTATCTTCTCACTGGTCACAAGTGGTTCTGTTCAGCTCCGATGTCGGATGCTTTTCTCATTTTGGCTCAGACAGCCAAAGGCGTGAGTTGCTTTCTTGTGCCGCGCTGGAAGCCGGATGGAAGCAAAAATACTCTGCGCATTCAGCGACTGAAAGACAAACTCGGCAACCGCTCTAACGCCTCAAGCGAACTGGAATTTACCGATGCCTTTGGCTGGTTAGTCGGTGAAGAAGGTCGCGGCGTGCCAACTTTGATCGAGATGGTCAATCACACCCGCCTTGATTGCATGATCGGTGCTGCGGCTTTGATGCGCCAGGCCGTGCTACAAGCCATGCACCATGCTCGGCAGCGCTCAGCCTTTGGCAAGAAGCTAGTAGATCAGCCGCTCATGGCCAATGTTCTCGCTGACTTGGCCCTGGAATCAGAAGCTGCCACGCGCATGACCATGCGTGTTGCTCGAGCCTATGACCAAGCGGACAAATCAGCCAACGAAGCAGCTTTCCGCCGCATCGCCAGCGCCATCTCCAAGTATTGGATTTGCAAGCGCGCACCAATGCAGGTGGCAGAAGCTCTTGAATGTTTCGGCGGCAATGGATACGTAGAAGAAGGCCCCATGCCCCGGCTCTTCCGAGAGAGCCCACTGCTCGGCATCTGGGAAGGGTCAGGCAATGTCATTTGTCTTGATGTTCTGCGAGCAGTGAGCAAAGAACCCGAAAGTCTCGATGCCTTCATTAGCGAAGTTGAGCGTGGACGAGGCCACAACAAGCAGTTCGATGGCTTCATCAACAGCCTCAAGCGCGACATCGCCGCCCTGAAAAAGAGCGCAACAAGCAAAAATGCAGCGGTAGTCAGCGCTCGGGAACAAGGGGCTCGACTCTTGGTCGAGAAGCTCGCTCTCGCTCTCCAGACCAGTTTGATGGTAGAACAGGCGCCGAAAGAGGTGGCTGATGCTTTCATCGCTTCGCGCATCCTGAACCGCGGCGGCTTTGCTTTCGGCACACTGCCTAAGTCGCTGAAAGCGAAAAACTTGGTCGAGCGCGCTTATCTCACTGAGGTGAAGTAAGTCAGAACAGCACAATAAGCAATATGAGCAAGAGAGAAGAGGAATTGCTCCTCTTCTCTCTTCTCTCTTCTCTCTCTTGTCCAACACGCCAACATGCCAAAGCCAAGACCCCTAGCTATTTTTTTGGTTTCATACATACTGCGCCGTATAGTATTCTACCCCATAAAAATAATAAGAGTGCAGCAAGAAGATTATGTCAACTCAAATTTTGAGCTAACTTGAAAGTGAAGGGGAAGACCATAGGTCCTCCCCTTCTTTCAACGCTGAGCTATTTCTAGGCCTTAGCGCTTACTTGCTGGCGCAACCGCAAGCTGTTTTCGCCGGTGCCGACGTAAGCGCTGCAACAGCTGGCTTGACCTTGTCTGCGCGCTGCTTGGCATAGACTTCAACCTTTTCAAAGTAGCGGCGCCGGGCCTCCACAGTGGTGGCGAATGCAGAACGGGCAACTGCCAAAGCCGCAGGAATCTCAGCGAAATGTCCCGCTTCACGCGCAGCAGCTTCGTCTTTGCCGAGAGCCAGGCTGCGGGCCGACTCAAGCTGCTTGTACAGCGCTTCAAAGGCTGACAATGCGGCGGTGAGTTCAGCAAAACGAGCAGCCTCTGCTACGACACGCTCCTGGTAAGCATCGATGCTCTCGACCGTATAATCTTCGGCCTTGAAGTTGAACATTTCAGCCTGTTCGTGAGCCTGCCGCCAGGAACTGAATCCTTCAAAGTAGGCAAAGCCGCTATCGAGCAAGCTCTTCATGGCCTTGAGCAGCGCGTCGCCGCCAAAACCAGTGGTCTTGATCTCGGTGCGCCAGTGCGAAACCATGTGCAGCAGCTCCTGCACAGTCAGGTACTGCGCGCCGATGCACTCGTTCAAATTCTTGCGAGTCCAGCAGATAGGGCAACCAGTGCCGGGATAGTCTTTAACTTTTGCAGCCATGATGTTTGCTCCAATTTCAATGTATTTGTTTGCAACTAGAAAGCGACAGATTTTGCCGCTTGTCTTAGTTAGTTCGGAAGAAAAGCACAGCTAGCAGAAACTAGTCTGGAGGCTGTCTTTTCTGAATAAATACTCAGCTCTCATCAATCCGAACAGGCCTAGAACAACACCAGACGAAAAGTCTGCTGTTGTTTTCTTTGTGCTTGGGTCAGATTTGTTTTTGTGAGTTCAGGCGGTGAAAAGAGAGAGTTGAGATACGCAACATAACCCATGCAGAAGCCCCAAAACAATTGGTACACAACAGATTCGATTAATGGTCAATAATAAAAGAGATGATAAGGTGGCACAAGCATATGACCCCAACCGGGGGATTAGCTGACGATTTTGCTCGAGATCGGCCGCTTGACTAGCGTTTAAAATAGTCATGTTCTCGAATT
>LNEX01000459.1 GCA_001464165.1 bacterium Ga0077546
ATCTTAAAGAAATCGCCATTCACTGTTGAGAAAGAGAGGTTCTCTGGCACGACTTTGCTGAAGCCTCTTGCGCAGGGGTTCCCAACTTTTCAGGAAAGAAATCTTTAGTAGCAGCTTAGTTCCAGAAAGCCTTTCCGATTTTGTTTAAGGCTGCAACTACGTTGTCGATATCGAAATCAGACATCGCCGGAAATATCGGTAGGCTAATCTCTCTAGCATAAAATTCTTCAGTGTTAGGGCACTGCTGCTGCCAGTTTTCGTTCAACAGCTCCTGGTAGAAAGGCATCTTATAGGTCGGTATATAGTGAACCTGGACACCAATATTTTCTGCATGTAGTGCTTCAAACACTAGTTTTCTGTTTTCGGC
Organism: bacterium Ga0077546; assembly: GCA_001464165.1. The sequence goes on from LNEX01000459.1 coordinate 368, forward strand.
AAAGGGTTGTTTCTTCACCAAAATCGGGAAAAGGTGGTGAGCAGAAGCGCTCTCTGGCAATAGATCGAGGCACTCATAGTATTGATTTTCGGCCAATTTCTGCCGATAGGTCGCAGCAATTTCTGCTCGTCGCTCAACGAATGAATCTAGTGAAGCCATTTGGGAGAGGCCGAGAGCAGCTTGAATTTCTGTCATACGATAGTTGAAGCCAAGCTCTTGCATTTCGTGCCACCAAGGGCCCTCGTCTTTGAGCAGCCGATCTCGCCCTTTTTGAATACCATGAGAGCGGAAGAGGACAACACTTTCGTATAGCTTTCGGTCGTTGGTCAGCACCATGCCGCCTTCTCCGGTGGTAATCGATTTGACCGGGTGGAAGCTAAAGGTGGAAAGAGCACCAGCAAATCCGCCCTTGTTACCAGCGTATCTGCTGCCTAGGCTATGAGCAGCGTCAATTACCAGTGGAACACCAGCTTCGCTGGCTAGTTCTTCAAGTTCTCGGTAGCGGCAAGGTTGTCCGGCAAAATCGATTGCTACGATTGCTTTTATGCTCTTTCGTTCGGGGCGACTAAGCAATTTTCGAATACTTTCGATTTCAATTAAGCCCGTGCTGGGCTCTACATCAGCAAAAAGTGGTCTGGCGCCGAGGTAAACTGCAGCGTTTGATGTGGCGGCAAAGGTCATAGGCGAGGTAATAATCAAGTCGCCCTTGCTGATGCCAAGAGCGTGGTAAGCGGCATGGAGAGCTGCTGTACCATTTGAAATTGCCACTGCAAACTTGACACCGACATAATCGGCCACGAGGCTTTCGAATTCAGGTATTACAGGGCCCTGTGTTAGGTAGTCGGAAGTTAAGGTGCTGACTACCTTTTCTACATCAGCTTGGCTGATTGTTTGCCTTCCGTAGGGCAGCCAGGTGTCTCTTATGGGCTTGCCGCCGTTTACGGCGAGGTTGCAGTCACTGGCGATCCGCTTTTTATCAAGTTGCATAATTCTCCCCCGCTCATCCATTGAGAATTGGCGTCAGACCTATATCTGAAACCTTCACCAACTGGAGTTCCGCCTCGCTTAATAAGTTCGTCTGGATCCCACCATAGTTGGCTCGGTTGAATAACATAGCGATCTTCGAATTCTACGCACCAAGGAGATTCGTCACGAGGGACAAGGGTTTCGTGCAATTTCTCGCCTGGACGCAAACCGGTGAATTCGAATTTGCAGTCGGGACCAATAGCTTTAGCTAGTTCAACTAGCTTCATTGAGGCAATTTTCGGAACAAATATTTCTCCGCCTTGAATAAGGTCTATGCAAGAAAGAACGAAGTCAACGCCTTGATCAAGTGTGAGCCAAAAGCGAGTCATTCTTTCGTCGGTCAACTTCAGAACGCCAGTCTTGCGCATTTCTAAGAATAGCGGTATGACACTACCTCGGCTGCCAATAACGTTGCCATATCTAACTATGCCAAACTTTGTTTCGCTTGTGCCCGCATATGAATTGGCGCTCACGAATAGTTTGTCTGAGCAAAGCTTTGTGGCGCCATAGAGATTGATTGGGTTGGCTGCTTTGTCTGTGGAGAGCGCGATAACTTTTTTGACGCCTCTATCGATAGCGGCGTCGATAATGTTTGCTGCTCCAAGGACGTTGGTTTTGATAAATTCAAAAGGATTGTATTCGGCTGCTGGTACTTGTTTCAGTGCAGCTGCATGGATGACGATATCGACTCCAGCGAAGGCTCGATAGAGTCTGTCTCTGTCTCTAATATCACCAAGAAAGCAGCGCAGTCGACGGTCTTGTAGCTCTTGCTGAATTTCATACTGCTTGCATTCATCGCGGCTAAAAATGATCAGCTTTTTGGGTGGGTTTGTGGTCAGCAGTCTCTTGATAAGAGTCTTACCAAAAGAACCTGTCCCGCCGGTTACTAAGACGGTGGAATTGGCCCAATCTGTAGTTCCAGAATCTATCATTTCGTAAGCTCAATGCTCCAA
>LNEX01000460.1 GCA_001464165.1 bacterium Ga0077546
AGGGCGAATACACTCGGGCGCTCAAGATCGACAGTGGCAATGCTCTTGCTCATGCTTATTTGGGTGAGTGCTATCGTATGCAAAGCCGTTTTCGCGATGCCATTGCCGAATGCAAAATTGCTTCCAAGCTCAATAAAGATCTTGTCATTCCTCATTTAATTTTGGCTCAGTGTTACACATCGGTGCGTATGCCAGCGCAGTCCAATGAAGAATACAAACAGGCAATCGCCCTAAATCCAAAAGATGCCATTGTTCACGCCCGCTATGGTCTCGCCTTGGGCAAGATGAAAAAGTGGCCAGAAGCTCTTGAGCAGTTTGTCACTGCTACGCAGCTTGATCCCAACTATTCTGAAGGTCATGTCGGCTATGCCTGGGCCTTGGCCAGCACGAACAAGGCTAGTGAAGCCCTAAAGGAAGCGCGTTTGGCTGTTAGCTTGGCGCCAAATGATCCTGATACGCACTCTAATTTAGCTTGGGTGTACGCAAAAAATGGTGACCGCCAGTCGGCTCTGATCGAATATAGATTGGCATTGTCGATTGATCCCAAGAATGGCCAATTGCACAAGGCCTTGGCTTTAGAGCTGAAGGACGCAGGAGATACAAGCAGTGCTATTGCCGAGCTAATGACAGCTAAGCATATGCTGCCTAACGATTATGAAATTGGATTGGCCTTGCAGTCTTTGTTGCCAAAGAGCAAGACTAATTTAGAGTAGCAACTTATGCTGTTAGTTTCGGCCTATTTTTTGCTGCTACCTGGCTTTACTGGCTGGCTGCCGGCTTGGCACATAGGGCAGACGTCGGCCTCATAGGTTTTTAAATTGAGTTGTTCTAAAGCAAAGAAAGGTTGATCAAACTTTGCTAGGCCACCACTGCGATCGATAATTGTGCCCACTGCCAATGTTTTGGCACCCATTGCTGTCAACAGCTCAACTACTCTTTTGGCTGAGCCACCAGTGGTGGTGACGTCTTCTACGACGATAACTTCTTCGTCTTGAGCTAGTTCAATACCGCGGCGAATGACAAAATCTTTGCCGTTTTCGGCGCGCTCGGCAAATATTGCCCGCACCTGATCTTGAGCACTGTGAGGATTTGAATTTGTTTCTGTTGCCGCTTCTCCAGAGTTAAGAATTTCGTTGAAGGCCAAGGCCACAAAGACTTCGAGGTGGACTGCTCCGAGGGCAGGTCCAACTACTGCTTTAGGTTTAATGCCCGCTGCCAGCATTTTTGTTGCTAGTGCTCGGGCCAGATGCATGCCGTGGAGCGGATATTGAAGAATGCGCTGGCATTGCATGTATTGGTCGCTATGGAGGCCGCTTGACAGGAGGAAGTGGCCAGTCTGCCAGGCGTGCACCGATTTAAAGAGGGCTTCAACTGATGTGGCCAGATTTGCATCTTGTGTATGTTGCGCTGAGCCTGCATTCATAGATTTTGCCTCTCTTTTGTAACTATTTAGATTTAGCGATTTGAAAAATTCAACCAATTATAGATGCCCGTATCCACTTATTGTTGATTGCTAAACTATTTGCATTAAACCGTGCTGCTTCAAGAGATTGGCTGCTCGCCATTTGAGAAACTGTGGATATTGCTTGAGCTCGCTCATGAGATCTTCCAGCACTTGCGGTTGGCTTGAAAGCTTGGCAAATAGTGTTTTCATTACCTTCATCTCGCGGGCTGAAATATCTATGTCGAGCAAGGCCGACTGCCAGTCGTCATCGCTGGCTATAGCTGCAACTTTGATTTTTAAATCCGGTAATTCGGCCTTGGCTACAGTGAAGTGATCGGCAGCTAAGCATGCTTCCATCAATGCTGTGCTTAGTGGTGGTGTCTTGCCTTCGTTCTGCTCAATTGTTGGCAGCTCATTCATTTGTTGAAAGTGAAAGTGACCACTGTTGAAGAAAATCATAAACTCAGTAAAGGCGTCCATACCCGAGCTGTTTTCAAGTTTCGAATGTACTAGTTTGCCTTTGTCCCAAATGCTAACAAATGTAGTGCTTGAGCTGTTTGTCACAGTCAAAATACCAGTTTTGGCACTTGCCGCTATTGACTGCAGTAGACTGTAACTGTCAAGTACTCCTAATTCGCCGTCTATGACGGCATTTTTTTGTGGTTGAAAGCTAGGGGGCACTTGGTGGGTGAAGACACAATTTTCCGTGCCCATTGTTTCTTGAGCATAGTCTAATGCAAGGAGACCCCGGCTTAAAACAGTCTCAGCGTCTTCTCCTGCATTGCAGGGCGTAACGCCAATTGACACAGACATAACATTTCTATCGCCAGCCCAGTTTTCATTGGCTCTAATTTGTTCGTTTATCGCCTTGGCTAGTAATTCAACTTTTGCTGCTTCCGCTGCTTCAAGCAAGATGGCAATTAGGTTTCTTTGATAGCGGCAAGCGTGCACGGCACCTTGTATTTCGTACTGGTCTTTAGAGGCAGTGATGGCTTGTCTTGTGCATCTAGCTATTTGAGGCAGCCACTTTTCGATGGTGTCTTCAGTGGTGCCGAGATATTCTGGAAGGTGTAGATTCATGGCAATGATCATCAGCGCCGGTTTCGCTTTGGGCTCGCAGGCCGCCACCATTGAGTCAAGCTTTGTCATAAGTTCGTTGAGGAAGCTGCGCGATTTTAGGCCGGTAAGCTGGTCTGTATTGTGTCTTTCCCGCTCTGATTCTTTGTCGCCAATACTCAAGAGCGACGAAGCCATTTGTCTACTAAATTTTTCTAGTCGCTTTAGTTCATTGGGGTCATAGGCGGCTTCTTGGCTAGAGAAACATATTGCTGCTCCAGCTGCTCGGCCGTTGCTTTCGACTGGAAAGACCACAGCTCTTTTAAATTTTTTGTTTTCCGCAATTTCTTCTAGTCCGTAGCGCTTGAGCGAGAGGGGACCAATGTCTATGAAATTGCCCTGAACTACAGCTAGCGATGAGCCGACACTTTTAAAGACTTTGAGAACAGATTCTTCTAGATCTTCTGACTTTGGATAAGATGCCGATTTGCTGAAGCCTTTGTGACCGCGCCGGATAAAAACCGTGGCCATGATTGAGTCTTTGTTTTGAAAGTACATTGCCTTTATTACTTCAGAGGCTAGAGCGTTGAAAGAGTGGGTTCCCACTAAAGTTTTGCCGTCTCTGGCAAATGCTCGGGCGACTTTGCTCTCGTCGTCGGCAAAGCTTTGCTTAACTTGCTGTATCTCGGCTGTTCGCGCTCGCCAGCGTTGAAGATCCTTTTCTTTTTCGGCGCTGGTCTCTTTTTCACGTTCCATTCCCGCTAACGGCAAAAAGAACGGTGCAAGAAGTGATTTTACCTCGGGTCCAGCCCCGGCACTTATTTCTTTTAGTGTCGATGAGTCAAGGGTTCTGGCATTAGCATGCTCTTCTAATGCCTTGCTAATAGCGCTGATTCGCGTTCCAACAAACAGTTCCACGGCAATTAGGCAAATTATGGCTAGAAAAGGCAGGGTTTTTACTAGGTGTGTTTGGCCCGAAGCGTAAATATAGATTGCCACACAAAGCACTATGGCCGCGGCAACCTTTATGCTAAAGCCGTTGAAAAAGTCTGTGACCGTGGCGCCAAGGCTTTTATTAATCCGCAGGTTTTCGTTTTCTCGGTTTGGTATAGGAATTTGTTTCTCTGCCGTTTGATTAGTTCAAAATAGTCGCCAAATACTTTATTGCCAATTTGGGCTCAAGGCTAAACTTTACTATGGTGTTGGCATTCAGGTTGTTCTCGTTCTAGTGCGGTAAAATGCCACAGAATATTTTCGAGGCATCATGAAACCACTAATAGGTATCAATTTAGACATCAAGGCTGGCCCTCCAGAAGAGGCCGCCATTCAAACTCCCTATACCGAAGCCATACTTAAGAGCGGCGGTATTCCAATCTTGCTTCCTCCTATGCCGCGTGAAGATTTGCGCGAAGTGCTGCGTCGCCTCGATGGCTTGATGCTCATTGGTGGGGCTGACTATTGTCCGAGTTTGTATGATGAGGTCGCCGACCCCTCCTGTGAACTAACTCCGGCCAGACGGCAAGAGTTTGATCTCGCTCTTGTGAGTGAAGCCTTGAGCGACGACAAGATGCCAGTCCTAGGTATTTGTCTGGGCTGCCAGTTGATTAATATCAATCAAGGTGGCACCTTGGTGCAAGACATTAAATCGCATTTGCCCGATTCAACGGTGGAGCATGCCAGCAAGAATGGTTGGAAAGTTGGATTCAACCAGCACGATGTGATTATTACTGAAGACGGTATTCTCAGAGGCTTGTTTGCAGCAAGACAATTTTCTGTACCAACATCGCATCACCAAAGCGTGCGCAAGGTTGGCAATCTATTGAAAGCAGTTGCTACTGCTGAAGATGGAGTGATTGAAGCAATAGAGATGCCAGGTCGCGATTTTGTTGTTGGTGTGCAATGGCATCCAGAAAGAGATTACGAAACCAATAGACCGCTGTTTGAAAAACTGATAACGGCGTCTCAAGGGAGGCGAGGGGACTGATGGCAGGCCGAAAGATATTAGTTACCGGTGGAGCTGGCTTTATTGGGTCGAACTTGATCGATAGCTTGCTCTCTCAGGGCGACACTGTTGTAGCAATTGATAACTTCAACGATTTTTATGCGCCAGCGGTTAAGCGCCGCAATGCCGCTGAGCATTCCTCTCATCCAGCCTATACTTTAGTTGAAGGGGACATCCGGGATGATGTTGCTCTTGATAGTGTCTTTCGTTTTGGGCCTTTCGATGTGGTTGTGCATTTGGCCGCCATGGCTGGTGTGCGTCCATCGCTTATGCAGCCGGCCCATTATATGGACGTCAATGTAGTTGGCACTCAGAAAATTATTGACCGAATTATTCCCCACGCTAAGCAAACCAGATTAGTTTTCGGCTCGTCTAGTTCTGTTTACGGTGGCCGCTCTGGTGAATCATTTAAAGAGACTGATCGCGTTGATCAGCCTCTTTCGCCTTATGCTGCCACCAAGGCTTCTAATGAATTGCAATGTTATGCTGCCTACCATACTGCCGGGCTGCAAGTTGTCTGTCTGCGCTTCTTTACTGTGTTTGGTCCGCGGCAAAGGCCCGATTTGGCTATACATAAGTTTTGCCACTTAATCGATGCCGGTAAGACAATTGAACTCTTTGGTGATGGTACACCCCGCCGTGACTACACTTTCGTGCTCGACATCGTGGCCGGTATTGAGTCGGCGATGTCATACTCGATACCTGGTTTTGACGTTATCAACCTGGGGCGCTCTGAACCCGTAATGTTGCTTGATATGGTCAAGTCTTTAGAAAAACATTTAGGCAAGAGCGCAAATGTTGTACACCTGCCCATGCAAATTGGCGATGTGCCTTATACCTATGCCAGCATAGAGCACGCTCGCAACGTCTTAGGCTATAGTCCAAGGTTTAGTTTTGATGAGGGTGTAAAGCGCTTTGTTGACTGGTATGTCAATACTAGCCTGACAACTGCTGCCAGCAAGGCTAAAGTCTAGAGGGCAATCTAGAGTTGGACCTCTTGACTGCTTGCTCGGGTACAACGTTGTTTGAACTTTTGTTGTCTTGTCTGGTCTGGCCGGGATATTTGCTTGACACGCTCAGTCCTCGATTCGGATAATCTATACTCAGGTCTCTGTACAGATGTTGTCCTGCATTTGCATGGCAAATCTATTTGAGTTCTATGGCACGGTAGCTCAGTTGGTTAGAGCGGGCGACTCATAATCGCCAGGTCGGGGGTTCGAGCCCCCCCTGTGCTAAATTTCTTAATCTAAATGATGGCTTGCGTCTCTATCTATTGATTAGGTACGCGGTACTTTTCAACGTCGCCGAATTTGAAGTATTCGTCGGTGCCATGGTCAGCCGTTATTATTGTTGCTTCTTGAACCACTCGAGGCCTTTGTGAACCCTTGGGGAAACGTAAGATTGTCGTTCCGTCTAAGGCATAGATAGCGTCGAGCAGAGCGTTGTCAAATTCAGCATTGCCTGAAGAGGCGACAATTCTGGCCTTAACCACGCGGCGTTGGTCTGAAATGCGCACATAAAAGCTAGCTTTTTGACCAAGGGGAATGCGAGGTGAGAGGATTACTCTGCCTCTGGCTTGGTCAAAATGGGGCACCATGTTTTCGGGGTTATTGATTAGTTCTTGCACGCCACCTTGAATAGAGCGTAGCAGACGGTTGCGCCAGCGATCCCACTCCACGGCCATTTCTTGGTCTTGTGAATCAGCATCATGAGACTGTAGTTCAAATTCATTCTGGCTCAATGTGGCCTTAAGCGGCCCACTGCCATCGAGGGTGGCTTTTTGGCTTTTCATGGGAGCGTTGCCATCATCTTGAGCTTGTCCAGAAAGCCCATGACCACTGTCTTCAGCATTGCCTTTGAGCGAATTGTCCTGGGCGTCTGCGGCTAAAGGTTTGCGTTTTTTCAGCACGGGGGCTGACATGGGTACAATCGGGGCAAGATTGGGGGGCGATTCGCTGGCGCCCATCTCCTGCACGTTGCCCTGCAGTGGCGCATCGCCAATAGCTGGAAGAATGGTGACAAGGCTAACGCTCAAGGCCGCTACGATGCTGCAAGAGCGAGACTTCGCTCTGAAATTTAGCCAATTTGATTTTTGATTAGCGGTAGTCTTGGGCATGGTGCAAAAACCGATGGTCTGATGGTTCTGAAAACGCTGCTAACATAGCTTAGTCGAAAAATACATCGGCTATGTTCCCATTCTAGAATTTTTCGTTATAGATTCACTCAGCTAACACTTATTCTCCCATGCACCGCTTTGAAGACCTAGTAAGCTCTAATTTAATTTCATTGCTTCCTGCTCAGTCTGGCAAGTTGAAGCTACTGGTGGCTCTTTCTGGTGGCGCTGATTCGGTAGCCTTGCTCTGTGCTCTCAAAGCTATCGAGAATCTAGATGGCGACAGGCCCTATGAAATTTATGCCTGTCATGTCAATCATGGGTTGCGCGGCGCAGA
>LNEX01000461.1 GCA_001464165.1 bacterium Ga0077546
CAAAAAGAGGGGCACTAAGTGCATAAGCAAAGTTCTACCGAGCCCGCACAGCAATCAAAAATCTTTAAAACTAAATTGCGCGACCTTGCTTGTTATAACACATAGCTTCGGGCTAGAAATAAGCTATTAATGCCTATTTCTCTTTGTATTTAAATAAACACCAACCCAGAATCAACACGAACTTCTCTCGCTCAGAATAATCGCACTCAATTTGGTGCGATTCACTGATAGCGATTGCATTTTCGCATTTTCATTGCGCTACAAGGCATTAAAACCATTGTTTTTCACATTGCTTTCTCACTGTCATGGAACGAAAAAATGTTAAGTGGCTAACGGTCATCGGAACGCTTATTCTGCTCACCGCAGGCTCAAAGATTTCGCTGACAAAAAGCCACAACGCCGCAATCAAGCCACCTCCGCCTCAGCCAACTGTCAAACCACCTGTTCCAATTCTTTCAATCAAAAGCCTAGACCAGAAAGTGGACGAGAAGATCATTCCACTACTTCTCAAAAGTTACGGCAACGCTGGCTCACTGTTAGAGCGTGGCGTTGGAGGACCGGAAGGCACACGCAGGGTCGATGGTGGATTTAACCAGGCATACTACGGGCACCAAGATCCGATGTGCAATTACAACTGGTCAGCCAGCTGCTCAAAGGGCATTACCAACCTCGGCAGTTTTTCCTATCAGCAAGCAGCCGACAAACCGCGAGCCTTAACGCCCCTGCAAGCCGACCGCATTCAAACGCAGATTCTGCGCTTGCAAGCCCTGGAACTCCTTCACCAAGCTAAGCGTCAGCACTTGCAATTGAATCTCTTTCAACTTCTGTCTGGCATAGATTTGGCTAACCAGAGCCCGATGGCCGCCTGTGTGCAACAGCCCAACAAGGCCGTTGTCTATAAGCTTGCTGCTGGTATCGATCCTAATGGCAGCAACACGGCAAAGGTTACGGCTACTTTTGCAAAAAGCAACTGCAGCTGGGGTTACATTGACCGCCTAGCACAAGCACAGAGGCAAAAGAATCTGCAAGGATTTGACGCCGTTGTCTATGCTCGACAGTGGTCTTACTTCAATGTCGATCCCACTTCTGGCAGGTTCAATAACTGGGACGCCGGTGGCCTTGGGAACAACCCAGTGATCATCAAAGCCGATCAATTGCGGCGCACTCTGGCGGTCGTTAGTGCGATGCGCTATCAGGTTGATAACTTCAAGTGATCCAGTGAGTTTATGAATGGGGAACGCTGGATTCTTCTTGAATCTTACCGACATCGATTGCGCAGGTTTCAGTTCGATCAAAACCAGGGCTGTAGCTCAAGTGGACAGCTTCGGCTGTATGAGCGCTCACTAGCAATAGTGGGTAGGCAGGTTCGATTCCTGCCAGCCCTATTGCCGAACTTTTCGGTTCGGCAGCACTCTTCGTGCAGCATCACCAACAGCATCACCAACAAAGGCGATCATCATGTTCGAAACTCCCTTCAACCATTTCGACAGCACCTTCAACAACGCGCAGCAAGTTCTCAGAAGCGCCAATTATCTGCGCAAGCAACAGGCATCTGCGACTGAAAACGCCTTTCTAGGCAATTGAAGTTGGAAACACTCTGGACCAGGCCCTCTCAGCTAGCGCTAAGTAGCAATCGGAGAGCTTAGTTCGTTGCAGTTTTAGATAGGCTAGAAGGCCTAGTTGTGCTACCGCCACTTAGTTAGTTGGGGTGAATACGAAAACACGGTTAGAGAATTAGCGGAAAAACTCTATGGTAGAGGAGTAATTTATCCACAAAACAAAAACAGAAGACAGACTCAACAGACTAGGCATAAGCCAATTCACCATCAACAGCATCTTCAGCCACATCAACCGATGTGGTCTTAACCCTCTCAAAGGTAAGCATCATGTGCGACATTGCTGGCCATCAGAGCCAGAATCTCTACTTTCAACACAGGCTCTTGAACGAGCTTCTTGTGGCGCAAGCCATCTTTGATGGAGCTGGAGATGTTCAAGACACAAACTGGGAGACGAAGTATGTTCGCCTGACCAGCCATCACAACTTGCTGATTGTTCCGCTGCTGAGCCTCTGTGAATTGAAGTTCGATTGGCAAACGCAGAACAATGTCAGCGACGAGGTCAATGCCAAGGCATACATCGACGCAGTTTCTTGCCTCCAGGCAGAACTACGTTCGTTAATGCCTCTGGCACACGGAGCCACAACCCTGGCTTGAACTCGACCAGTCAACAACCGTCTACGTTCAAAAACTTCAAAGTCCAAGTAAACCATCTGTACGAAAAACCATGTCCGACAACAACAACAACAACAGCAACAACACTTTCGAAATGAACGACAAGCGAAACAGGCAAATCAACCTTGCCATCGAAGCCGCGAGCACCAGCTACAAGCTCGCAACCATTACCTCTCACATCCAGTGGATGCACGGACCAAGGTCCAAGGACTCCAACCCCTTGTCGGTTTGGCAAGGTTGGGATAACGAGTTCTACAGCACGCTGAACAAGCATCTTGAAGTTCTGGATCTTGACCAGTCAGCGCATCTTGCCGCCGGTGTGGCTGCTGCAGCGGCCCTCAAGGATCTGCATTCTCAACAGGGTCGACCACTCTGAAACTCAAAAAATAGATCCAAAACAAAGGAAATCATGACCCTCCCACGTAAAAAGACACTTCAAGAACTCCATCGCAACATAGCTACTGCTCAGGCTCGCCTCGCCGAAGAAACGGCTCACCAGGCAGACGTGCAACGTCTAATTCAAGAGATCGAGACCGCCGTCATGGCTGGCAACTGGGAACCTACCACTGGTGCTTACGCAAGCCGGGTAGTCGACGATGTGATCGAACACTTCAAGACTACCGAATACACTGTTGCTCTTATCGGCTCGAATCGCAAAAGTCGCAGATTCGCCGTCAGCTGAGAATGCAGGCTCCCCCCATGTCTTTCAGCTGGTAACAATTATGCAACTGCTACTCCCACTGGCCGTGCTCGTCTATGCCGCCTGGATGATCGCCTCTGCGATTCGACAGGCACGAGGCACGGTTTTTGATGACCTCAAGATTCTGCAAGCATCGATTAAGAAGGTCAGAACTCGCTCTGGCGAGCTACCCCCTGAAATCGCCGAGCAGGTGAACGTCAAACTCGAGCTTGCTGCCGCGCAGGCTGAGCGCCTTCGCGGGCTTATTGAAAGCGCAGGCAAAGAGCAACACGAGGCTCTGCGGCTTCAAATCGCATCGGCTCTGGCACTGGTGTCGGAAGCTCGCCTGCTTGTGGACAAGCACAGCCCAGCGCAGGAAGAACAAGGCGACGACGAGAACGACTAAGGGCTTCTGCGCAGCTTCCAACAAGGCTTGCCTCGCGTAATGCCGGCTGACATTTAGTCGTCCCCGGGCGGGGAAGAACACCGCTGGCGGTGACCCTCCCCGCTCGTTCTCTTCAACAAACTCTCAACAGGAACAACCATTATGCTCAAGCGCCTCGGCATTTCACTTCTCTGCGTCTCGTTCTACCTCTGGCAGCTCAAGCCTGTCTACAAGGCACTGTTCGGTGGGTGGCTTGGTTCCAAGACTTACGTCGGAAGGCTTGCGGCCATTCCTGCATTCATCGGGGGAGTAGCGCTGATTTGCATTGGTTAACTTAGTGCGACCCTGTAAGCGCAAAGGAAAATTCGACAATTCCATCACAACCTGGTACTTCCCATGAACACACTTGAAGTGTCAATGCTCTTGGCGATTCTTATGACCACCCTGCTCTTTGTCACGGGGGGCCTCGCAATTGCCTTGAGTTTGCTGAGCCAGCGAGTTCAACGAAAATCTCATGGCAGCGGTCCGCTAAGCGCGTCTCTTCATCCACTGCCCTACTGGACTTTTCTGGGCTGAGCAACTGCGGCGAGCGCGGCTGCTCTCAATGTGTTTGCCAGCCGCAAGCCTCTCTGTCAACTTCCTTCACTTACCCGCATCACTTCGCTCCACGTCCTCTGATTTTCCAACTAACGAGTTCCCAAACATGAACGACACCATCTCTTCAAACCTCAGGGCGAAGCTTCGCGGCATAGCCGAGGACCTCGTCAAAGGCAACAAGACCAAAATCGACCTCTTCGACGAGAGGTATCAAATCCAAAATCCTGAACTGCGGGCTCAAATCATCGAGCTTCTGAACCAGTACGTTCAAGAAGTGAGCGATCGAGAGAAGCAAGTCGAAGAAGTCGACTACAAAAGAGTGAAGCGCCGGAGCGGCCAGTGCATCTACTGCACCATTACCTCCCCCAATGACCGGAAGGGCCAGCTCTTCTACATTGGTGGCTACGACCCAGGTATGAGCTATTGCGCAGAAGAAGCAAGCCGCCGAAAGCAACAGGTAAGCAAAGGAAAAGAACTGACCACCGACCTCGGCCTTCAACTTCGTTCTAAGCTTGCTGTAGCCCTGGCCAACGAAGAGCTCGATAGCTGCCAACGGGCTGATGCTGAGTATCACCTCAGCTTCATTGCGGAAAAGGAAGGCGGATTCAGCGGAAGTGATATCCAACACATGCTCGATGCCTGGGCTGCTCTCGAACTCGCTCTTCCAATTGTCACCTAAACTGCAAAGCACGCTCTGATCTTTGCCGATTAGATTGCAGTCAGCGCCCTTGCTGCATACCACATGCTAGCAAGGGCCTCTCGAACCTTACTTCAGCACACGTTCTACATCTAAGGGCAATGACACAATCAATAGCTATTACAACGCCAGCTGACGAGGCGTTTGCACGAGCCGAAGCCTGGATAACACAAGCGGAGCTGCAATTCAACGCCCACAAAATGCACAAGCAGGCCGCAGCTTTAGCAGCCGGAAACAGCTCCACGATCACTTCTCTGGCAAAAGGCGATGCCAGCTTCAGTAAAGAAGAGGCTGAAAAATATCTGGCTGAAGCCTTTCAGGCGATCAATGCTCCTGAGCTCATTGCGGAACCCGTCTACGCAGCGAGTAGAGCGCAACTGATTCTGAGAGCTGCCTATGCCGCCGCCGGGCTCAACCTCACTCAGTATGTACAAACTGCTGTGACCACCATTCTCGGAAATGGTGACAATCTTGACGCTGCCTCGTTTATTGCTTCCCGAGAGATCATGAGCGTCATGAAGGCTGCGGAGGAAACAACAAAAGTTGTCGAGCAGCTAAAGAAATGCCACCTTGCGGGCGAAAAAAGTCACCTGCTTATCCACCAAGATACCGGTTGCTATGGTCCCAAGAATGCCTACTACAATGGAGGCTGTGCCCAGTTGCTTCCCGTACCTGAATCAGCAATAGCAGCCCAGGAACGAGTCATTCGGATTTCAAAACCGAAGCTCTGCAAATCAAAACGGCAGTCTTTTTGGAAAAATTTCTTTAGTCCAGAATCGTTCGATGTAGAGTCGAATGACATCGGTTTAATTAGCGAAGGATTCCTTCAACAATGGCAGCTGTTATTGCTCTTTAACCTAACTGACATGGGTTACCGAATCAGCTTCACTCTGCATTCTAGTATGTTGTTGGTTTATGTCCATGTGCCTGGCGCGGCTTAACCAAGTTGGTGCCAAGTTAGGCGTCGACTCGGACAAATAGCCATTGCAAAGCATCAGTGTTCGTCGAGAGAAGAAGTGAGCTGGCCAGCCTAGCTCACTTCTTCTGCTTTTCCTTATGTTCTCACTCCGTTTCTTTTTCTTTTCTTCGCTATTAATAGACCGGTCTACTAATAGCGAAGAAAAAATCTTCCAAATTGGAAGAAGCAGTTGGAATACACGATGGCGTTCCAACTGCTCTGGTCAAATGTGTGCTTGGTTAACCGGGTGATCGATCAGAAGTCGCGCGATGGGAGGATGTAATACACGGCGCAGAACAACAACGAAGTAAAAAGCCAAGCAGCCAAAACAAAAGCTCCCTCAAGCGAGTTGCACGCTGAAGCTTTCCATCGGGCACCACTTATTGGTCTGGTCATCGAACCTGAAGCGCACCGAGTTGACCTCAATGCGAAAGAGAAAACCGAGACTCTTGGCGGCGCGACCACAAGACTGAAAGCGCTTGCTGTAGAGCGACAACAGTTCGGCAGCGGGAACCACCTTATCGTCGAAGCTCAACTTGAGCACAATCGCTCCAGCGATCTCATCCCCGGATGAATCGCCAAAGTCAACCAACAACTCGGCCTTCTTAATGGCAAAGTTCACCCTATCGTGTTCCGAGATATTGAAGATGTTGATATTGGCCAGACCGAGAAAACTCAAGGCACGCAGGGCAAAGGCCCGCACCGGCCGCACGCGGTCTTCATCGCCAACGCACTTGTCAGCGATGACGACAATAGCGAGCTCAGGAAACTTTTTCAAGGTTTCAGTCGGAATGGTCAGGAACTGAACCGAACGGTGCTTTGCCACTACTGCAGCAACTTTGCCCGCCACCTTCCTGGGGAAGCCCTTCTTCAGCATGTAGTCGAGAGCAACTTGCTTGCCGGCCTCGGCATGATCGTCAACGCTGATAGCGCGACCGATATCGTGCAAAAAGGCACCAGCCGGAACGACCACCAGGCGAGCTTCCTCGCTCAGCAAGTCAGGAAAACGCTGGTGCAATTTGTCGGTCAGAAGTCGTGCCATTTCCAGCACAGCAAAAGCGTGACCGACATCGTGCTTGGTCTGTGAACGCGACAGCTTATCACCATCGTCGTAAAGCTTCAGCAGCTCGGGATCGACCAGCATCTGCTCGACGCCAGCGACCATCTCTGGCAGCGCCAGAGTAGTTTGATTTTTCATATTATTCTCCAAAGATTGTGGAACGCATTGCCACGCGGTGACTAATGCCGTGTGAAAAGAAAATTGGGACCTAGTCCCAGTGTCGAGAAATCAATGCAGAAAGGAAGCAATTTCTGCTAATCACTTAGACGGCCTTGGCTACTGAGCCTTGCGCTGTGGCCAAAAGATGAATGCCTTTGAGTGTTAGGCTGGGGTCGACGATGTCGAATATCCTCTTACTAGATTTACTGGCGGCCGAAATTGCTTCGCTCCAGCCTCCAGTGGCAACTGTTAGCGCTTTCTTGCCAAGCTCTTTGCCAAGCTCCTTTTTGGCCAATGCTTGCCACTCACGAACGAGTCCGATATGACCGACAAAGACACCGTTGCGCATGTGCGTTTCGGTGTCACAGCCTAGTTCAATGGTTTGGCCAGCCATATCGAGCAGAGGCAGCAGGGCTGTCTGTTGATGCAGCGCGGCAAGTGTTTGACCTAGGCCTGGAGCAATGAAGCCGCCCTCGACATGACCACTGGCTGAGATAGCGAGCATTGTTGTCGCTGTACCAAGACCAATGACAATCACTGGTCTGCGGCCCTTACCGTGAATTTTCCAGGCGGCCACAGCATCAGCTACTCGGTCGGCTCCCATTGTTAAGGCCATTCCTGTAAGAACAGTCTGCTCTGCAGCACTTATGGAAATCATTTCGTGGTTGCTAAGCAACGACCTGAGAGTCTCTTCTGCTGGCGGCACCACTGATGATATGGCCACAGGAAAAGTCTCATTCAAAATTTGCGCTGTTGCGCACTGTTCGATTTCAGCGGTGGAATGGACGCGTCGCTCTACCAGGACACCGTCTACAAAATAACCATATTTGGTGTTGCTATTGCCGATGTCTACGGCCAATAGTTTGTTCATGATAGATCGCAAAATTGTTGGCAGCCAAAACTAGAAATCTCCGAAAAGCAGAGAAGCCTGATGAGCAAGTGAATAGGCAATGATTTTCGCTGGTGGCTTGTTGTTGTTGTCTAAATGAGAGAAAGAGATTTGAAGTGAGAACACCTGAAGCTATCACCTCACTAAATACAGAGTCAATCTGTTTGTCTTTCGTTTCCCCAAAACTCACGCTAGTGCATTCAAACTAGGCTCTTGACTTGACCTCTATCTGGCTCTTCGGCTAAGTACTCTGGAGAGCAGTTTCATTGATTAAAAGAGGCCTAGTCGGCTTAGCGCCACTCTTTTCTCTGCGGCTAATACGAAAACAAGAGAAAGAGAGCTTTGAGCACGAGGCAAAGAGATGTTATTTCTATAGTTGACTCTTTCAATCACATTTATACAAGGCACTTATCTAACCAGCCAAGCCGCTCCTCCTCAACTGGAAATTTCTCCACCTCAGAAGATGTGGCGATTAGGATCGGCTCTCTGCTGGCTTGATAATGCCTAGTAAAAGTCGCGTGATTGAATCAGTTAAACCCACGCTCTCTTGTCTCATGCATGAGCCTCTGAGCTGCGGGTCAATCAGTACTCTACCCCCTCTTTTTCCAATGAACCCACCCTACACGCTTGTAGTCGTTGACATGCAGGCACACCTCAAAGTAGCAAACGATGAAGCCACAATCATTGCAGTGGAAAAGTTGATCGAACAGGCTAAGCAAGACGACGCTCTTGTTGTGTTTCTGTGGACAACATACTACTCGCCCATTGACGATTCCCCCCTTCCTCGACCCCACAAACGCTTGCTTGATCTTGTATCAGGCTACGCTCGTGCCAAAGTGATTGAGAAGCTTGGAAGCGATGGTTCGTGCCTTGTGCGCCACTATTGCTCGCAACAAGGCTGTTCAAACAATCAATTCGTCATCTGCGGCGTCCAAACCGACGTCTGCGTTCTTGAAACAGCACTTGGTCTGGCTCGCTCTAACCCAGCAGCCACAGTGACCGTTCACCGGGATGCTTGCAACACCTCCTTCAACAAAGACTGCTGGTCTAAGTTTGGCGTTGAGCCGAACATTGTCGTGCACTGGTGATGTTCTTCCACTAGAAGGCTGTCAGAAAGGCGACTTAGCCTCTAGCCTGCCAACTTCAACCAACCATAGTGACCGCTCAATCGCGGCAAAAAACAATGCCTGAAATCAATCTCAAACCCGAGCCCCAAGAAAAAACTGTCTTTGCCACATTTCAGAGCCTCGATCTCCGCGGCAACGTCACCGAAAAGCCTGTGAGCCTGACGGTGCCTATCGAACAAGAATGGAAAGAGTGGCTCTATGAGCTCGAAGAGCTGGCTGAACAAATCGGCTATGACTCTGACCTCGTCGAGGTCGTGATCAAGTTCCGCTTCGATGGCACCAACAAAACAGCCACCTGGCTGGAGCGGCTGCAACACTTCCTGCATGCCCCATCGATTTTCGGCAGCAGGTGGGTGCCGATTTGGAGCCACGCCGGCATCTGATCTGTAAGTCGCATCGAAGCGAAGAGGTCTAAAGAACCTCATTGCTTAGCCAATAACCAAACCTTCTTCAACAAGCAAATGGCAAAGTTTCGCCCTCTCCAAAACGGAAAAATCAAGCGCATCACGGGTCGCTACTCGGGCCATGTCCCTGACAGCTGGGAGGAGATGATCTGGGGTGCCGAAGGTATCGATGAGCTTGACGAAAGCAGACGACAGCAGCGCCGGCGAAATCGCCGCGAGCTTGAAGAGCAATTGGAAGAACTCGAAGAACTCGAAAGCTTCGAGGACCTCGACAACTGATTCGAGAGGTTCGACTAGGTCGAACAAATTTGACCTAACATCCACACCTCTTTCTGGAGAACCACCATGAAAAACACACATGAAATCTTGCCTCCTGGACGTGCAGGTCTGATTGAGCTGCGTGACAGGTTTAGAACAGGGCGTCCGCTGCGCATCAAGCTCGGCGTCGACCCGACTTCACCCGATTTGCATCTTGGTCACACCGTACCACTGCGCGTGCTCAAGCGCTTTCAGGACGACGGCCACCAGATCATTCTTTTGATTGGTGGCTTCACTGCCACCATCGGCGACCCCACCGGTCGCAATGTCACTCGCCCCGCTCTCACTGCCGAGCAAGTCGAAGCCAACGCCCAGACATTCCTCGAACAGGCCGGCAAAATCATCGACCTCTCGCGCACCGAGGTGGTCAACAACAACGACTGGCTTGGCAAGATGAGCGCAGCCGAACTCGTTTCTCTGGCAAGCAGGGTGACAGTCAATCAGCTTCTCGCCAAGGACAGCTTCGGCTCGCGCATCGAGCAGCAGCAGTCAGTGGCTTTGCATGAGCTGATCTACCCTCTGCTGCAAGGCTTCGATTCGGTGCATCTTCGTGCCGATATCGAAGTTGGTGGCAATGACCAGCGCTTCAATGTGCTGATCGGAAGACAACTGCAGACTATCTTCGGGCAAGAGCCGCAACTGGCACTGCTGGTGCCTTTGCTCGAAGGCACCGATGGTGTGCAGAAAATGTCGAAGTCGCTGGGTAACGCCATTGGTCTGCGTGATCAACCAAACGAGATGTTCGCCAAGTGCATGCGCATTGCTGACGAACAAATCGTGCGTTGGTTTGAATTGGCTACCTCGGCCAGTTCTAGCGAAGTGGCCGAAGTAGAAGCCAAACTTGCTGACGGCGTCAACCCCAAAGAGATGAAGGAGCTTCTGGCCAGGCGCATCGTCAGCGATCTGCATGGCGAACAAGCTGGCGCAGATGCGCTCGCCGTCTGGCAGCAAGTGCACTGTCAGCGTCAAGCTCCAGAAGAGATGCCGGTCTTCCAAGTGCTGGAACCAACCAGTCTGGACCAGCTACTCAAAGCCTCCCAGCTTACGCCCAGCTCCACTCAAGCTTGCACCCTAATCAAAGGTGGTGGTGTTCGTCTTGACGGAGACAAAGTGCAGGATGAGAAACACGTGGTCGATTTGACCAGTGGTGGAAGTCTTGTGCTGCAAGTCGGCCGACGCAACTTTGTCAGGCTTGTTGGCCCGGCCAATTAGCCGTCCAGGTAAGCAGACGCTTAGTAAATCACCCGCGGAATGAAGGTTTTCTAAAGCACAGAGCTCGTAAACGCCCTTCACCTTCTAAGAGGGGCACTCACCCACGGAACAAAACAATGACTATCATCAACTCACTGCAACTGATGCAGTACTGCGACAGTGCGGGCTTCGAGCAGGAGGTCAGCGCAAGGTTTGAAGCTGACCAAGTTGAGCGCATCATGGCCGCCTACAAGACGGCAAAATGGGCTCACCGCCATCAGTACCGTGACAGCGGCGGGCGCTACTTCGAGCACGTCAAGATCGTAGCCCTTCTGCTTGTGCGCGCAGGGGTCACCGACGCCGACGTCATCTGTGCAGCACTTCTCCACGACGTGGTGGAAGACTGCGACACCATCTCGGCTGCTGATATTGAACGGTACTTCGATTTCGTACAAACAGCCAGTCGCGAATCCGAGCGCATCGTCTCCAACTTGATGCAGCACGTCAAAGACAATGACTTCGTGCTCTCCCTTGAAACCATCAAGCTCTTCTTTGGCAATCGCGTAGGCCATCTGGTCAACGCGGTGACAAAGAAGAAGGGACTCTCCCTGGTGGAGTACTTTGTAGGCATTTCGGCTGACGCAGGCTCTATGCTGATCAAGCTGGCTGACAGGGTGCATAACCTTTCGACGCTGCCCGACAGCAAGAGCGACCGCGGGCATCTGTTCTGCTGCAAGAGGAAACTGCGCCAAGTCAAGCAGACTCGGGAGCACGTGCTTGCTCTTGCAGTGGCTTTGTCTCAGACCTCAGGCTATGAGGAACTTGGGCAGTGGTTCTTCACCACACTGACTGAGTGGTGCAACCAGCGTCAGGTGGAGGCCGGTCTCGCGTGAGAACGGCAGGGCATTGAAGGCGCAGTGACTCTGCAGCCCCTGATTTACGAGTCAACAAAACCACAATCTCTTTTCACCATGAAACTCTATCATGCCTTGACGCAGCAACTAACTCTTGCTGCTTTCAAGCAAAGCAACGAACAGGGAATTCCCATGCTCAACGAAAGAGAAGGAGCTCTTTTCTATACAGACCTGCGCCATTGCATCACCGAGTCGATCAAGCTGTCCGAAGCTCTCCAAGTCAAGGAGCCACTAGCGGCGGTGGTGCATGTCGAGTTCCCGGACGAACTTTACCGGAGCTACATCAACGCCATGCAGGTCAGCCGGAGCAGGAGCGACGAAACGCTTGGCACCCCCACCCTACTTTTCAGCGGCCCGGCCTGCAGAAGTCTCAATGCCCAAGCTCTCTTCACCGCTAGCTTTCACCCACTAAGTGCGGTCATCGGTGTCGCAGCAAGCCTGTAGTTGTTGAGAGAGACACCGGTTACTCCGTTCGCAGAGCGGGGGCAATTTACTGCCCTCGTTCTGCCATTATTTTCTCGGCATCACCCTACTCATCCATGTAGTTGCGACAAGTCGCTCTGCTCGATTGGCATGATTGACCCAGATTTGCTCTGATATGCCTCAACTTGTTGAATACTAATTCATGTTCTTGTCATCTTTCTTCAACCTAGACGATTCGCTATGGAAATGACACACATTACGCGTTAGGGTGAAAGGAGTTTAGGCGGTTTGGAGAGATTGTCTCAAAATATGAAAGTACTTGTAGCTATCGACAATAGACCGAGTGCTCAGGCAACAATAGATGCATTAGTTAAAATGCATTGGCGCCAAGGCACAGAGATCATTTTGGTTACCGTCTTTCCTCCGGGTCTAGAATTCGAAGAAGCCGCCTACTTCGAAGAAATGGAAGGCCTCGCCTTAGAGCTGCGCAGCCTACTGCACCATTGCAAAATTTCATTCTTCGCACGCCATGGTGATCCTAAAGCTGTCATCATGGAATTAGCGCAACAATCTCATGTAAACCTGATTATAGTTGGTTCCAACTGTAAGAATTCATTGGAGCGTCTTCTCATTGGAAGCGTATCCCAAGCCATACTCAATAGTGCACCGTGTCCAGTTATTGTGGCAAAGACGCCGTGCTGTATTGCTCAGCAAGAAGCACCAGCATTCAAAAATATTCTCTTGCCCATAGATAACTCGGTTTTCTCAGTAGCAGCCGTGCGCTGGCTAGCTAACTTCCATTGGGCCGCTGATACCAAACTAATTGTCCTCGCGGTAGTTGAGAACGACACAGATCTAGAACAGGTACACAACAGCCTTAATAATCGTGCTAACGAACTAGCTAAGTATTTTAAGAGCGGCAATATTTTGACTGAAATCGCTATTGGTGAACCACAGCAAACAATCATTGATATTGCTAAAAGCTATTATGCCGACCTGATTGTAATGGGATCACACGGTCATACTGGCTTTAAGAAACTAATTCTGGGCAGCGTTAGTCAGGCGGTTTCTCAAGAGGCACCATGTGCCGTAGCAATTGTTCGTGGTGTTGCGGGTAGTGACAAAACATTGAAGCGCACTGGTGCTTTCGACAAAATGAAAGTTATTAACCGCAATGAATTTAGCAGCAGTGTCTCATCTGTGCACTCAATGCCAGGTGGTTTCTAGAAAAGACCCAGACTAATAGCTTACGCCTCCAATCGAGCGCTAGCGCGAGCCTCATCAGGCAAATTCGCAAGCGATCTTACAGCGCCGCAAAAGCTACAAACCACTGCATAATAGTTCGATAGCGCGTTCTTCAGCAGGCGCTAATCCATCAAGTTTCTAGCAAACTTCTAGAAAAAACCACATAACGTAATTGACTCTCTAAACCTAGCTTAGACAAGGTAGAAGTGTCTCCTTTAAACTCATTCAGCAAAAGCAAAACCAGAAACTCAGTCTCACTAACATCCCCAGCTGCTTCTGCCTGCACCTTTTGTGCTGCAGATTGCCACATTCACTCCCCATAACTACCTAAAGAAATGCCAAAAGTACAAAAAAGCATCAAGGTACGCTTGCTTGAGCAAGACCCCGATGGCAAGATTTTCCTCGATGCCTGCGTGAGGGCCAGCGATCTTCTCGCACCAGGCTCAAGCGAGAGCAGCAAGATCAAGGTAACTGACAAAAAAGGTGCTGAGTCATTTGTCTGGGTCAGCATGGCAACAGAGAGAGTAGGGGAGGTCGAACCGAGCAATCAACTCTGGTTTGATGCACCTCTGACGGCTCAGGTGACCGAATACTTCTATCACATCGATGGCCCGCTCAAAGAGCGTATCGCCGCATTAGAAGCCGAAGTAAAGCAAATCGAAGCAAGGCAAAATCGACGGGCAGATATCACTGCTTTAGTGCTGTTGATTTTGTGCATTCTCATTCCAGTCACTGGCATCATTACGGCAAAGAAAGACGCTAGCCTTGAGCCTTCGCCAGCAAGCACCTGCACGTTGCCTAGTTGCCTTCCCGGTGTCAGCGATAAAGCTTGTACATTGCCTAGTTGCAAGCAAAACTAATCAATACGGACACAAGTACAGCCCAGCGCAGCTAGTGCAACGCATCACTGGCGAAGGCATCACCGGCGATGCCTTCATGGAATATCTGGAAGAGAAGTATGGCCGCTTGTATTCATTGAATGGCCGAGTCGTATAAATAACCAAGGAGGCCAGCGCAGCTGATTGTGGCGTGGTGGCCTCCTCTCTTTCTATCTTCAAAATATCCCTCAGAATTTAGCTAAAAGCCCTGGGGATTTCCATGCAACTGAAATACTTGGAGCTAAGAAGCTTTTTTCTTTCGCGTCGCTAGTTGACTGGTCAACTAATGCCATCATTCTGCAATGTACTAGGTCTCATCCGATAGCCTAGGCGTCCAAGGAAACTAACTGAATCATCAATAGTCATGGAATCGTCACTATTTAACTTCTACATTTAGTCAGTGCGGAA
This sequence comes from bacterium Ga0077546, assembly GCA_001464165.1. The sequence goes on from LNEX01000461.1 coordinate 14,564, forward strand.
CGGTGAGCATCTTTAGTATGGCCAATCACGAACGACATACAGAACACTTCTCAGCAGAGAATCATGCTGGCCGACCCTCAGCCATCGCTAATATTGCCGCAGATGCTTATGTACCAGAGCAATCAATTTTGCTTGCCGACGCCAGGAGAAGGCAACGAAGAGCAGAACCACAGAGCAATTTCGTACTAGACTTTGTACAGTCAATATTCGGGCCCAAGGATCAACCTAAAGGCGAGCCCAAGCACGAGGCCAAGCCGGTCAGACGACCTACTGATGCTTCGCACAATCCAGATTTCTTACACCAAGCAAAGTTTTTCGCTGGTGGCATTAAGTCTTGGGTCTCTCGTTGTGTCGGGGCAGCAGAAGGTAACCTTCGCCCCGATGGCAAGATTATCATTGAGCACTACAATGGACACAGAGACTTGAATGGAAACTGGAACAAAGGTATCTTTTCTAATCAAATAGATAAAGTCGCGACTGCCGCTGAAGCAGATAAGCTACAGCTGGCCAGATTGAAAGGACACGACAAAACAATTTCTAGTTTGGCGAAGAAGTACGGCCTGAATTTATCAATCGAAGAAAGGATGAATGCGCTTGATCTTGCCAATCAAGCGGAAGGGGCGGTCTTAGAAGGCTGGGGCTTCATAGAACGACTGCATCTGGCAAAGAAACGCGAGGGCCTAACCGGGCAAGCGGCGATTCTATATGCTCGCACTTGGGCCTTCTTCAATCCGACTGAAAACGACGGAAAGGGTGAGTGGCAATCAGCTGTGTTCGGCAATGATCCCAAAGTAATAGAAAGAGATCAACGGCGAAGAATGTTAGCTATAGCTGATACCCTCAAGCTCTTGAAAAAAGGCAACTAAGAAGTCCACAACACAAATTTCGCATAAAGACCCTGGCGTCAGGTCCAGATTTTGAAGCGAGGTTAGGCCTAGCATATGCTCGCAAAAGCTCTTGAACAGTTAGTGAATTAGTCGTCTGTAGCTGGATGGATATGGAATGGCCACAAAAAATGGTACACGCTCTATTGCACGGAGTTTTCGAATTTCGAAAATAGGTAGCCTTTCTAAATAACAAACGAAAAGGAGGCTTGATGCCAATTTCACGCGAAACTCAAGTAATCGAGACAACAAAACCCGATATCACCAACAACAAAAACACTTCTGCGACTGAAGAGTTTGCCAGCCACTTGTATGATTCGGCTTGCTATAACGTCATACAGGCTCCACTTACTGGCATTACTCAGCTGCTAGATCGCACCATTCATACAGACCTCATGCCAAAGGCGCAATTTTTCGCCCCACCTAAACCAGCCAAAATTGGCACGGCTGCTTATGCTGGAGAAGTAGCAGGAGGTGCAGTGGCAGCAATCATTCCAATGATCATCCTTCATAAGTCCATTGGGCCTGGAGCCGCTAGCAAACTAGAGCTAACTGCCAATTATGGAATTGGCCGCGGGGCAGCCCCAGCAATTCTCAAAGCTGCGGCAACAGGTGCTTTGTGGGGCGGGGTCCTCACTCCCAGCGATGACAAAGAGAACATCTATACAGGGCGCTTGAAAAATGCAGCTGTATCGGCTCTAAGTCTTTCAGCACTCACCATGGGCAGTATTGGCCTGAAATCAACAGGCTCTGCCTTTTTGCGCAATGATATGGTTAGCGCTGGGTTGGCCGGTGGCCTGGCTGGTGAGATCAGTGTTGATGGCCATTCTCTCCTTTCTGGTCGTGGCCTAGCTGGAGCTGAAGATAGACTAAAATCAATCACCAGCTTCGCTGTTGGCGGTATTGCTGGCGGTGCAGCCAATAGTGCTCGTGAATTTTTCGCACCGACCAGCGGCATCAGAGGCGTGCGTACACTAGCAGATATGAAAAAGCTAGCAGACAAGACAATGGCCCCTGAAGCGCCAAAGCGCTTTGCCTTTGAAAAAGATCAAAAAATTCCGGCTAATGCTGAAGATCTCAGCCTACTAGATAAGCAGCATTGGTACAACAGCAGTTCTTCACATCTTAGAGAAGTAATTGATAGCAGCAAAATGTCTCTTGAAGTTCGCAAAGAACTAGTATCTGGTCATCAAGACATTACCTATGGCCTACAAGCTCTGCATGATCGCCCAAACCCTAAGCCGGTCTTGGTTGTGTACGGCTCGGCTCGCATTCCCGAAAGTGACTTTCGCTATCAACGGGCTCGCTATATTGGTGGCAAGGCTATACAAGAAGGTTATGACGTCATGACCGGTGGCGGGCCGGGCATAATGGAAGCTGCTAATCGCGGTGCTTTTGAGGCTTTGAAACCAACTCGCGATGCTGCTGGCAATCAGACCGGTTGGGATGGCAACTCAATTGGTGTGGTCTTGAAGCTACCCCATGAGAAAAGAGGCAATGGCTATCAGACCCTAACTCTTCCCCATAGAAACTTTTTCACGCGTCTGCGAAATTTGAAAGAAGCCGACGCTTTTGTCATTGAAGACGGCGGTATTGGTACTGTGGCGGAGGCTATGGATACCCTCACGCATATTCAAACGGGCAAGATGAAAGGAGTTCCAATTTCCTTTGTTGGCAAAGAAAAACACCAGTATCTTGAGCGCTTCATGGATCAGCTAGAGAAAGATGGCACTATAAGTCCTGCTGATCGTAAGCTGTATAAAGTAGTCAACGACCCCAATGAGATTTTTGATGATCTGTCTAAGCACAAAAAGCAATGGGAAATAGAGTTAGCGCAATCGCAAGAGCAAAAGACGGCAAATAGCAAATAAACATTCTATTTGAATGCGCGAAAGAGAGGAAGCAAACCATCCTCTCTTTTTTTAGATAGCAGGCCCAGTTTAATGCTCGGCACTTAAACGAGCTTTAGCTTTGCCACTTGTTTGATCTTGCCAATTCGGCATTTGACCAATGTTTCTCAGGCATCTGCTTGCACTGCGGCATCTTTGCAAGCTAGGTTGAAGTCACACCTCGTGTAACCAGCAACGAACCCACACCCCGTCGGGATTATTTCAGGAATACCTGATTGCTGATCAACGCCAGAGTCGGTGCTGCCTGTTTCGAGAGAAATGGTGTGATGTTACGCACAGTTTCAATAACCAATCCGTTGGAGAAATTCCATGTCTGAACAATTCAAGTATGACAAGGCCCTCGCTGCAGTGCTGCAGTTCGCCGAGCAATACGCCCAGAATCTCAGCCAGCCGCGCCCTGTGACCACTGGTCACCTTCTGCTGGCGCTCGTGCAGGAGAAATCGAATTTGTCTGCCGTGTTCACTCGCTTTGGCATCAGTAAGAAAGATGTTGGCCGTGCAGTTTCGGCGATCGATCAGCGCACTGGTGTTGTCCAAAATCAAAAAGGATATTCGGCACCAGCCCGCAATGCTATCGAGCGAGCCGCTCAAGTTGCAAAAGAGCGCAGCTCTGATGCCAACGCTGTACTGACGCCGGTTGATCTTCTGCTTGGTTTGCTGCCATCTCCTGGAGCTGAAGTGCTCGATGGCGACGATTTCACGGCAGTGCTTCTTGAGCTCTCCATTGATGCCAAGCAAGTTTTGCAAGCTGTGCAGGCTCAAGTCGAGAAAGCGGGAAATCCCGTCTTGAAGAGCACCAGCCAGGCCGAGAGCGCTACTCCGACTCTGGAGAAATACGCCCGCGACCTCAATGCCTGGGGCAAATCTGGCAAGCTTGCACCATGCACATGGCGTGGTACCGAGATCGCCAAGATCATTGAGATTCTGGGGCAACGCCTTCAGAACAACCCCATTCTCGTTGGCGAGACCGGAGTTGGCACCGTATCTGTGGTTGAAGGACTGGTTCTCCAGATTCTCAGCGGCAATGTGCCTGATAGCCTCAAAGCTGTGCGCATCTTCCAACTCGATATGGGTTCTGTCACTGCTGGTTCTAAGTACCGTGGCGAGTTTGAAGAGCGCCTTGGCAAGATTGTCAAAGAGGTCCAAGATGCAGGCAACATCATCTTGCTGATTGAAGACCTTCACACCATTGTTGGCGCAGGCCGCATTGAAGAAGGCGGTGCCGACGCCACCAGCTTTCTCAAGCCCCTGCTGGCTCGAGGCGAGCTGCGCTGCATTGGTACCACTTCTCCCGATGAGTACCGGGCACACATTGAGCGAGATACCAACCTCAACGGGCTCTTTCAGCAAGTCAAAGTTGCTGAACTCACCGTTGAAGACACTGTTGCGGCCTTGCAAGCAGTTAAGCATCTCTACGAGGCGCACCACGGAGTGACGTACAAACACGAGGCTCTTGAGGTGGCCGCGCAACTCAGTGATCGTTACCTCCATACAACCAAGCTGCCTGGCAAAGCCCTGCAGTTGATTGACCGTGCTGGTTCGCGCTGCAAGAATGCTCGCAGCGGTGAAGCGGACAACAATGGCAAGAAGGTGGTGACAGAGGACGACATCATCGAGATCGTCACAAGCGACACCGGCATTCCGCTGGCCAGCTTGACCAAAACGGAAGCCGATAAGTTGCTTGGTATGGCAGAAGCTCTGCACCAAGGTATCATCGGCCAAGAAAAGGCAGTAGAATCGGTACAGTCTGCATTCTGGCGGCTGCGCGTTGGTCTCAAACCGCCCAATCGCCCCATTGCCTCGTTCTTCTTTCTTGGCCCCACCGGTGTGGGCAAAACTGAGCTGGCACGCGAGTTGGCTCGTTATCTCTTCGATACCGAAGACGCCCTGATTCGGCTTGACATGTCGGAGTACATGGACACTTCGTCTGTGTCTAAGTTGATCGGCACAACCGCTGGTTTTGTCGGTTACAAAGATCCAGGACAACTCACCGAACCTGTGCGCAGCCGGCCCTATTGTGTCTTGCTGCTTGACGAGATCGAAAAAGCAAATCCCACTGTTTTGAACCTGCTCTTGCAGGTACTTGATGCTGGTCGTCTCACCGATGGAGCTGGTCGAGTCGTCGACTTCAAAAACGTCGTGGTGATCGCCACGAGTAATGTCGGCTCGAAGGTGATCATTGGCAATACCCGGGCAATTGGTATCGATCTCGGTGACAAAGCTCCCGAAGTTGAGCGCAAGAGCGGGGTGCTTGAGCAAGAGCTGGCGCAGAAGTTCTCTCCCGAATTTCTTAACCGCTGGGATGAGGTGATCGAATTCGACAAGCTTGGTGAAGCCGAGCTTGAGTTGATCGTCCAGCTGTCAGTCAAAAAGATCTTTGCTGCTCTCGAACAGCAATGGAACATTCAACTGGTCCTTTCACCGCAGGCGGCTAAGTTTGTGGTGAAGCGCAGTGACCCTAAGTATGGTGCGCGCCCCCTGGCTCGCATCCTGCAAAAGTCGGTGGAAACACCGCTGGCTGAGGGAATCTTGCGCGGCGACTACCAAGATTGCGAGGTTCACGTTTACGTTGACGGCGACAAACTTGCCCTGAAGAAGGTCGCAAGGAAGTAGTCGTCAGTGCCAATCTTGCGCATTTAGTCAACAGGCACTTCCCGAAATGGAAGTGCCTGTGCATTTCGCTTCAATTCACACCATATTCCTTGGAGACTTCCAATCATGGCCTACACATGGGAACTTGAAACCCCGACGCAAAATCTGATCCTGCCCCAGAATGCTGGTCGCCCCGTCGCCACCTTCATGCCTACGATCCGCAAGGAGATGAAGGGCGGCGTAATGGGAACCGATGCCATTAGCGAGCTCTTCGCCAACCGCATCATTCTTTTTACCAGTCAGTTTGATGAGGCTTCTTGCACAGCGGCTCAGGCCCAACTGTTCTACCTTGACGCCAATGTAACCGACCCGGATAACTCTGAGATCAAGATGTACGTCAACAGCCCTGGTGGCGTTGTCACGGCTGGTCTTGCCCTCTACAACACCATGCAGAACATCCAGAGCCCGGTTAGCACGATCGGCATGGGCATGTGTGCCAGCATGGGCGCTTTCCTGCTCTGCACCGGGGCACCGGGCCGGCGATTTGCCTACCCTGATACCACCATCATGATTCACCAGCCGAGCTGGGGAAATCAGGGCACTCACCGCCATATGAAAGCGCACATGAAATTCGGTGACCAGCTCTACCTGAAGATGATTGGCATCATGGCAGCGCACTGTGACATCACCTTCGAAGAAATGGAAGCTGCCCTGCTTGAGGACAACTTCCTCACTGCTCAGCAAGCGCTCGAGTTGGGAATGATCGACCGCATCATCCCAGCGCCAGAGGGCAAGACCGTAGTGGTGCCGAGGCGACCGGGTGAGGCTGCGGTGAAAACCACCAGGACTCGCGCAAGCAGAGCTACCACCAAGACGCCGGCCGCATCCTGAAGCGACAAGTGATTGACTGCTGATCACTTCGCTAGTCACAGAAAGAGGAGCGACAGAGAGTCGCTCCTCTCCAAACACACCTATCTGGAGTTACACCATGACCAACGACAAGACCGATCAAGGGTCTGCCTCGTTTAACCCCATTGTGCTCAATCTGGCTGAAGAGACAATCATTCATTCTTTGGCATTCTCACAAACTCTTACGCAAATTTTCCTTCGCTCCAAGCCTGCAGACGGAGTTACAGCTCTAAGGGCGGCCATGAGCCTTATTCCCGAGTTGCCTATTGAGCCTGATGCTCATCAGGTCAAAGTGGGAAAAAACGGTGCCATTGGCTCGACCTATCTGACAAATGAGGCGGCGCTGGATACTTGCTTTCGTCTGAGAGCGCAGCTTGCCAGCTTCCGGCCACTCGGTGCCGAGATCATTCACAGCGCCCTCAATGCCCGCGCGCAAGTGGACGAGACCATGCGAAAACTCCTCTTGATTGACTGGTCAGCTCAGAGCTGGAACCCCCAGGTGATGCAGGCCGTCAATCGCTATCGCACTTTTGTCTTGGGTATTAGCCGCACATCGGCGGCTTTTGCCTATGCTGACGAAGGCGATCAGGAGGAGAAGTTCAAGACACTGCTGCAAGACGAGCTCATTCCTGAATGTCATAAGCTGGCAGCACAACTGATTCGCACCTGCCTGCCTCTCTTGAACGAGCAGAAACAACAGATTCTCGCAGAGGGCTCTGATACCCTTACTGAATTCGACCGGCTCTGGTCGAAGGCCGTCATGCCTCTGTTCCGCTTCGTCATATCCAATAGTTCGCACAAGCTTCCGGCTGCAACCAAAAAGCTGCTGCAGAACATTGATGAGTTGGCGGATGTTCGCGACTCTGTGCCCGAGATCTTCAATACGTTTGCTCAACAATTCAGCGGCTCCAAACCGACGCCTGCTCGTCTGCCGATGCCGAAGAGCTTTGTGATTTCCTCCTCGAAGTCAATGATTTCAGCGGTCTCGCCTCGCTCCTGACCATTAGCTACGCAGAGCTCAGCATGCAAATGAGCCTGATCAAGATGGACCTGGTGGCCTATGGCCTGGAGCTTGATGACGACAAGCAAGCTCAGCCGCTGCAGGCGCTTTTCTCGGCCCTTGCCTTTGCCTCAACCAAGCTTGCTTTCAGCTATAACCAGCTCGTTAACGAAGTGCGCAACCGCGAATCGTAATTTACCGTTCGCATTTCACCACTGCTAACGCATCACTCACAATTCACCGCTCACAATTCATCACAGGAATCCTTCCCATGAAACCATTCATTTTCACATCCATCATCAATGCTGTGCTGGCCTATGCGGCTTACAGAATTACCCAGAAAGATCTCGACAGCGGTGTTTGGCTGCTCACCGACAGCACCTTGGCTCTCAAAGACGACGGTGGAGTCACTTGGTCTGATTTCAACAAAAATGCTGACAGTTCTGCTGACGCAGCGGCAGCCACTGACAGCGCAAGTGAAGGCCCGGCTGAAGGCGCAGCTGAAGTTCCGGCTGAATTTGCCAGCCTTGCCAAACGGCGGCCCCAAGAGTACGCCACCATCGTCGCCGCTTTCAAAAAGGCCTACGACGAAGGTCGCGTTGTCGCTATGAAAGACGTGATCTGGCGCAATTATCGCATCGCCAATTAGTGATAAAGGGCTCTATGTACAAACTCGAATGCCATGATCGTGCTGGTGCGCTCTTCTGAGCACCTCACCAACTCCTGCATTTCGCGGGTCTCCTGCTTTCACAGGCGTCCGGTATTTGCAGGTAAGCTGGTGTGGTGCTTCCACCGAGCACTGCACTATGTCACGTTCTTTCCGTCACACGCCGATCATCGGCCGGTCCACGGCTGTTAGCGATCAGCCCTTTAAGAAGTTCGCCAACCGCAAACTGCGCCAGCAGGTGCGTATGGCTATTCTTGAATGCCAAGACTTCGACAATCTGGTTGTTCCGCTTCAGCGCGAAGTGAGCGATGTTTGGGTTTTCCCCAAAGACGGCAAATGCCACTTGAGCTCCAAGGACTGCGATCTCTATCGCAAGTACATGCGCAAGTAGTTCGGCTCCGGGCAAATGACTTTTGGCTTCGGCCTTAGTCACTCTGCTCGGAGCTGTTTTACAAAAGCCCAAACGCTCGTCTATCGAGTTTTTTTCTTATTATTCGCAAGTCGACCGGTCTAGTAGCAGCGACTTACAGCAAGATATCAATCACAAACTTTTAGCCCGATTAGCCGATTTCCAGAAAGCTGCTCGACGAAACTGAACTGCGAGGAAGCTGAGTTTTATGAAACCCAGTTTAATGCTTCAAGGATATTCAAAAAGCAGTGGTGATAGGTGTGAGGCGCGTTTAACGGTATTGGTCTATGTTTTTGCCTAAATAAGTTGAAGTACTAGATGCTAAGAGCTAAGTTGAAGTTACACCTCTTTCTTTCTTCTCGGACAAAAAACTTCAACACACACAACGTGTAATTAGCCACGCGCCCATATCGATTCAGGATTGACTTGTTCTATGCCTGAACGGTGCTTAACGCTAAAGCTGGCTGAAGGTTCGCGGTTGTGCTGTTGTGCTGGTTTGCAACTGTGCAGATTCGAAGGCCCGAAAAGTCCGAGAGGTCGAGGTGTTACGTTCTGTTTTCTCGAAACGAAAATACGAATTGAAATTTTCCCTGTGTTCTCACGTAACTCTATTGGAGTTAAATCATGATCCATTTTTTCTATGTCCCTGTCCCTAGTTTGGGAGAAACTGGTCTTTCCGCCGATGGCTCATTCGCCTATACCAAGACACCAGGAAGACCTGTGGAGCTGTATAAGCTCGAAACAAGCTTCAGTCGCAGTTCTCTTGTGCTGCGCATTTCTCTTTCTGATCAGCTCAAGGCCGCCACAGTCGATGCCGTTGATGTCGCCTTCCGTTTGACCGCAGATGGCACCACCCACGCTGCGATCCTCACTGAAGATCAGTCGAAAATCCTTTTGATTGATCTTGCCAGTGGCCTTCTGGTAGCAAGAGCAGAAGTTGAAGCTGGCCGCTCCATCAGCTTCGCCGAGAAGGGCACAAGTCTTTGGGTGGGTGCCGATAATGGTCATCTCTTCATGGTCAGGGTTGATCAAGACTCATCGGGAATGAATTGCAAAACCTTTGGCCCTCATCCGCTTGAAATTGACATTGCCAAATTGCATGTAGTCAATCCCTTAGGCGGCCGGCCCTGCATGCTGCTGACCAGCGACCAAGGAGAAGTTCTGCGTTTGACCTCTCCCGACGGTCTGATCGAACTGACGAATATGACCGATGCGAAGCTGAAGCCGCTGCAGCTCACGGGCAATACTGATGGCAACGTGGTGTCGATTCTTGCTCGCAGCGGTGAAGTCTGTCTTTCGAAAGAAGGCTACTTCAGTGCTATCAATTTTGACCAAAAATCAGACCGTTTTGTCTCTCCATTTACCGGGCCTCTACTTGGTCTTGCAGCATCATCAGAGCACGACGTCATCTGCTTTTCGGCTCACACAATTGCTGGCTTGAATACCGATCACAAAGGTCAGCAATCTGCCGCTTTTGGTCAGTCTGGCGCCGCAGAAAATACCGCACCGCAGGTGATGTCGAATTATCGGTTGACACCGATTGCGAATCAAGAGAGATACATCACTGCGGTGGTGCAATCGCCACTGACCGGTAGCATCTCCGCGCTCTATCAGTGACTGGCGCGCCTTAGCGCATAGAGCAATGCTGCTGACTATTCGTCAAGCAGCGTTCAATACATTCATCAAACACAACCCAGAGAAGCCCATGAATCCGAGCATCGTAAAAGTTGAGGTTTTCTACGCCGATCCATTTACCACCGAGCTGCCTGGCTCTGGCAACCCTGCAGCGGTAGTGCTTCTTGCCCCTGCCGCCTCAATGCCAAATTCAAGCCAGCAGTCGCCGATTCAGTACTCTGCAAATCAGCAGCAACTTGGCATTTCTGATTGTCAGAAAGCATACATCGCCGCATACCTGAAACAACCGGAAACAATCTTCGCTTCTCAAACCGCCCCGGGCGAATGGCTGGTTTACTGGTACACGCCTGACGGTGTAAGAATCGCGCCTGGTGGCAATAGCACCATCGCTCTGGCAAAGGTTTTGCTTTCGCGCATTGAGCCGGAGCTTAAGCAAGTTCAGTTGCGCTCCATTTACCCTGGCTTTGATTCTACCGCCTATCTTGAAGATGATGGTCGCATCTCGGTGACCATCCCGGCAGTTAGTGCCTGCCAGATCATTCCCGCCAGCCGCACTAGCTTGATTCAGACCTTTGGCGAAGGCCCTGTCGAATTTCTTGCAGGCCAGCAAGATTTGATTGTGGTGTTCGAGAACGAATCTCAGGTTAGAGCAATCAAGCCCAAGTTCTGGAATCTCAATTCGCCCTATCAGGCATTCATCGCTACAGCAAAGGGCGATGAAACAGTTGAAGGCGCTGCTGGTCGTTTTGTCTATAGAACTTTTGTTGCCAATGAGCAACAGAGTGGTTGGGAGTGCCCCGGATCAGCTCGCGCCCTTATGAATCTGGTGCCTTACTGGTGCTCTCATTTGGGTCTGTTTTCTCAAGACATTCTTGCCGAGCAGCTTTCTGACCGCGGGGGTGTTGCTTCATGTCGCCTGGTCTGTCCTGACGATCGTGGTTGCCAGGTTTTGGTCACCACTGACTGCCCAATTCGTATGAGCACTTCAATTGAATTTCCCAATCTCGCCATGTGAAAGCGAGATAGTGGAGACAGTGTTTTGCCAATACTGGAAAGGGCTGCAAGGCTCCCTTCTTGCTCAAATAAACGTTCCTGAGAAAAACTATGTCTATTGAAAGATTTACTGATTCCAGCATGAATATTGTGCGTCTCGCCAAGCGATTTGCCTTCGAAGAACGTGGACGTGAAGTTATCGATACAGACGACCTTTTGGTGGCCATCTTACTTGAGGGCAAGAGCCAGGCAGCGCGCGCCCTTAAAGGTTTGAATCTGAATATCCAATCATTGCGCCGAGGGCTTGATTTGCCTGAACTTGGTGCCGACGCCACTCGCCCCCAGGCTGGCTCTCTTTCTTCTCAAAACGCTCCGATGAATTACACCACGGCTGCCGATCTGGCACTGTTTGGAACGGCACTACAAGAAGCCGATAGGCAGAAGAGCACCCAAGTGTCTCCCGAGCACATCCTCCTGGCTATTCTTTCGGTTCCCGCTTGCTCTGCCAGTCAGCTGCTCGAGCGGTTGGGAGTTAACTCGCAAGCTTTTAGGAACTCCATTGCTTCCAGCCTCAATTCTGGCAAGGCTGCTTCTCCCGCTTCGTTTCCCTCTTCTAGGAGTTCCAATAATTCGGCCACCCGTTCTTCTGCTTCTGGGGCCGATGGCCGCGGAAACATTACCAGTATTGAGCAATATGGTCGCAACCTTACCCAAGAAGCGATCGCAGGCACCCTCGACCCAGTGATCGGACGCGAGGCTGTGCTCGATAATGTGCTTGAGGTTCTTGGACGACGCAGTAAGAACAACCCAATGCTCGTCGGTGAACCTGGCGTCGGTAAGACTGCCGTGATTGAAGCGGTGGCGCAGCTGTTAGCATCAGATGCCGTGCCTGAGAAATGGCGGAGAAAGACTGTCTTTCTCCTCGACTTAGGTCTGATCACTGCCGGCACCAAGTATCGTGGTGAATTTGAAGAACGCTTTACCACAGTGCTGCGAGTGGTTAAGGCTGAGAACGTCATTCTTTGCATTGACGAGGCTCATATGATTCTGGGTGCTGGTGAGGCAGAAGGAAGCACCATGGTCTCAAGTTTAGCGATGGGGCTCTTGAGGCTGCGGCTCGGCTTTCTGATCGTTTCATAACCGACGGCAATCTGCCCGATAAGGCAATCAGTGTGATGGACACGACTGGTTCGAGGATCAGTCGAATTGTCCAGGCAGCAAAAGCCAAAGCCGCTAACGGTGAAGTTCAAGCTGACTTTGTCGTTACAGAAGAGCATATCGCCTCAGTGATCGAAAGAAAAACGGGCATTCCCGTAACGAAGCTTACTCAGTCGGAGTCGCAGAAGCTTCTTCATCTTGAAGACGAGCTGCATGAGCGCGTTGTTGCCCAAGAAGAAGCGATTGCGGCAGTAGCTAACGCTGTTCGTCGTTTGCTGGGCCTACTGGGGTTGGTAAAACCGAGCTGGCTAAGGCCTTGGCGCAAGCTCTCTTCGGCTCCGACGAACAGCTCATTACGCTCGACATGAGTGAGTACATGGAGCGCCATACGGTTTCTCGCTTGATTGGCTCCCCTCCGGGCTACATCGGCTCCCAAGATGGCGGTCAGCTTACTGAGGAAGTGCGTCGTCGGCCATACTCAGTTGTGCTCTTCGATGAGCTCGAGAAGGCCCATCCTGATGTTCTCAATCTGCTCCTACAGATTCTCGAGGAAGGTCGCCTCACCGACTCAAAAGGACGGGTGGCAAGCTTCAAGAACACTGTGGTGATCATGACCACTAATGCTGGTGCCAGCGCCATGACTAGCAAGAAGGCTAGCATGGGCTTTGAATTTGCTGGCGCTCAGAGCGCAGCCTCCAAGCAAGAGGCATCTTACCTCGAGATGAAGAGCAAGCTGCTTGAGGGGCTGAAGCAATACTTCAGGCCTGAGCTCTTGAATCGGCTCACCGATCTAATTGCTTTCCATCAGCTTAATCAATTGCAGGTGCGCAGCATCATCGATATCTTCATGAAGAATCTGCACGCGGTGCTGGCCGATAAAGGCTTGACCGTTGAACTGACCGAGGCGGCAAAAGACCATATTCTCAAGGAGGGTTACAGTGAAGAATGGGGCGCTCGGCCACTTCGCCGTGCCATGGAAAAGCTGATCGAAAACCCCCTTTCTGTGGCACTTTTATCTGGCAAGTTTAGTGCCGGTGACACCATTCTGGTTGACAGCCGCGATGGTGCCATTGTGCTGACTGCAAAGGCGCGGGAGTAGGTTTTGCCTTTGCTGCCTTAATCTAGTGACTAGCGACTAACGCTTAGTCTCTGCTGCTTAATTTGGATCTTCATATGGTGCTTGGTCTGGTACTCACTTTGATGCAGTACTAGACCAAGCATTTTCTCCCATCGTCAAAAACTGTCAACTCGAACGTTCAAAAAATGACTAAAAATCGCATTCGCGATCTCTATCGCAACTTCAAGCGCAGTCTCGAAAATTTTCATCAGGGCATCAACCCAGCCTTCGCTAAGCTCTATCAGTCTTTCACTATTACCTTTGCCTTAGTGCTCATCACTGCGCTCGTTTCGCTGCTGGCTCCAAAGGCGCTGACTTTCGTGCTTCTAGCTTTGACGGCTTCGGCAATTCGTACTTTGGTGCTCTTTCTGATGATTCCAGAAGGTAAGTGAGAGCAAGATTCGCTGGTTGACTTTACCTTAGCAGTCTCTGCTTTGGTCGGCTTGTTCAACTCACCAGATTCTCTCATGAAAGAAACTATTGCTTCACATGCATTATTGATCGTCAAAGAGTCTTATTTCGAGCAAATGCTCGCTGCTAACAACCAAAGTCAATTGGCAGCCATTGCCAGCGGTGCCCCCGGTCTTGAGCTTGAGGCCCGGTCGCACGCCCAACACGTTGAAACCCTTAACACGGTCAAGCTAGTTCTTGAACAACGTGGCATTACATACGAAGTGACAAACAGCCGTGACTTAGAGCTCATTGCCAAGTTCGCTCGAGCCGACGTCGTTCTGGCAATAGGAGGCGACGGCACTTTCTTAATGGCTTCGCACTTAATAAAAGACGGAACGCCGATTCTCGGTGTAAATTCTGCACCAATTACAAGCTTCGGTCACTTCTGTATCAGTGACAGTATTTCGTTTGCTTCTGTGCTCGACAAAATCCAGAAGGGCGACCTTAAGCCAATCGAGCTGTTGCGTTTAGAAGTGAGCATCGATGGCAAGTTTTTGCCTGAGCTTGCTCTTAACGAGTTTCTCATTGCACATAAAGAACCAGCTGCCAGCAGTCGATATCGTCTAAATGCCAAAGGCCAGTCAGAAAAACACGTCTGCTCTGGATTGCTTGTTGCGACACCTTCTGGCTCAACTGGTTTTCTCCGCTCGGAAGGTGGCAGTGTGCTCGCTATCGACGAGCAGAATTTTGCCTTCCTTGAGCGTGCTCCGTTTTTGCGCCTAGGCGAGCAACATAAACTGAGAGCTGGTTTGCTGCAACGTGGCGAAGCGCTTGTGATTGTCTCTGAGATGGAAGGTGGCATGGTCTATATCGACAACAATCATGCCAAATATCCCTTTGACCGGGGCGCCACATTGGTTGTTCGCGCAGCTCAGGCCAATCTCAGCGCTTACGTCGACCCGCTTTGCCATAGTCCGTACATGAATCTAGCGAAGATTACTAGTGTGTAATCAGCAGTAGCGATTTTGCCGACTTTATCTCATTTCTAAACCATGATTACTTTTACTCTCTCTACTCTTGCCTCTGCAATTTTCATTGGCGGCCTGGCTCAATGCGATCGCAAAGTACCACGTTGCGGCGCTCTTGCCAGCAATGCCCTCAAGATTTGGCTCACGTTCCTGTTTTCGTCAGTTGTCTGGTGTTTTGTCGGTTGGCCGATGGGGTTGCTCGCGTTTAACCTCGGCTCGATGATCACCGTTCTCGACTGGCTTGAATCTGCGTTTAAATGCAAAGAAAACAAATGAGATCCAACAAAGAATCAAGCACTATCGAAATGATCGTCGTCCGCGCCAAGATCAGCCTCGAGGCAGTGCCTGCCTGATTCTTTGGGAGACAGTCTTGTTCCCTTGATTGTCTCTATCTATAGCAATTGAAAATCTCAGCTTGTCAGCCTGGCTAACGCTTAGCTGACAAGCTTTTTCTCTTGGAAAAACTTTTGCTTATGCCAAAATTTGTTACTTAGCTTTTTGCCTTTTTAACACTGTGTCATATAGTAACTTACCCCAAAATAAGATGAAGGCCAAGCGGCAAGAATGCTAGTGGCCAGGAGATCCAAACTTTAGGAAATAACGGGATGAGAGGGAGCCCAACTAACAAAGACTGGGAGAATCAGTTCCAGTCTTTGTTAGCTGAGTCAGTGCGCGGGAGTCAGTATGTCGGAGTCAGCATCTTGGAGTCAGTAAGCTGACCACTATGTCTTATCTACTGGTTGAATGAAGTGGCGTTCTGTTGCTTGGCATTGAACTCGGTTGGTGCGGTAAGGAAGTGCGGGTAATTCTCCTTAACTTCTTCCAGCAACCAGTCCGGCAGTTGGTCGGCCGAATTCAGTCGCCGCCCCGAGGCGTGATATTGCAAGAAGCCAGGAGTGTCGCCCATCTTCATCCAATTGAGCCAGGGGCCGGTGCGGGACCAGGTGCAGATAACCCCGTCAGGGTTTCCCCTCTGCCAATCTTCCTTACGCAGCAAAAACTGAAAGTGTTCTCCGCTGGTATAGAGAATTCCCTGTGCACCTGGCAATGGGTAACAGGGATAGACTTCCATTTGATACTTCCAGTAGTCTCCAAGGCTTTCAACCGCATTGCCCTTGGATAGATTGATGTTAACAGGGTCGTTTTGTAGCGTTGGGACTGCGACGATTTGGCCGGTTCTGAAGTTCTGCCATGTCTTCAAAACTTCTCCTGATTTCAGGTCGAGATAGAAGGCAATCTCACGACTGAGCATGTAGACAGCACCTTCGTGTTCAAATCGGCGTCTGACATTGAAACCAGCTAGACCGAAAAGTGGCGTAGCAGCTTCGCCAAAATTGAAGGCATTGATCTTGCCGCTGAAGTGAAAGAAGACGCTTTCTCCTTCTGGGCTGGTTGCAAGATCAGCCAGGGTGGGTGGTTCTCTCATTTTCAGTTCTGCTTGCGAAACTCGTAGGCCCCTTCATCTACGGATGGTCCAAAGATCAGGGTGCCCTCGTCGTTGAAGCCCTGGTCAAGGGTCTTAAGAACGTCGGCAGTCATCTGGATTTCAACGGTGATATGGGTAGCTCCGCCGTAGGACGTGCGGCAGGAGCCGCCAGCTCCAGCTTGCCCAGAGAAAGAAGTATCGTCAGTGCGTGTCCAGAGAACATCACAACCGACTGTTTCGCGCAGTTCAGCTGCATTCAAGCCTTGCAAAAGGGCCGGATTCTTCCAAGCACCAATAAACTGGGCGGCATCTTTGATGTCGAAGATGCGGTTGATGGCTTGACCAGCAAGGTTGCGTGCCAAAAGGTAAACCCTCTGACGATAGGGTGCGTCTTGATAGCCTTCCACTGACTGCTCCAGATAGAAAACATAACCGTATTGATCAAGGGCCTTGATCGAAGCAGGGACGATGCGCATGAACACCCGGGCCCTTCGCACCGGTGTTGCATTGCTGTCTTTTGCAGTCTGTGCTTCTCTTTCCACCTGTTCCAGACAGTTGAAATCACCTTGCAGCCATTGGGCGATCAGGGCGAGTTCCTTGTCATCATTTGAGAATGGCTTGAGGTCGTCAAATTCGAGTTCCATAATGGTTGGTGGGTATTTTGATTGATTGTTGGACGCAGTTCAAAGTAAAAAGCGTCGCAGTGGTTTACATCAAAATGCATGCGTTTCTAACGGAAGATTGGAGCGATACACCCACAAGCCTCTACCTGAGATTAGTCAGGTTGAAGTTTCTTAAATGGTGCGCTTAGTGCTTGGTTGTCTTCCTTCGTTTGAATAAATGCAAAATGATGTACAAACTGACGCTAGCACAATCTAGGAGTTGTATTAAACTTGCTTTCGGCCTTCAAATAGACATAATTGCTAATCTTGAGTGGATTTTAGAGATAACAGTGCTAAGTATCACGTCGCTTAGAGGGCTATACTAATTAGTTCTAGGCCTCACGTCGCATCTAAAACTAGACTCAATTACTGTCTAAGTGATTTACTATTTGCTGATATGAGGGTCACCTAATTTTCCTTTGTGAAAATTGTCGACGCTGTCATTGGGCAAAGTGCCCCTGTCTCTGGCTGACCACATAGCGGCTCTTCAAGTAAACTGCGGCTTCAGCCGTGCGAACCTCACCCGATAGTATGCGCTTCAACATCTGTACGCATAGGTCAACAACTTCTTGCATCACTATACCAGCATCAACCAAAACCTCACCGAGCTTTCGGTTCAAGCTGAGACTTACTTCTAAAGCATCATACAATTCAGTTTCGTTGATGAATCCAGCTCTAACCATAAGTTGCCCCAGTTTACGAGCACTCGCATTAGCACCACAGTGCTCTTGCTGATCGACGTAAGCACCTCCCTGATAGAGGCGCCGGCACTCATCAGCCGCCTTGGCAAAACTTAGCTTACCCTCGCGATATTGCACCAATAGCTCAATACAATAGCGGTGGAAGGCCGGAGAGATGCGGCGGCGCAAGAGTAATAGACGGCCACAGGTAATATCGGCTTCAATGCTTGAGCGCATCACATAAGGAATTTCATTTTTAGTAAGAACGCCTGCCTGCCCCAACAAATCGATGAGAAGACTAGCTGGCCCTTCTGGTTGTTTCTCAGGGTGCCCAACTTCAATATGCTCAGCGCCCCAAGTCATTTCTTGAATCACCCTTCGTGCATCGGCCACTCCAAGCCCGCCTGACCGCGCACGTCTTTGCACGGCTACATAACGGTCTACTTGCTGATCTTGCAACTGCCCTGTCGAGACCAATACTCGACCGAGCGGTAGCCGAGAGGCAAAAGCAAGAGTGAGAGCTGCCTCAACAGCATCCCTGGTAAGAATTCCTGCGCCAATCAGCAATTCGCCGAGGCGCAGGCCATCTGACATTGGTTTTTGGATACGCAGCATGATTTGGCCTCGCGAAGATGAGAGGGCTCTCTAAAGCCAGTAGTAATGTCAAAGTCTAGTAGAACAAGCCAAAATAACACTGCCGTAGCACTACTGACGATACCGGCACAAATAAGTGCAGACAAGCAGCGGCCACGAGAGACTATCAAGGTCTTGTGCGATTAGGACTTGGTAAATTGGTCTTAGTAAAAGAAAGGATGCCGGAGACAAATGCCTCAACGCAGAATGTAGCAATGTTTGCTGCCGTTGTCAAGCTTTTTTTTGTCTAATGGTACAATCCTAGCTTATGGAATCTCCCGAGCAAACTGACCTGAATCAAGCCCCCGCGGACCAAGTCGCAGCAGAAGAAGCTGTTGATATCAAAGCTGCAGACGATAAGACTGCTGCCAGTCCAGCCGTGACTGACCACGATAGGACTCCGGCCCCGGCCTCAAGGCGTCGCCGCTTGCTAGAGATATCCGGGCTAGTCAGCATGCTATTAATAGTCGGCCTCATTGCCATTTACCAAGAAGTGGAAAATCAGCCTTACAAAATATATAGCAGCGCAAAGCTAGTTCCGCCCACATCTGTTGCCATTGTATTTGGTGCCGGAATTGGATCGCGCGAATTCAAAGATCGCATCAGCACGGCGGCAACACTATACAAGTTAGGAAAAGTGAAGAAGCTATTGATGACAGGCGACAACGGTCATCTTAGTTACAACGAACCGCAAGCCATGAAAGACGAGGCCATTCGAGATGGCGTACCTGCTGCAGATATAACCTGCGACTATGCCGGGTTTAGAACCTATGACAGCCTCTACCGAGCCAAAGAAATTTTCGAAGTAAAACAAGCCGTGCTTGTCACCCAACGTTACCACCTGCCTCGCGCTATGTTTCTGGCGCAAAAGCTTGGCCTCGAAGTGACCGGAGTAGATGCGGGCATACAGTCGTATGGTTCAATTCAATCGTGGTACGACTTCCGCGAAATTCTAGCCGCTGAGACGGCCTGGCTTGATGTAATGACCGATCACAAGCCAAAGTATTTAGGCAAGAAAGAGCCCCTATTTCCGCAAACCGATATTAAGCCTCCGCTTCAATAACATCTATATCAGCTAGGCCTAGCTTTGGCAAAACTTGCAGATGCTTGATTTCAATAGACTTTATATTGACGCCCCACTCGCGAGTCTGCTTCTCCGCCAGGGCCTTGAGTCTCTTGTTTATTCCTTTTTGCTCAGTTTGCAAAGTCGGCAAGTCATTCTGCGAAACGGCTGTACGCAAGGCTGTTTGCACAACAGCGCCAGTGGCGCTAGCGTAATCGTCAACCTTAGTAACAGCCTTGGCCACATCTCCCACCTGAAACATACAGACAGCCGAAATGCTCACCGTCTCAAGCTCTAAGGTAGTGGCAGTAATCTCGGGAGTCTCTACAACTTTGACCCGCGTATCGACAGTCTCTGCGGTTTCAAAAATGGGCATTACCAGATGCACACCGGCACCCTTGGTAGCAACGACCTTACCAAAGCGGTAAATAACCAACCGGTTACTATCTTTAACGACCTTTATGCCTGAAAAAATCAGCATAACAATCAAAACTAGTATTCCGCCGATAATTTCCAATCGCGACCCCTCTCTAATTGGCTTTGCAAACAATCGTATACCATCGAAAGAGAAACAAACGTAGCAGAAACTGCAGATCAGGATATTCCCCAGTTTCAAGTTTCTGGTCGGCAGCTAACATTGTAATGGGTTTGGGAATATCAAATGGCAGGACCCTAGGCTTAATTGCTCAGAGCAGAAATCTGGAGATGTAAATGCCTCAGCCCGCGCAATTGTCCAAAGATAAAAAGCCAGATAAGGGTAAAGCCGAAAGCAAAACTTTTGCGCCAAAGTATTTCGACCCAATTGAACATGGTCAAGTAAAAAAACGCGGATTGCTATTTTTGTTCTGCGGCGTGATTTTGCCAACAATAGCATTATTGTTTGAAACTACTTTTCATTTCTGCGCCCACAATTTCTTTGATCCATTCCCCACGGCCAGTCACGTTGTGCTTTTCGCCCTGATACCGCTAAGCAATTTTTTAGTCTGGCTAGGCACTCGCAAAGATTTATCCAACCACTACGCCTTCATGTCTCTAGCGAGTGGCATGGCAATGGGCGTAAGCTGCCTATACTCACTGATGTTTCTGCCGCTAACACCGATATCGTGCTTCTTTGCTCTAGCCCTTGGTTTTGGCCTACTTGGTCTGGCGCCCCTTTTATCTGTACCCTGTAATTTGATTGCAGGGAAAACCGTTTGTCGCCTAGCCGACCGCAAAGGCACTTATTTTAACGCTCACCAATTTGAGCACATGGGTCACATGATTATTCTTGTGATGGTGATAGCAATTGAGTTGCCATCGACGCTGACGAGAATCAATTTAGCCAAAGCAGCCGAAAAGAACGTTATCGAATCAAGTGCTGGGGTAGATTGGCTAAGGCGTTACGGCAGCCAGGAAGTCTTGCTGCGCTCTTGCTATGAGCGTTCTGGTAAAGCTACAGACATTCTTGGTTCACTCTACGAAAGTGCCCATCACACAACAATCGATCAAAACAGAAGAGTATTTTTCAAGGTCACAGGCAAACTATTCAACATACAGGAGTAATAACAGATCCAGCCAATCTCAACGCTGGAGTTGATGATGAATTTGATATTGATACAGACATAGCCGGCGAAGAAGTAAGTGGAGTCGCTAGAGGGCTTTCGGCTTCGCAATCAGAGATTACAGGCAAAATTGAACCTAATACTGCTCTAGCTAACCTCAATTGGACTATTGCTTTTACTAACGACTCAAAATTCAATCGTGAAGCCCGAGCAAAAATACTATTGCCACCGCATGCAGTGACAACCAAAGCTACACTAACCATCAACAATGTCGAACGTGACGCTACCATCATGGTGCGCAGTAAGGCCAGAGCGCGCTACAAAAAAGCAGTACTGGAGAAGAAAGACCCCCTACTGGTCAGTACTTGCGGCAGTGACCAAATTTTAGTGCAATGTTACCCTGTGCAACCAGGCCAAACTGTCAAAGTCAAACTGCAGATAGCTGCGCCTATGTCTATTACAAAAGACAAGAAAGCAACATTGATGCTGCCAGCGTTTCTAGAACGCAATTTCCAGGTTGATGTGCCAGTAAAAGTTGATATTAAATCAAGCGAACCGCTGATTGCAGGGGCGTTGAAGAGCATTCAGCCAGAGGTAAACAAAGACACCAACATAGCAACGTACGAGTTGAAAGGCGACATCGAGAACGCTCAGCTAGCCTGCTTTGGTGCTGTAATTTCAGCGCCAAGAAATTCAACAAACAATACCGTTTCGTATACCGGAAATGAACTACCCGGTCTCAAAGTCAGTCGCAATCTCCGGCCAGTCAGCTATCCCGGAATTAGCAGCCTGCTCATAGTGATTGACGGCTCGGCCTCAATGCAGCAATCTTTTGCCCAAATAGCCGAGGCACTGAAAGCAGTTCCTCCTTCAATGAACGTGCAAATCAAGGTAGTTGGCGACACAACAACAGAACTCTATCCTGGCCTTCAAGAAGGGGGTAGCTCAGAAGTTCTCACTGCCGCAGAAACTCTAAAATCAATGAAGGCAGAAGGAGGCCAAGACGACTCAGCAGCTCTAGAAGATGCTATTGCCTTGGCCGCAATGACAAAAAAAATGTCAGTCCTGTGGATACATGCGGCCCAACCGATGACATCAGCCAGCACACCAAAGATCCAAGCTGGCCTGAAGCGCTCAGAGCGTCCGCTTTTGTTTGATGTGCAAGTCATGGCTGGTCCTAGTGAACTATTAAGTGGAGTGCACAGCCCCAAGGCTCTGGTGCGGGTCGAGCGCACTAGTGACTTAAAGGCCGACCTAATCTCATTCTTCAATGCCTGCTCTAACACCAGTGTCAGTCAAAACACAAGTCCAAGGTCAAGCACAGATGTCAACCCTATTCCAACTGCAACTCCAATTCCAACTGACGATCCAGGCCCAGTTCCAAACCGAGAACCAGAGCCAGAATATGTATTAACCCAAGGCGCGAACTCAAATGAGCAGTCAACCGTCCCGGCAGGAGATAAGCGCTTAGCGCAAATCTGGGCAAACCAAAGAATTGCCGAAGACTTGCAAAACCCAACGCAGACGAGCAGCACTGAGCCCGGCATGCTGGCCCAGGCTTTCCAAATTATCAGCCCTGTATCAAGCGCCATAGTCACCGCCCCCGAAGAAAAGACTTTGGCTGCTGCGGTCAAACCCTCCAAGTTCTCAGATCGATTACGCAAACCGATGGTAGAGATCAGGGCGCTGAGACGAAAAATCTCCGACGATCTCAACGTTAAAGCCAACTTTGAAAAGAAGCTCAAAGTTACTATCGCTGAGCTGAATTCACTAAGCTCAGCGACGTCGTCAGTATCACCAACTTCGGGCCTGTCTAGCGCCCCCCAGGCTAGCTATCGAGGTAAGCTGGACAACAACGAGCAGATAAGCGCTAGGGAAGAATCTAAGCAAATCGCAATGTCGCCCATGGGCGGCGCTAAAGACGCTGTTAGCGACAAAGGTCAAGCTGAAAGCCCCATATTGCAAGGGGCGACAAATCAGGCATTGCCACAGTTCTATAACTCGTCCGGCGGCAGAGCCATTCAAAAGCTGGTAGAAAACAATGATTTCGCCCGAGAAATGAGCAGCCTCAAAAAAGAGAGCGCAGCCCCTCCAAGCGTCGACGGCTCAGAGATCAATGAAGCTGACGAGTCATCAAATCCAGCGTCTAATGTAGTACAAAATGGCAACACCCCAGATGCCAATGGTAACTTCATAGATGCTAACGGCGACACGGTAGACGCAGACGGCAAGCCAGTACCCGAAGCTGACACATGGATATTGCTCTCAATTTTGGCTTTCATATTTGCCGGCACCTGGCTAAACAACAAGAAACGCAAGGCTCAAAGCACTTGAAATGTGGCCTCAAAAACCTAATAGCACTATTGCAAGACGGCCAATCGTCATTGCTGATAACGCTGTTGCTGTTTGCCGCTTTCTGGCCAGTATGGATTTGGTATTGTCAAAGAGTTTGCGATCAATCAGATGAGCCACTAGGAATAGTGGCACTGCTTACATTCATCTACCTACTTGCATGCCATCAACCAAAGAACAAAGACCAGCAACTTGCTGAAGGTTCTGCAGCAGCAGACAAAACAGATTCAACCAGCACTACAACACTGACTACATTGGTGGCAATCTATTGCTTCTCGCTATTTGGCGCACCCAAACTAATCAGTGCGGCCCTGGCGCTCATTGCAATTGGTATCAGCATTCAACGCGAGCTAAATAGCAGCCTCAATTGCAGGCTCACTTGTCACCTCAACAGCGGCCAGTGGACCTTACTAATGTTATCGCTGCCACTGATAGCCTCACTCAATTTCTATCTTGGCTATCCCCTTCGCCTAGCAGTAGCACAATGTGCGGTATCGCTGTTGAGCATCAATGGCTTTCCTGTGGTTGCTGAAGGCACCTCTCTGCTCTGGCACAATCAACTAATAGAAATTGATGCCCCCTGTAGCGGCATCAAAATGCTTTGGGCAGCACTCTATATGGCAGCAGTGCAGCTCACCCTAAAAAGATCCAGCGTCACACAAGCAGCACTATATCTAGCCTTTGCCGCAGCTACAGCAGTGCTTGCCAACGTGCTGCGGGTGACATCACTGTTCTATCTGGAAGCTGGAATAATTGCCGCACCAGCCGAAATTCCTCCAATACTTGCCTTTCATTTCGAAAGCGCAGTGCACACAGGCACCGGAATTACGGCATTTCTGCTAGTTGCACTGGTTCTCTACTTTACAGACCGGCGCATAAACAAAAATACTAGTCCCGACACAACAGAAGGCACAACAGATAAGTCTAGTGTTAATGCTAAAACAAGGTCGACCACTGATCAACCCACACCAAAAGCTAAAGAAATAGCCGCGAACAACTCAAAAAGGACAAACAACAATCCATTCTTCGTTGCCTGCGCGATAGCAGCCTTGCTTCCCTGCTTCTCATGGCAAAAGTCAGTAGCCGAACAAGAAGAGCACTGGCCTACTATCTACAAAGGTCAAGAATTAAGACCACGGTCACTCTCAAGCAACGAAGCGGTTTTTGCCAAGAACTTCCCAGGAAAAATAGGAGTGTTTCAAACAGACAAGCAAACAATAATACTGCGCAGAGTGTACCAAGCAACTAGGCAGTTACATCCAGCAGCTGACTGCTATCGAGCTAGCGGTTTCAAAATAACCAATCTTCCCCGCCAAAAAGACCACGAAGGAATCAGCTGGAATGTCTTATTAGCACAAAAAAGCACAAAGCAGCTGCAAATTAGCGAGCGCATTTATGACGACCATGGTCAAAACTACACCGACGTCTCTCAATGGTACTGGGCAGCGTTTTGGGGTCAAACGAGGGGCCCCTGGTGGTCAATTACAACAGTAAGGGTTAAGGAATAGAGCAAATAATTTCACTGGGTAGATATGACATCGAATATTCGGGTAACCTTGCTTCTGAAATACACGATAGAGAATTGAAATAGGAGGGTCGAGAAAAGAATGACTATGGCTATTGGACTCTTTTCAACAATTATAATTGTTGCTGTGTCCATTCTCGGCTTACTCGGTGCGCGTCGCTGGATGAAGGCTATAGACCTGAAGACGCAACATGATATAAGTGACCCGTACTCACAATTCGTAGCCATGCTATTTGCCGTACTGCTTGGCTTCATGGTGGCCGATGCCATGCAAAGATTCGGCGACGCTAGAAAAACAGTTCAGCAAGAAGCGTCTGCCTTGGGCAATGTCTATAGACTAGCGGAAGGCTTGGAAAACTTACAACGAGAAAAAATTCGCACGCTCTGCAAAAATTATGCCACTGAAGTAGTCAATGATGAATGGCCAAAGCTTACCACCCGGCAGGACAGTCCTCGAGCCTGGGCCGTTTACAAACAGCTCTGGACGGCTTGCACCACCTACGAACCCGTGACACAGAGGCAATCAAATGCGCAGCAGCTTCTGCTTTCAGCAATGCAATCGGTAGGAGACAATCGACGACTGCGAGTAGAAGCGCTTCATGCAGGACTACCTAATGAGCTCTGGATAGTCTTGGTTCTTGGAGGCGCCTCCACAATTATCTTCACCTATTTTTTTGGGGCAGACAATTTAAAAATTCAAGTCGTGATGGTCGGAATTGTCAGCTTGGTCATTTGTCTCAACTTATTCTTGCTTGTGACATATGACGACCCATTTTCAGGCGACGTAATGGTGACACCAGCAGCCTTCGAGACACAGCTCAGACTATACTCCACCGACAAATGATTATTTCACAACTCTTTCATTGCAAAGCACAGGCGGTCCATCACAAGTTCTTTTCACTTCAACACCAAAAAGGCCTCAAGAAATTCGATTACATCAGAAGAACTTTCGAACGCTGAAGTAGCATTAGCAGAGGCTCTTCCGCCAACATTGAAACTCAATCCACCATGACGATTTACCCATTGAAACATTGGTTCATCTGCCGACGAATCACCAAATGCCATGCACAAAAACTCGTCGGCACTAAGCGAAAGTTCCTCTACTATCTTATCGAGAGCACTGGCTTTGCTCCATTCAATCTTCGGCGCTATCTCATAGCTCGTTGGCAGCGTCCTAAATTGCAATGAACTATATTTTTGCTCAAGCTCATTAATCTGTTTATAAATAACCGACCGCTCTTCTGGTGGCACTTTGTGAAAGTGCAAACATAATGAATACTGATGATCATCTAGCAGAAGCCGGGCATTTCTTTCTGCCATTTGCTCCAAATCAAATCGCACTTCAGAAAGCAGAGAGAGCGCCTTCTGAGCTTCGGGGTGTACGATCTTCTGACCTGAGGGAAAGCTTATTTCTAGTCCATAGTTACCAGCAAGAATAAACTGGGTGCAATCAAACTCAGCCGTCAGCGTATTTAGGCCGCGAGCGCTGACTATAGCAACGCGTTTAGATAGCCGAGCACTCAATCTTCTAAGAACTTTTGATGTAGCGGCACCAAGTATGGCGTCTTTTGGATTATCAGCGATAGGAACAAGGGTGCCGTCGCGATCTAAAAACAAAAAGGGCGGCCGCTTAGCAAGAAGCGGCTTTAGGTCTCTAGGAGATTCTGACAAGGAACAATTATCCAATTCATACTTGATCATGCTACACAGCCCTCGTAGAGCACTTTCGCTTGACGGTTCACCAATAGCTGACAGTAGAGCGCTTCATATTGATCGACCATTCTCTCTTTACTGAACAAAAGCTTAGCGGTTTCTCGACAAGTCGTTCTACTCATATTCGCAATCTCACCATAGCGGTTGACCAACTGATCTACCGTATCGCATACAATTCCGGTCTTGCCGTCATCTATAACTTCTGGGGCAGCACCTCTTCGCAGCGCCATGACCGGAGTGCCTGCAGCTAAAGACTCAGCAAAAACCAACCCAAACGGTTCGTCAAATTTGATTGGACATACTGTAGCAATAGCACTGGCATACAGCCTCGCTTTCTCACTAGTAGAAACTTCTCCAATATATTCAACATCTGGCAAAGAGATCAGTGGTCGCACCAAAGTCTCGAAATATTCACGGTCATTATCATCAACTTTTCCGGCTAAAATTATAGGAATACTGAGCCTTTTGGCTATCTGAATGGCCTCAACAGTGCCTTTGTCTGGACAGATTCTGCCGAGGAACAAAAGATGGCAGCGCGGCTGCCCCAGATCAACAGTGCCACTAATATCGATACCATTATGAATGGTCGCTACATAGTTTAGGTCGTCAGGATAATTGAGTCTTCTATAGGCATTGCTTATAGCAACAAAAGGCAGTTCCTGAAACTTCAGATAAATATCAGAGCAGTAGTCTTTAACAGGATTATGATTGGTACTAAGACTCAGACAAGTTAAATTGCGCAAGAACGGCAAGGCGCTATAGCCCATATGACTATGCACAATATCAAAATGATCTTGCATGCTCTCTAAAGCTAGTAAAGACTTGAGTTCATAGGCAGACCAGCGAGTGGGCGGAATATCATCGGCTCGCCGCAAACCAGTTGGAGCGCAAGAAACAAGACGACTTGAGGTTTCCGAATCAGCACTGGCAAACAGTGTTACTTCATGGCCGCGCTTAACCAACTCTTCAGTGAGCAAGCTGACAACTAGTTCAGAACCGCCGTAGTGCTTAGGGGGAACTGTTTCTGCAAGCGGCGCTAACTGTGCTATACGCATCCTTCCAACCTCATTTAAGTAGCCCTATGTCTCGATGATCACTTTCAAATCACCTGTCTTTCTCAAAATTTGACAAAATGTCTGACCGTTGGCGATATTGAAAGCAATATCTAACGAACTCTTTCCTACTTTCAAATTACGCACTGTCACTTGCTCCATCCAGTCAGGTAAGCATGGCTCAATAATTCGCAAGACACTCTTGGCAGCATCTGGCTGAAAATTGAGGCAAGCGCTAATCATCTGAAAAATACTTCCGGCAGACCAAGCCTGAGGTGAACACGACACGGGATAATCAATAGGCTTGCTCCAATCACTTCTCTCAAAACCACAAAATAGCTCAGGCAGCCTAAAGTCTTGCTGGTGCTGAGCCACCTCGACCATTGAACCCATGAGTTGATGGGCATCACGAATGCGGCCAATATTTCGCATCCCCTCCATAATGATGGCATTGTCGTGGGGCCAAACAGAACCGTTGTGATAACTCATAGGACTGTAGTTAGAGGCATCACTAGACAACGTTCTAAGGCCCCAGCCAGTGTCCATATCTTGGGAAAGTAAACGATCTACTACGTGGTTAGCCCGTTCATCATCTAAAATTCCAGACCAAACACAATGCCCCGCATTAGATGAAATGGCCTTGACCTGTTTGCCCTCAAAGTCTAGAGCTAAGGCCAAAAACTCTTCCTCGGGCATCCAAAAGTCTTTAACAAACTTAGCCTTCAAACTATGCGCTTTCAATCTCTGATTAGCAGCAATCTCAGAGTTTCCCAGCATGCTAGCAATACTGGCAATAGCAATACGAGCCGCATACAGATAACCCTGCGCCTCGCACAGAGAGATTGGAGGCACTGCCAACGAACCGTCGAGGTGGCAGATAGAATCACCTGAGTCTTTCCAACCTTGATTTTCAAGCCCCTGTGAGCTCTCGCGTTTGTAGGATAAATATCCATCGCTAGAACTATCAAGCCAAGTCAAAGCCAGCTGCACCTGGGGCCAGAGCTTAGCTGCAAACTGCATATCTCCTGTCCACTGCAGATATCGCTCGAGAGCAATTGCCCAAAGTGCTGTTGCGTCAATGGTGCCATAGTAAGGCGTGTGCGGAATAGTATTTAACCTGGCTAGCTCTCCCAAGCGCAGTTCATGCATGATTTTGCCAGGCCGCTCGGCTCTAAACTCGTCAATTTTCGTACCCTGATAAGCGGCTAAAACTTCAAGACACTGACGAGCCAACTGGGGATAAAACGGCATAAGCTGCAGGGCAGCAATGGCACTGTCGCGACCGAAAACAGCACAGTACCATGGCACTCCGGCCGCTAAACCCGGCCCCCTTGGGGTCTCTTGCTGCAAAATATAAATATCGCGCAAACCTCGTTCGATGGTGAGATTAGCTATTTCGTGCTTAGTCGAAACTTTTGCACCGCTTCCCCGCCACTCAACAAATTGGCGATCAGCCTCAGTTAATTGAGAATGAAAGTTGTGCTCACCTAAATCGGCAAAGACATAGTCAGACGATTCGCTGTTTCTTGTATAGATGCGAATTTCAAGTTCCCAGGGTGTTCTCACAGGCAGCACTAACTTAAAATGAGCCTCTCCTTCAGAGAGCAAATTGGGCTGCTGTCCAGTAAACTCGACAATAGTCTCAAGTAAAACACCATCAGCGCCTTTGTAGCCAAGAAACACCCGCCTACCCTCACGATCAGAGGATGGAATCATGCGCAGCCCTCGCTCAGGCCGATTCAGACCACGCACTTCAAACATATCGGCGAAATCAGATTGACATTTGACGCGCAGATTAATAGTAATTTCTTCAGAACTAAAATTCTCAACAATTAGGCGCTCGCAGACTATGTCAGACAAAACAATCTGACGCTGCACCATGATTTTCTGCTGCAAAAGAGTAGGAGTCTGTGGGTTTGTATAGAGAAAACTACCGGCGTATCCCTTCTGCACATCAAATGACAGAAGCGACAAGGATACGTCGTCTAAAAGAATCTCCCACTGTCTCAAATGCCTGGTGTCATTGTGGTAGTAGCCAAAGCCGAGGGTATTGCATGCCGGAATGCAGGCCTCGCGGTCTAACACAATAAAATGATTGCCCTTCTTAAGAACCATCCGCGGATGGGCTGAATCAGTCAGCAAAAATGGCAGACCCTGACAGAGGGGCCGCGAATCGACCACATATTCAGACTGCTTCTCGAACACCTTCCTTGATTTCAAACTCATAACACCATCATTAAATCGTTGCGTTTCAAACACGTTTCTATTTTCTCGCAAGTAACTCAAAGTTAGTGAAAAGTCTGGTTAATTTGCCAACCCGAAAAAAAATGAAACGCGTTTGAAACGCCAAAGAGGTCGAGCGAGCGAAACGCGTTTGAAAAACCCTGACCCTATGCTGAATACAGAGGCTTCAAACAGAACGTAAAGCCAAGAGGCAAAGGCGTTGAGCTAACCGAGGTGCACAGTGCAAATACTTTCATATCGCGGACCAAGCGCTCCTGGCGGCGTATCTAGCGCGGTTACACAAATATTCGAACAAGAAAGCAGCTCTTCTGAATGGTGGTTTATCGACGGAGAACGCCTGATCTGCAGAAGCGCAGAGGGTGCCGACGCAAATTATGTACTCGATAGCAATCTCGTTGAAAATCATTACAAGTACTGCAACAACTTTCTTTGGCCTGTCTTGCATGATCTGCCTCAATTTGCCCACTACAGTGAACAAGAAAGACTCTGCTACAAGGCCTTTAACTCAGGCATAGCATTCAGACTTAGAAACGTAGACAAAGACAACAACGCCTTCTTTGTAAACGACTACCAGTTTGCGCTTATGCCAAATCTACTAAAAAATTCAACAGAAAGTTTTGTTTTCTGGCATATTCCTTGGCCTAAATATGTCATACCAGAACACATCGATGCCATAGCAGAACTAGCTGTAGGCCTTCTTCATGCCAACGTAGTTGGCTTCCACACTGATGAGTATCGCCAAAATTTCTTCAATTTTGTCACTGATCACATGCACCAATTTAATGTGCAAACCTCCGATCACACAATCAAACTTATAGATAGAACTAGCTACAGAACTCACTCTACAAAATTTGTAAGCGCTCCACTAGGAATTGATAGCGAGCATTGGAGCGGCTTAGCAAACCTAGGAAGCTTGCGCCAACAAGCTCTTACAGCACCGGGCATGCCAATAATACTGAGTGTCGATCGCGCCGATTATACAAAAGGAGTGGCTGAGAGATTCACTGCTATAGAATGTTTCTTTGAGAAATATCCACAGTGGCAACAAAAAGTTTCCTTCCTCCAGCTTGGGACAAGGTCTAGACAAGGACTGCCAGAATTTGACCGCTACTGGCAAACTTGCCAGGAGCGCCATACCGCGCTCAACTCACACAGAGCGACTGGCAGCTGGCAGCCTCTTGTTTGGACTGATATACCAAGGACAGGAGGCGAACTAGCAAGCCTCTACAGCAAGGCCGCTGTAATGCTTGTAAGCCCCGTCAGAGACGGGCTAAATTTAACCGCTAAAGAATACGTCGCTTGCCAGAAGTCACGCCCGGGCGTGCTGGGGCTATCGAGGGGTGCCGGAGCTTTCAAAGAGCTTAGGAGCGGCTGCGTCGAACTTGATCCTCACAATCCTGCAGCCTTTGCCCATGCCATCGCTCAGTGTTTAACAATGGGAGACAGCGAAAAATCTAATAGAACCCACGCCATGAAAGAGTCTTTGGCGGCCAATTCACTAGAGAATTGGTGGCAGTCGTTTGCACACCAATGTCGCATGACACAATCCAAATCAAAATCAAAATCGATATCAGAACGTCAAGTCGGCTCAATACAAGAGAGAATTTGCAGTTAAGTACTCAAGTCAATGATGTTTGGGCCTGAGAACAATTTTGCAATAAACAGTTTGTCAGCGGACAGTTTACAATCAAATTAAGCACAGACAATTGCGCTTACGAAGGGTCTGCCGCCTACCAAACAAAAATGAGCGACTGAAACAATGGCCTATATACTGCTGGCAGAAGACGATCAATTTTTGTCAGACGGATTATCTAGAACTCTAAGGCATAGCGGTCATAAAATTGACAGCGCCAAGAATGGTCTAGATGCTGAAGCTGCGATATTCAGCAATGCCTATGATCTCGTCATATTAGATATCGGCCTTCCTCAAAGGGATGGCCTGACAGTACTCGAAAATCTGAGAAAAGAAGGCAAGTCACTGCCGGTTCTCATCCTCACTGCCCGCGACACTCCAGAAGATCGAATTCACGGACTTGATCTGGGAGCCAATGATTATCTTTGTAAACCTTTCAATGTTGGCGAACTTGAAGCCAGAATTAGAGCCCTATTGCGCAAGGACAAATGGGCCAACCAAACAGCAATTAAAGTTGGCACACTTTCTCTCGACACTTTCGCCAACAGGTTTTCCATAGAAGATCAGCCAATCGACTTATCAGCGCGCGAGTACCTGGTATTAGAATTGATGCTACAAAGACGAGGAAGAGTAGTGTTCAAGAATGATTTAATTGAACATCTTTCATCATTAGAGCGTGACATGTCGAGCAATGCGGTCGACATTGTCATACATAGACTGCGTAAAAAAATCGAAAACTCCGGCTGCTCAATACAAACAGTGAAAGGCCTAGGGTTCATCATTGAGTAGACAGTGGAAGAAATCTATCAAGTATCAGCTGCTAATTTGGCTTCTTGTGCCACTACTAAGCCTAGCACTGCTGAGCACACTAGCCTCTTACTTTCTTGGCTTAGCCTTAGCACGTAGCATTTATGACAAACAACTAGCCAACTCAGCTGACTCAGTCATTGCCAGAATTAAAACCAAAGGCGACAAATTGACAGTCGATCTTCCACCAGCAGCCTTAGCCATCCTCAAGCACAATTATCAAGATGACTTCTATTTTCAAGTGATTTCCCCTGATGGCACGATTATCTCAGGCGACAAGCTATTGCCTCTACCTCCAACAATCGCCCAAAACAGCTCCGAGCAGAGTGCCCCCGTCAGCTCCCCAACTATCATTGACGCAAATACACCATCGACATTAACGAAAGTCGAAGCAGAGCCAAGTTTTCGCACCATTAAATTCAAGGGTCGTGAAATCAGAGTCATGACTCTAACTGTGCCGACACCAGATTCGATCTTTGATCATGTTGTCATTCAAGCCGCCGAAACTAGAAACACTCGCAAAGAGCTAGCTAGTCAAATCTCAATCAGTATTTTTCTAGCACAAATTGCCATAATAATCTGCGGCGCCGGGGCGATCTGGCTAGGAGTCGGCCGAGGTTTGCGCCCGCTAGCAAATGTCGAACAGGCGGTGCAGGCAAGAGCGGCTGGCGATCTGAGCCCACTAAATGTAGACGAACCAGTAGAAATAATCTCGCTAATTAAGGCACTAAATCGGCTATTCAAGCAACTTGAAAATGATATTGAATTGCAAAAACGCTTCACCTCAAATGCCGCTCACCAACTAAGAACACCACTGGCAGTGGTAACAACTTACTGCGATCTCGTGCGCAAGATGGTCAAAGACGCTGAAGTACAAGATGTACTAGCCGACCTAGAGGCAGCAATAAACCGCATGAGCCGTATGGTCAATCGACTATTAGTACTGGCACGCTCCGAGCCAGGAGCCAATGCTGTAAAACCCTTTACTCAGATTGATCTCAGCACGGTAGCGTCAGCAGTCACAGCAGGGCACGTGCCTGAGGCAATTCGCAACAAACTTGAATTTGAGTTTCTGGAATCATCAGAACCGGCAATTGTCTATGGCGATCGCAACGGGTTAGAAGAGCTAATTTCCAACCTGGTAGAAAACAGCATTCTCTACTCAGAACCAGGCGGTAAGGTAGTAGTCAAAATCACGGTTGAAGCCGATAGAACCTTATTAACAATCGAAGACGATGGCTGTGGCATCCCGACAAACGAGAGAGAAAAAGTCTTTGAACGCTTCTATCGAGGCGCCGCAACAGAGAAGCCAGGAACTGGCCTGGGCCTAGCAATCGTCAAAGAAATTGCCACCACACACAATGCCACTACGACAGTGGCATCAGGCGCGGACGGCAAGGGCACTTCCATAACCATTAGCTTCCCGAAAAACGGTTAATTATTTACCATCACCTAAATCAGATTCAGTCGCAGTCTTACTATTCTCTGGAACAGTTGGTATTGCTGTCGGCTCTGGCTCTACAGTACCGACAGTAGTTGACGCTGGCTCCGGCTCTACAGTCCCGGCAGTAGTTGACGCTGGCTCCGGCTCTACAGTCCCGGCATCAGTAGTCGGTAGCGGCTGTAATAATTGAGTTTTGGGCACTTCTTCAGGCAAAATATCGTAAACCGATAACTCCTGAGAGGGAATTATGCGCAGCCTAAACTCTATAGGTATCCCAATTTCCTTGACCAAAAAGTCTTGTACTAACTTGACTTGATTGGCCGAAATTGGCCAATTAGAAGCAATCACTGTAGCAATAACACGCATTGGAGTTCTGAAGCGCTTCACCTCTACTTCGCGCAATAGAACGCCTCTAAAAGTAAGGGTTTTATCCTTCAAGAGACTGCGAACTTTGGCGCTAATCTGATTCTCAATTACAAGTTCACGCATACTTAACGCCAATGGCAGAATAAGCAAAATAGTCATGGCCGCAGAAATTGCTAGGCCCTTCTTAGCCTGCTGCAAAGGTGTATAACCCATAAGCAAAAACACAAGAGAACCGGCCAGAGTGATACCAATCAAGTTAGTCGCATAGAGCAACGCAGCTCCTGACCAAATTGAGACCTGATTTAGGGCAAGACCAATGCCAACCACACTTAATGGAGGCACCAGCGCAACAGCTATGGCAACGCCAGCAAGGCTGTCGGCCAACTTCTGATTAGTCTGGCAATAGGCACCAATGGCTCCGGCAACGAGCGCCACACCCAGATCAAGCAAAGTAGGATGGGTCCTACCTAGAATTTCGGCACTAAGCTCAAGCGAGCGAAGAAAAGAGGCCATGACAGTCGCGATCAACAAACCAGTTATGGAGCCGACAACTAAAGTAAGCATGGCCCGACGAAGAAGAGCAGTGTCAGCAGTTATAGTTGCCAAAGACAAAGCCACCAGTGGTCGCATAAGTGGCGCAATAATCATCGCTCCAATGATCACAGCTGCGCTATTTTGGAAGAGTCCAAACGTAGCTATAACGGTCGATCCAGAAAGCAGAACTAGAAACTCAGGACTGAGGAGACTGATTGTCTCTAACCTGCTTTGCAATGCGCTCAAGCGCGACTCATCAACGTGAGCAAGTAACTTGAAGCCCATGGATTCCTCTTTTTGAAAGCACCAGTAAAACAATCTTACACGCTCGAAGTCGTACTTGAGAAGAACTGGGTTGCAAAGCTATCAAGGCAAGCTTTTTGCAAGAACTTTGCTATAACATGGCCCCCTGGTGATTCTCAGCGATAAAGCTTCGGATTCGTCTCCTTCTCTTTATCTTTTGCCTAGACCTCGGCCATCGAGGATCGCCAATTAGTAATTACTGAAAAAATAACCTATCGACACGGAGATCAAATGCGCCACTCACTAAACTTACTAGCGGCACTGTTAATGGTTGCTTTTACCGCCACAGGCTGCTCACAGCAAGACGCGGCTTCGACGAGCACCACGACATCAACAACTAGCGAAAGTACTGCCACTACTGGAGCTGATACCGCTGGAACAACAGAAGTAGATGCCAGTGCAGCTACAGATTCTGAAACGAGCGCTGAAACAACAGAAGTAAAGACCGAAGAAACTAAAGAGACCAAGAAAAGCACTTCTAAAAAAGGAAGCAAAAAGGGCCACTAATATTTGCTTTTCTGATACCCTCAAAGGTGCCGCTGTTCGCAGCGGCACCTTATCATTATTACTCTTCTTCTGGAAAGCGCGGTGCAATACTGATGCTCAATATCTGGATAGAATTTGCCCTGTGCGCGGGCATAATTATGTTTGCCGGTACAAAACTCACTTTCCACGGCGATGTCATAGCCGACAAAACTGGTCTTGGCCGCAACTGGGTAGGCCTTGTGCTATTGGCGACGATCACGTCTTTACCAGAATTGATAACCGGTGTTTCAGCAGTAACACTTAACGACCTCCCAGACATGGCTGTGAGCGGCACCCTCGGTAGTTGCATGTTCAATTTACTGGTGATTGCTGGTCTAGATCTTCTCTCAAGAGGAAAACCAGTATCACTAATGGTGCACCAAGGGCACATGTTGTCTGCTGGATTTGGCATTGTGCTAGTAAGCTTCGCTGCCATAGATATCCTCTTTGGTAAGCATCTGCCAGTCCTCACGACCCTTAACTCTATTGATCCACTGAGTCTAGTTTTTATAGGCGTGTATCTCCTTGCTATGAAGCTCATCTACTCTTACGAGAGAAATCGCGTCAAAGCATTTGCCGGTGAAATAGCTGAATCTGAGCAACCCGGGGCCACTCTGCGCAAATCAATTTTGTTCTTTACGTTTTACTCGCTAATGATTGTTGCAGCGGCCTGCTATCTGCCAGAAATTGGTGAAAAGATAGCAAAAGCTACGGGCTGGGGCGAGAGCTTTATCGGTTCTTCATTCATTGCCATTACCACTTCTCTGCCAGAAATTACTGTATCTGTTGCAGCGGCTCGCTTAGGTGCCTTCGACATGGCCGTGGCAAATCTCTTGGGGAGCAATCTTTTCAATGTGGCAATTCTTGGGATCATTGATTTTTGCTACTTAAAAGCTCCACTACTGCGGTCTGTTTCTGAAATCAACGTTCTGACAGCTCTGACAGCAGTAGTCTCCACGGCAATAGTAGTAATCGGACTTACCTATCGATCAGAGAAAAAGCTGCTGTTTGTAGCAGGAGACGCCCTCGCCATCTTAGTGGTCTTTAGTATGGCCAATTATCTGCTTTTCACGGTGCGTTAAGGTCGGGCTAGTCATGACTGCGAAGATTTGCTATCCTCTGCTGTCATGTATACATTAGGACACGGCGCATTATTTATAGTTGTATTTGTCTCACTGGCTCTGGCTGGCCAGTGGCTGGTCAATCGCTCGTTTAAACAAGAAGTTTTAGAGAAACATCACAGCGCGGGCGAAGCGATGATGGGCGTGGTCGGTACACTCTTTGCGGTCTTACTAGGCTTCATGGTGGCCTCAGCCATGGATAAATATAACGACGCCCGCATGCATGATGAACAAGAAGCTAGCAATGTAGCCAGCATTTTTAGAGTGGCACGAGGGCTATCAGATATCGATAGACCAAGAATTAGGCAGTTCTGTCGCGATTATGTTGACGACGTTATCACCAGCGAATGGCCCAAGATGGAACGTCGTGAAAAGATCAATCACGGCTGGGAAACTTATCAAAAGCTTTGGGAATCAGTGGTAGCTACAGTACCGGAAAATGATAGACAGAGCAACTTGCAGCAAGGTCTGATTAGCTCGATGCAGAGTCTTGGTGAACATAGGCGCGCCCGCATTCTACTAGCACAAACGTCAATGCAACCAGCCCTTTGGCTGATAGTCGGCCTCGGAGCTGCCATTACAATATTCTTGAGTTATATATTCGCTTCAGAATTTCCCAAAATTCAAGGCATGATGACCACCCTTGTCGCCATAGCTATGGCACTCAACATCTGGATGTTGTCAGCTTATAGCCACCCCTACAGCGGCGAGCTAAAAATTCAGCCAACTATGTTCTTGCTCTTAAAAGAATCAATTCTGACCGTGCCAGATACGCCGTCACGCTACTTGCATGACGCGCCAACTAGCAAGTAAACAAGCAAGTAAGCCCAGCCATTGAAAAGCGGAAATAGGTGTATATACACCTATTTCCGCTTTTCGCTATCAGCCAATACACTAACCCAAAAAGCGTTTTAAATACGGCGCTGTGCGGCTGCTTTTTACTTCGGCTAGTTGCTGAGGACTACCAGCGGCGACAATTTGGCCACCCTGGTCACCAGCACCGGGGCCAATATCTATCACCCAATCACTGCCAGCTACCACGCGCATTTCGTGTTCTACCACTATTACTGTATTGCCTGACTGCACCAAACCATCAAGTTGAGTCATTAGTTTTTCAACGTCAGAAGGATGCAATCCAGTAGTGGGCTCATCGAGCACATAAAGTGTATCGCCGCGATGCACACGCTGTAATTCAGTGGCAAGCTTGATGCGCTGGGCCTCTCCACCAGAAAGCTCAGTGGCTGGCTGACCAAGGCGCAAATAGCCCAGACCAACTTCGCGCAGAACATGAAAAGATCGGCGCACGGCAGGCTCATCTTCGAAGAACTGCCAAGCCTGGTCAACGGTCATGCCCAGCACTTCGGCAATATTTTTATCGCGATATTTTATATCAAGAGTCTTGGCATTATAGCGGGCACCATGACAGGTGGGGCAAGGGGCATAGACACTGGGCAAAAAGAGCAACTCAACCATGACAAAGCCTTCGCCTTCGCAATTGTCACAGCGCCCCTTGGCGACGTTGAAAGAAAAGCGACCGGCGTCGTAACGGCGAGCCTGAGCCATTTTTGTGCTAGCGAACAATTTTCGAATGTGATCAAACAGGCCAGTATAAGTAGCAAGGTTTGATCGCGGGGTGCGGCCACCACAAGGCGCTTGACTCCTTCCATTCCAGAAGCAATCTGTCCGCCAGTTTTGGCCACCTCGGCCTTCTCAAGTTCTTCGCCTTCCTCTTCAGCAATAGGAACTTGCTGCCCAAGGGCCTCGGCCACAAGCTCGACCAGAGCCTGACTAACGAGACTGGATTTACCCGAGCCAGAAACACCAGTGATAGTTGTAAAAGCACCAAGGGGAAAAGCGACATCTAGCTTGTTTAGATTATTGCGAGTAACACCTGAGAGCTTGAGCCAACCCGAGGGCTTGCGCAACTTTCGCTGTGGCGGCTTTTCTTCAGCAAACAAATAACGTCTAGTCTGCGACTCTTCTACTTCCGCTAAACCGGCAGAGGGGCCGCTATAAAGTACATAGCCGCCCTGCTCTCCGGCAGCCGGCCCGACATCGACAATCCAGTCAGCATGCTTGATCACATCGAGATCGTGCTCGACGACAAAGAGTGAATTGCCAGAACTCTTAAGCTGTTCCAGAGCAGAAAGTAAGGCCTCTGTATCGGCCGGGTGAA
This sequence comes from bacterium Ga0077546, assembly GCA_001464165.1. The sequence goes on from LNEX01000461.1 coordinate 53,059, forward strand.
GCCCCGCCGATGGTTCGTCTAGTACGTAGACCACTCCAAACAAATTAGAGCGCACCTGGGTAGCTAGCCGCAAGCGTTGCAATTCGCCAGGAGAAAGAGTAGGAGTGCCACGATCGAGAGCTAAATAGCCAAGGCCAAGATCGAGCAAAACAGAAATGCGAGCATTTAAATCAAAAGCAATGCGCTGAGCTACAATCGCTTTTTCTGGATGCTCTTTCTCTAACTTAACCAGTGCCGGAGCCGACCCATCAGCATATGGTCGCAAAATTTCAGAAAGCTTGATGATTGGATAATTAGTAATGTCAGCAATATCTAAGCCAGCAAACTTAACAGAAAGTGACTCAAGACGCAGCCTTTTGCCTTTGCAGAGGCGACATTCAGCGCTGACCATATACTTAGAAACTCGCTTTTTCATGGCGGCACTTTGAGTATTGGCAAAGTTATAGAGCACGTGCCTCTTTGCACTAGAGAAATTGCCGTTATAGCTTGGCGGCTCTTTGCGCTTCATGGCCGCTTTTACTTCGTGCGCTTCAAAATTAGCATAGACTGGCACAACTGGCTGTTCATCGGTGAAGAGAATCCAGTCGCGATCTTTTTTGGACATTTCGCGCCAGGGCTTATCAATGTCATATCCAAGAGTGACCAGCATGTCTTTCAAATTTTGACCATGCCAAGCCGGTGGCCATGCGGCTATACACTTCTGCCGTATGGTGAGACTATCGTCAGGCACCATCGACTTTTCTGTCACTTCATAGATACGGCCCAGACCATGACAGTCAGGGCAGGCACCAGATGGTGTATTAGTAGAAAATGCCTCGGCGTCTAAATGGGGCTGATTAGCAGGATAGGCTCCGGCCCGCGAATAGAGCATACGCAGGAGGTTGGAAAGCGTAGTGACGCTGCCAACTGAAGAACGAGTTGTGGGGGCGCCACGCTGCTGTTGTAGTGCTACCGCTGGTGGCAAACCTTCTATCTCATCAACTTCGGGCACACTCATTTGGTGGAAAAGACGACGAGCATAAGGCGACACTGATTCAAGATAGCGGCGCTGGGCCTCAGCATAGAGAGTGCCAAAGGCTAGCGATGACTTGCCTGAACCAGAGACACCGGTGAAAACCACTAGTGAATCGCGGGGAATATCAACATCAATGTCTTTCAAATTATGCTCACGGGCACCACGCACGAGCACAAATCCATCTTTGCGCTCAGTTGCAACTTTGGCTACAGCCGCTGCAGGTGCGGGCTGTTTGGAATGTTTTTTGCTACCTGGTTTCATTTTTCTGCTTCATTTTTTGCAATTCGTTTTTTGATTGATTTTTGCCTGCTTGTCATCGCTCTAACAAGCTTACATTTTGTCAGTGCTGATTCAGCGCTCACATAGTATAGCCTCGACCGAGTTTAGACGAATATGTTCCTGAAGCACTACCTGTCAGAGTTTCAAGGAAAGCCATTAAGGATACGGCGGAACATGCCAAGAACGGCCAGTAGCAGGCATTCCGGAAGAAGTAAAAAATCCAGTCTGAGCTAAAGCCAGCACCCAGGCTAGCTTCCGAGGCCGCCTCCTCTTGACTTCCTACCGTCCCAAGTACTAGAATGGTGAGTAAGCACTCATATCAATTTGCAGAAAGTGTCTGCAGGTTTTTAAGATGTGATTGCCAGGTGAAAATACTATGAAAAATTTGGAGTTTATTCTGTTTCTTTTGCTGCTCATTGGCGGCATAAACTGGGGACTAGTCGGCGCTTTCAACTATAACTTCGTAACCACTGTTCTTGGTGATGGCACTGCAACACGCGTTGTTTATGCACTTGTAGGTCTAGGCGCTGTCTATGAAGCCTACAAAATGATGAAAAAACGCACGGCATAAATTTGTTACTGTTCCATAGAGCGCAAACGGCTGTACCAGCTGTAGCGACCGCATAGAGCATATTCTGTTGGCTCAAAAGGCGAACAGCTGAACTGCTAGCATTAAGCTCGCAAGCAACATTAGCTTGCCTGTTAGATGCTTGTTTTAGGCTGGTCATTTTAGTTCGCTTTGTATGCGCAAACGAAAGCTATCCAGAG
>LNEX01000462.1 GCA_001464165.1 bacterium Ga0077546
GCCGCAACGTAGTACACGGATCGGATGGTCCTGAAAGTGCTGCTCGTGAAATCGGTCTGTTCTTCAAGGGCGACGAACTAGTAGACGGCTGGAACCGCACCATCGAAAAATGGATCAGCGAATAGATTCAGCGAATAGAATCGGCGAATAAATTAGCTAAAGCTTGAGCAAAAAAACTAGAGTTTCTTTCCCAATGCTTTATCAACCGCTTTAAAGACCTCCTCAACAGGGAGGTCTTTTAAGCATGGAATAGATTTTGATTTGGTTTCGGCCTTAATGCGGCAGCTCTTTTCAAAGCAAGGCTGACAATCTAAGTTTAAATGCACCGCACTACCCATACTTCCGTACGGTCCATTAAGCAACCACGGAGTAGCACCATGAATTGCCACCACTTTTGGTCTAGCCACTGCCACAGACTGTACTTCAAACTCTAAAGATTTTCGATGAGCACTGTTCTTGAGCGCCTTAGGTTCTCGATGAGCAACCTCGCTATTGAAGGCCTCATGGGCGATTGCGGCAGCTAGATGGAGCGGACCGGTGTCAGCACCAAGCACCAAATCGCATCTTTTAAAGAGTGCCACCAATTGCATTAAGCTGGTTTCACCCGTGAGATCAATTAGGGAGTTGGCGGTCAGATTCTTAGCGGCCGATTCTATTCCTTTATATATGTATTGATTGGTGCCCCTATCGCCCGGCCCGCCAACAAGCAGAAGCCGAGCCCCTAAACGCTCACAGAGTAAGCGTCCTAAGGCAATCCACTGATCGTCAGGCCAGATTTTGGTAGGCCAGGTGGTGCCGGGAATCAGGGCAACTAGTGGTCCCGCCTTTGGTGCCTCAGGCATAGTAAGGGGGAGCAAACCAATCGGCTCCGTCTTTGGTGCCTCAGCTTGGCCCGGCTCAGATAACTGGTGCGGCTCCGCCTCTGGTGCCCGCTCTAAGTTATCAAGCTTGCTCGAAACAAAAGCTAGAGCGGCATCTCCAGGATCTGGCAGGGGGAAGTGCACCACCCGGTCACGCTCGGCGAGGCGCATGCAGGTAGAGCGCTCTTGAGCCAGAGTTTCGAGAGCGAAATCGGCGAGGGCCATATTCAGTTCGACCACATGCCTATCCGGAGCAAAATAGTCTCCGACCTCTAGAGCATGGGTTAGCAATTTGGCGGCGCCCTCTCTGGTGCCGGCAAAACCAACCCGCAGTGGTGCGCCCGATAAATAGGCAGGTATGGCGCTCTTGAGCAATCCCTGGGCATCTATTGCCAGGTCAAACTTGAAGTCTTTCAACTCTTGGAAGTACTTTTTAGCGGCACCAAAGGTAGAGATTAGTGGCCCCACTTTGCGCATTTCCTTGAGCCAGGCCTTGCGAGGGAACAGCAGTACCCGGTCTACTGCAGGATTGCCGGTCAGAAGATCTTGAGCCGCGGGCTCGACCAACCAGGTAAGTTCAACATTTGGTAATCTTTCTTTGATTCGAGCTGCCAGCGGCAGGCAATGCACGACATCACCCATGGCGCTAAGTTTTACGATCAGAACTCTCAAGGCTTACCACCCGCTGGGGCTTACTGGCTTCAGACAAGCTTAACCGATTATCTATTTTGCGGTCACTGCTACTTTGATACCAGCCATTATGAATGGTGCGGCACCATTGGCAGAGCTAAAATCACCCCTGGTGTCACATTTGTCTGGTATCAGATCCCCGAAACCCTTGTGCCCCAACGATAGAAAATTTCTATATACAAAGTGGTTATAAACGGATACTTGTTTGGTACAATACTTATGCCACCTAGAGTGGTGGTAACCGTATAAAACGGTGGAAACCACTTAAGTCCCACCGAACAAATTAGAGCGATGCCATTTAGGTGGAGCGCTCTACAGAAAACTGTCTAAAAGCATTTTTCTGCATTAGCACCCTGAGCAGCCCTCGCGGCTCGCCCGCGGGCTGGTTTCCGATTGACCCAAAAAAAACACGAAGGAGTGAAACATGGCAGGAGTTCGTAAAACTGGTGGCAAGGCAAAACCTAAAGCTGCTAAATCCGCTAAGCCAGCTGCAAAACATGTAGCTAAAAAAGCTGTTGGCACCCGCAAACTTGTTCGCAAGACCGCAGCCCCTAAGCACACCACCAAGGCCAAAGCTACCACCTCGCGTGCTAGCGAAGACCAATATTTGAATTTCTCCGGCAAATTCACAGTGCGCTTGCCGAAGTCATTGCACCAAGCCCTCGTTGACAGAGCCGAAAAAGAAGGCGTCAGCCTCAACTTGTTCGTCACAAACGCTCTTTCAAGAACCGTAGCTGTGCCAAGCAAAAAGAGATAAGAACCTGAATCAAAGTAGGTAGCTCGCGCTGCTTATGATTCAAGGTCTAAAAATCAAAAAGGGGAGGTTCGCCTCTCCTTTTTTTTGCTTTTTTAACTTTTTGAACGCACTTTAGAATCTAACTTTATTTAATAGATAAGAGCAATTTCATGCTCTCTTATCAGATAGATTTTTTGCGACCCTGCAATCTTGCCCCCTAGCATCTGCCAGCGATTTTCAGCCAATGAAGATTAAGCCTGACTCAGCCAAGCCTTTAGATAAGCTTATTTGCAACACCTTTGAATCGTCCCTCGAACCAGCTAGACTCACTCTGTCGGATAAAACGCCCACAAGATTGTCCGTCATGCTCCCGATAAAGAATCAGTCGAAGAACCAAGACTAATTCGCCAAAGGAACCTATTAAATGACCCAAAGTATTCCGATTCTCAACCTCAAAGCCCAGTACGAGACCATCCAGGAAGAATTAGAGTCCACCGTTCTAGAAGTACTCCGCAGCGGCAACTACATTCTCGGAAAGTACGTCGGCACCCTAGAAAAGCAAGTGGCTGAATTATGCGGTGTTAATGATGGCATCGGCGTAGCAAATGGCACTGACGCATTGATGCTAGCTCTCTGGGGCCTCGATATCGGCCCCGGCGATGAAGTCATCACCACCCCCTTCACTTTCGCCGCTACAGTCGAAGCGATTGTTATGCGCGGCGCCACTCCAGTTTTCGTCGACATCGACCCAACCAGCTATAACATCAACCCAGCGTTGATTGAAAAAGCCATCACCCCCAAGACCAAAGCGATCATGCCGGTGCACCTCTACGGCTTGCCATCTCACATGGAACCAATCTGCGCCATCGCTGAGCGCTACGGCTTGAAAGTAATTGAAGACAATGCCCAAGGCATTGGTGCTACTTACAAAGGCAAACCAACCGGATCATTCGGTGACGTGGCCTGCACAAGCTTCTATCCAACCAAAAACCTAGGCGCGGCTGGTGATGCCGGTATGATCGTCAGCAAAGACCCAGTTGTCGCTGAGCGTATCAGAGCGATTCGCGCTCACGGTATGAGACGTCGCTACTATCACGATGAACTGGGCGTCAACAGCCGCCTTGATGAACTGCAAGCAGCAACACTCGTTGTCAAATTGCCTTATCTCAAACAGTGGAACGATAGACGCGCTCATCTAGCCTCTATATATGATGCTAGTTTGGCCAACTGCCCCGGACTAATTCGACCAAGCGTCAGCTTAGCTGGTGGAGTTGCTAATGGTGCAAAAAATAGCGAAACCGGCGTTAAGCACGTTTATCACCAATACACAGTGCGTGTTTTGACATCAGACAAAATCTCCACTCAAGATCTTTCCGCTCTCGATAATCCTAATCGCGACAAGCTCATTGCTCGCTTGACCGAAGCTGGTATTGGCTCTATGTGCTACTACCCAGTTCCACTACATGTGCAAAAAGCCTTCGCCAATCTCGGCTACAAAATGGGTGACTTCCCAATTTCAGAACAACTCTCTAGAGAAGTTCTCTCATTGCCAATGTATCCCGAATTGACCGACGAACAAGTAGAAACAGTTGGCAAAACCATAACTGAAATTATGGCAAGCGAAATTGCTGTCGTCACTCCAGTTGGTCAAGTCGCAGGATTAGCAGTTTAGCCTAAGGCCACAGTTGAACGAAGAAACAAGCGAAAATGCCAAACTACCGGAAGCCTCGGCCTCCGGTAGTTCTGTTATGGCGGCGGCTGTCAAGCCCGCCCCCGCTGACTTCTTGAAAAATTCCAGCCTTTATTTGATTGCGTTGATGGCACTAGCCTTAGTGCTCACTTTCGTTGGCTATATGCCAATACTCTTTGATTTCTTTGCCGGTGACGACTATGTGCACTTGATCTGGTTAAAAGAAGCAGTGCAGCATCCAGAACTAGTTTGGCGCAATTTTCACACATCTTGGCTAGACGGCACCACCACTAAGTTTTACCGTCCGCTAATCTCTGTATTCATGGTCTCTGACTATGTCCTATGGAATCATAGCGCTATCGGTTTTCACCTCACCAATTTGCTTTTCCACCTAGCCAGCACCGCTTTCATATTTTTGATAGCTCGCGAACTGGCGATTCTAACCCTGCGAGAAGAAAAGGCAAAAATTCAAGAAGAGCTATCGGGCAAGACTTACAAAGCCCTGCCGATTTCAATCTTATATATATGGCCATTTTTCGCAAGCGCAGTGTTTGGGCTTTACCCTTTGCACACTGAAACAGTTTCTTGGATTACAGGCCGAGTTGACGCGGTTGTTACCGCCTTCATTACTGGATCTTTCTGGTTCTATCTAAGAGCACGCAAAGCTGGCGGCGAAAAAACTAACTGGTTCGCTAGCAAGAAAGCCTCCCTAGCATTCTCATTTATATTGATGGTACTGGCACTGCTCTCAAAAGAAATGGCCATTACACTGCCTGCTATTTTCGTTCTAATAGAATTGCTCTATGCCGCGCCCGGTGAGCGTCCACGTTCTGTTTTAGAGGGCCTACTGAGCAAGTCATACCTAGTGCGTGCCCTCAAGAATACGGCCATGTACTGGGGTTTGATTGTTGTCTATTTCATCGTACGACGCTTTGCTCTTGGAACATTTGTCGGCGGTTACGACGACTCGCTCTTCTTCATCGCCAACTACAAAGCCTTTATCAAAACCTGGCTAAACGGACTCAGGCTCTTCTTCGAGCCTCTCAATCACGAGCTAATTAGTGCTCGCGCCATTCCCACAAGACTGTGGGATTTCTACCTAGGTTTAATCGGCCTCGGCACTCTCGTCAATCTTGTCTTGACTCCAGCACTGGGACGCCTGTTCTTATTCCTCTGCGGTTGGTTGGTGCTGTCGTTAGCACCGGTCTACAAAATTTTCGCCATTGCCGATGACTTACAAGGCAGTAGATTGGCTTACGTGGCCACTGTTCCACTAGCATTTTTAATAGCACTAGCTGTAGTTGTAGTATCTCGCGGTATAGTCGCCCGCAAACAACTATGGTCACGCTCACTTCTCGGAGTGGGTTTCGTCGCCCTCTCTTTCTATGTTCTGCATCTCAACAACCAAGCTTGGGTTGACGCCGGAGTAGAAGCCAATTCTATTAGAGCTGGATTATCAAAGCTCTACAAAGAAGTACCAGGCGATCCACAAATTCTTTTTGTTGGCCTGCCGGATCAAATTCACGGCGCCTATATCTGTCGCAATGCTCTTGTCGGAATGACGCGTACTCCGCAGCTTGAGCGCGATGCAGTCAATGCCATCATGGTGGATAAGTTTGAACCAATTCTGCCCTTTGGCTATATGAAAGAATCTCTATACAAAGACCGCGACAAAGTATTGGTCTACCGCTGGTGCCCAGAAGTGGCTGAGACAGCCAACAGCAAAGGCCACTTCGAAAAGATGGAACTGAACGACATCAAAGAGTATCCAGTCAAAGAAGCAAAAGTATTTAGCGCTGGGGCTCTACAGACGGTGCTCAAACCAGTACAGAGTGAAAATACCAAATTTGAATTTTTGCCCGATGGCACGCTCAGTGTCATCGGCGGCAGCGGTAAACTCGGCCGCCCCGAGATGCGCTTTGACCCAGGCCCCATCAACGCCTACGCGCTAGAGTTCGTCACTGTCAAACTGAAACAGCAGGCTGTCAGTGATGCCTTTAAATCAGCCTCAGCAAAAGAAGGGGCCGATCTTTTATACACAAACGATTTAGTACCGCAGTTCGACATCAAGCGCCGCACCCCGACGCCAATGCCAACCACCATAGGGGAAGCCACATTAATATTCCCCTTGCGCAGCCTCCCCGAATGGTCGCTGGGGGGTAAATCACACGGGCTCACTCTGCGCTTGCCCCACGATAGCAATTGCATAATTGAAGAAATAGCAGTGGCTCCCGCAGCAAGCCTGGTGCCCCGTCTCAATTTCGCCAATTCTGGTTATCTAGGCAGCAAAGGCTTCCTGCATCTTTCTCAAGAGAAAAAACAAGACGACATTACCTTTGATATCAGCCAAATCAAAGGCGACCCAGTTGGCGTCTGGATGGAAGTAACCCGCCCCAATCTGCTTTTCGAAGAACAGAACTGTACAACGCCAAGCCGGGTAGCCCAAACAAACACTAAATTCAAAACCGAGTTTAGTGGCAAGAGCGGCACAATCACACTGAAGCGAGAAGATTTCTCCGCCTTAGGTATTTATCAACTGCGGCTCTGGCCAGTCTTCAAAGATGGCAGCAAAGGCCAAGCCAGCGACCACATTGTTGTAGCTGTCGATTCATAGACGAATAATTTTCACACAGGCCGGTGTGCTGCCAAAAGCTTAAAGGTGAACACCTGTACTTGTTTATCATCTTGATTGGTGACTTTGCTGCGCACCGTGACAATTCCGCGACCTGGTCTGGGACTTAGGGGCGAAATATCAAGCACTTCACTGGCTACTTGCAATACATCACCTGGTCTTACTGGCCGTGTCCAACTAATTTCACCGCCAGCTCCAACTAAGCCGCCACCCACCGGCAGACCACCGTCAACAAGTAAGCGCATAGTAATCGAGGCTGTCAGCCAACCGCTGGCGGCAAGACCAGCAAAGAAAGTGTCCACAGCTGCCTCTTCATCAAGGTGAAAAGACTGCGGGTCATATTTAGCAGCAAACTCTTTAATCTCGGCTGCTTCTACCTTATATGTGCCACTAACAAAGCGCTGACCGACAACTAAATCTTCGAGATAAAGGAGTGGGTGATTCATTTTGTTCACTCATTTTGGTTTTTCGTTTAGGATTCGAGCAAATTATCGCCGACAGTATTTGAATTTTCGAATTCCTTGGTTGATTCGCTTTTGCTTACGCCTTTTGCCGATTGTTAAATCGAAAAATTCAATTACAGCCTACTCAGGCATTCGCAGCAAGGCGCGTCCGCCGCTAATACGCTTGGTTACGCCTTTTTCGTCAAAGTGCGAAAGCAGAGCCATGGCATATTTGCGGGTAGTACTTAGACCTTCTCTGAAATCAGAAGGGGAAATGTCTTTTTTTGTTGTCCACAATTTATGCAGCACCAAGTGAGCTGCTCTGATTTTACCAGCAGTAGCAACGAAGTCGTGATCAACGATGACCACTTGTTTGTTCTTCACCATGCCGTCGAGAGTGAGATGCAGTTTCTTCACATCGAGTTTGACCTGGCGAGCTACTTCTTCTATTTCTAGGCAGGGATGCTGGTTGAGCAAAGCCATGATTTGATCGCGCAATCTATTAGTCTGGGCGAATTGCGGGTCGACCGGAGCAGAAATAGTGGCCGAACCCTCGGTGGCAGCCGCTGCGGCAGAAGCTGAGCCCGGGCCAGCTTCATCATCAAGAATCTCGTCAGTAATACTGGCCGGGGTAACCAGCGATGAATAGGCCGCTGCCATGGCACGGCCAGCGGCATTGAGTATTGGCGCAGAATTAGCGATGCTCTCTTTGCTAAAGCCATCGTCTGCATTGCTATCGCCGTTTTCGTAAACGTCATATCCGGCAATGGTGAATATGCGATCGCCTTCCCGAGCCAATAAGCCTTTCTGCGCCAGGTCGGCCACGATTGCTTGCATCACTGGCCGCGTGAGAGTATTGAAAGTCTTTTTGCGCATAGTCTCAATGCTGACACCAAAACGAGAATTGTCTTCATTAGCCATGAGTGTTTGTAGCAATGCCAGAATCTTCAAGCCAATCTGTTCTCTGGTTGAAGTGGCCATGAGCAAATCAGCGATAGAAACTAACTCTCCAGCTTCCAAAGCAGAAGCTGAAGCATTCTTCAGTTTTTCCATGGGCATAAACCAGGTCATCTGAGCCAGCTTAACAGCCTTTAACGGATGTGCCGCCACAGCCAGAATGAAAGCTCGCTTTTCACTTTCTCTACTGCCTTCAATCAAAACAGCACTAATATCGTGCACCAATTGCCGAGTCAGCCAACGCGGCCGAT
>LNEX01000463.1 GCA_001464165.1 bacterium Ga0077546
TAGCGGCAATCCCTTTGCCTTCGACTGCCCAACCGTTTTAGCAAATTGCTTCAAAGTACTTCCCGCTCTTAGTGAAATTGAAGGAATTGCTATCGTCAATGGACTATTTACTTGCAACAACGAGAAGTTCGTCAAACTCGCCTCCCGACTTCCTGAAGAGGAAAAGAACCTCTATGTACCATACGATAAAGGCGGCGGACAAAAGTGGTACCACCAAACTAGCTACCGCCTATTTTGGCCAGACAACGGCAACAGCATTCGCCAGTACCGCAAAGAACGAGGCCAATCGCGGGCCTTGCCTGGTGAAGAGTACTATTTCAAACCTGGCCTCACCTACTCTTACATTGGCACCACCGGCTTCAAAGCGCGCTTATTGAGCGAAAATTCTATATTTGATATAGCCAGCTCAGCAATATTTTCAAATAAAATTGACCATCATTATCTACTAGGCTTCCTCAACTCATCTCTAACAATCTACCTGCTAGGGGTACTCAACCCCACCATCAATTTTCAAATAGGCGACCTGCGTCGATTGCCGTTTAGCGCGCCCAGTGTCGAAATATCAACACGCGTAAGCGAATTAGCCAAAGATGCAATAGCCCTAATGCGCCACTGGCACGAAAATCAACTGACTATACCAGCGGCAGAATTGATTGAGCATGAAAGGAAAATTCAAGAAGAAATTGATACCATCGTCTGCCAACTCTACAAAATAGACAAAGCTACAGAGACAATAATTAGAGACAACGAATGGGTGGTAGGCAGCCGCAAAAAGCTACTCAAGTAGAGAATAAAAATAGATAATTGAAACAGGAGCCATGCAAAATTGAAATATGTCCGAATCACTCCTGTCAAACTGCGCAGAGGAATAGCAAGCCCGATCTGCAAGCTCATTTGTTTTGTGTTGTGTGTGACAGTCGGCTTAGCAGTCGGCTCTTTCACAGGCCTACCATCTTGGGCCACTCCAAACAGTAAAGAAGGCTCTTACAAAGGCTGGCTAATATTTCAAGAATCTAGCAACGGCGGCCCAATAAACTTCGTTGTCACAGACCAAGCCATTCGCATTGATATTCGGTCGTGCGGCTTCTCAGCTATAGCCAAAGCCCCAGATTGGACTATCTGTGTTTTCAGACCTGACACAAAAGAGATGGGATTCGTCAAGCTCTCACAATGGCGCAACTTCAACACCTCTACAGTAGGCGCAACCGATGAATGCACTCTCGACAAACCAATCTCGAAAAAGCCAATTAAACTAAGAGAGATTGGCGTGCCAACATACCAATATCTATTTCCTGGCGAGAAGATTACAACGGCCATATTCCAGACAGAAAAGCAAAGAGAGATTACCAACTATTTTGTAGACTCATACCAGCTTTCAAAGGCACCGCAGGTAGCGGCAATACAATGCCATCTATATAATTGTACAGAACTCGACGGCCTCTTAATTAACTGCATGGGAAAAGTCAAAGAGACAAACGAGATGCACTGGTTCATACATACAAGAAAGCTGAGAAGAAGCGACTCTATACCTGCTTCGACATTTGCCCTACCCCAAAACTACAAAACATTAAAAACAATCGATAGCCGCTTTAAGTTCAAAGGTATGACCGGCTCAATAGACGAATTTGGCGAAATGCTAGACATAGGCAAAGTGAGACCGGCCAAGACCAAGGCCAAGCAGCCAAAACCATAGCTTGCCTAACTATAAATTGCCTAACTATAAACGGCCTAACCAGCCTTGGGGCTTCATAACCAGCTATACTACTGTCTAGATTGAACATATAAAGGCAAAAAAATGAGCTTATCTTTAGTAGTTTGTATCGGCTGGATTTTTGCCTTGTGCATACACGAGTTTTGCCATGCCGTGGTGGCATATGCTGGCGGCGACAAGTCGGTCAAAGACAAAGGCTACTTAACTCTCAACCCCATCAAATATACAGACCCCGGCCTGACACTAGTGATACCAATCATCATGCTTATGCTGGGCGGAATCGCCCTACCTGGTGCGGCAGTGTACATAGACAGAAGCGCCTTGCGCAACCGCTTTTGGAATTCAGCAGTGTCAGCCGCCGGACCATTTGGCAGCGCTGTAATGATTTTTGTTTACGCTTCTCCATTCATGCTTGGGTTCGTCAAGCAAAATCCCGACAACACCCTCTGGCCAGCTCTGGCACTGCTTGTGCTGCTGCAAATCGTCTGCTTGATTCTCAACTCAATGCCGATTCCCCCTCTCGATGGTTACGGTGTAATCGAACCTTGGCTGCCACGCGGCGCTCAAGAGGCCATGAATCGCTTCGGCCAATTTGGCATATGGATAGTATTTGGACTCTTGTGGTTTGTTGAACCACTGAATGCAGCGCTGTGGATTGCAGCAATGCTGATTGCGCACATGCTGAGCGTGCCAGGCGAAATGATTCAAACTGGCTATCAATTATTCTCAGAACAAAAATACTATTTGATAGGTATTCTAATAATCATCATGATACTGAGCAAAAAGGGCAAAACAAGCCAACCGCAGATAGCAGCGAAAGATTGAAGCATCCTATTAACAGAAGTGGAGTCGTATTTTGCTACTAAAACACCTTACAGGCGCAGCAACAGCTTTATGCAGCGCCTGCCTGTGCCTTGTCTTAAATCAGTCAGCGAATGCCGCAGAGCCCCAGACGGTTGTCGAAACTTGCAAGCAAATACAAACAGAAAACAAGGCAATACCAGGGAGCTTATACGGCGTCTTTGATAGCAATTTAAAATGGGTGCTACAGCCAACATACAGGCAAATTATTGAGTTTGCACCAAACTATTTTTTTGTTATAGAAGGCGAAACTAACACAGCTGCACTCATCGACACTTCAGTGACTCCGCATAAAAAATATCCGCTCGCCGACGAGATTAGGAGAGCTGGTGATTTTAGAGAGCGCCGATTTGGCCTCAGCTGGCTGGATGTTCCCGTCAAGGCAGGCGAAGACCCGCGACGGCATTTACTGCAAAGCATTGGCACGGAAGGCTCGTTTGGCATGAAACGGGTAACTGGAGAGATTTTCATTGAGCCTTTATATGACGACATAGCCTTTGCTGGCGATGGAAAAACATTTGAAGCCAAAAGCCACGACAAAAAAACGAATAAGCAAATAACGACAATAATAGATTCGTCTGGCCATGCAACCAAATTTGAAATCAGCGATGAAATGGATGCCAAAAAGCGAGATGCAATCGAAAAAGCAGCCCAAAGCAAATTAAAGATGAAGTGGATCGATAACAGACACTATGCAGTTATTGACTTGGCTGGCAAATATGTCTTACCACCTAGCTCCATATTCCTGCAGCCGATTTCAAACGACAAGTTCATCGCTAATCCACTAGGCCCAGAATGGCAACGGTTCTATCCAAATATGTGGGCGAAAGAACTTGATGGCTGCGCTATGTTTGCATACTTTCTCAAAGACTTTGACTTGATCGGCATGAGCCGCGATGAACTCTTGAAGGATCTCGGCGCGGGCGACTCAGCAATTGAGAAAGACGAAAGCGGAGACGAGTTATTTGTCTATTCTAGAATGCGTGGTGCATCTGTACAGATCAAGCTGCATGACGGAAGAGTTTGCGCATGGAGAGTGATTGATAAAGATCACAAGGAGCCCTGGATAGAGAAGAACGTACTAATTCCAGATCTGGCGCTGATCTGCCCAAAGGAAAAGTCTGGCCGCCGGGAACCAATGAATAAATCTCAATAGTCAAAATAGTGAGTACAGACTTAGCCCCACGATAGACGGAAGTTAAAAATCTAGAAAGAGCACCTGCCAACATGCACCACAATCAGTGACTCGATCCCTGGATAAGACCATCTGACCTCTTATACAATTGTTTTGCCTCGTCCGTCCGTTTCAATTTTTCAAGCAGCTCCGCATACATGCTAAGAGCGACAGCCAATTGACCATTGCTCGGTGGAGTCAACTTCTCACAAACTGCAATTGCTCGCTTGTATAGCGGCTCAGCCGCACTCAGCCTACCTTCCGATACATACGTCCTAGCAAGGTTAACTAAAGAGTTGGCAACAAGCGCGTGATCGGCACCGTATCGTTCCTCTTGCATCTTCAAGGTTTGCAAAAGAACTGGCTCTGCTTCTGAATATCTTTTCGCGTGAAGAAGAAGGCGACCAAGAAGCTCCGCGTCTTCGGGATTACTCGGAGTAGCCTTGCTGGGGCCAGACTCGGCGGCCACTAAAGCAGCGGCCAACATTTCATCATGCTTCACCACACTGCCTTGGCAAGCGTAAAGGGTTGCAAGACCACTGTACACCTCGGCGGTTTTCATAGGATTTCCCTTCGCAACTTGCAGCGAACGCATCAGAAGCTGCTCGGCTTCACCCCATTTCTTCTGATCCTCATACACCGAAACCAAATTGTGCAGAGTAATATATAAGCGGTAGTCATCAGGCTTAAAGCCCTCGGCAATCTTGACGGCAGCATTACCCATTCTTTCTGCTTCAGCAAAATCGTTACGATGATACGCCTCACTGCTACCATCGAAATTGCGTTGCCACTCGATAACTTTTAGATCCTCTCCAGAGGGAAGCCTAAAATCCAATGGACTGCAGCAGCATCCCTGCAAATTGAAGGCGCTTACAATAAATGCGGCTGTGATGGATATCGAGAGTTTAGATTTCACAATTTAACTTTACCTTGCCACAGTTCCGTTTGTGGCATATCACAGCTCATTTATGTTTCTTTCTTACAGCTCCATCCCCTTTCGACCTGGGTTTATGCGAACTGGCTTCTTCCAGTTTTGCACTTGGAAGGCTGTTGAGAAAATCACTTATATTTTGCATTTCTGAGCTGGACAAATGCAGTGTGCGAATCATCTCAGGTTCGCCATATCCGCTTCTCAAGGCTTCCTCTAACTCCTGTTGAGTGCGACGCGACGAAATTCCATCAAGCCTCGGACCGAACCTGCTTAGCCCACCGTCCACTGTGTGGCAAGCAGCACAACCGCGACTAAGAAACAAAGCGCGGCCCTTACTTATAGAACTCGCACCATTAGCAGTAGCACCACCAGTAGTAGCAGATTTAGCAACTATGTCTACTGCAGAATGCTCTTTGCTGGGCGCACCTATTTTAGGATGTGCACTGACAAGAAAACCGTTCTGCGGCTCTGGCAAAGTAAGCAGATAAGCCGTAATCAGCTTAGCCTCATTCAACCTGATGCCTAAATGCGGCATTATATTTGATCTACCGCCAAATAAATCAGGAAACTCAAGCATCTGTTTTTCGGGATCTAATAGATGAGCAGTAATGAACTGCTCTCCGCGAGCACCGCCAATGCCATCAAGAGGTGGCCCCAAGTTACCGCCTTTGTTCTCCGCTTGGTGACAGCTGCCACAATTGTGCTTAACGTATAGAAGCTTGCCAGCTCGACTGTCATCAGACTGAGGCGGGGGCGTATAGCCAGTTGCAGGAAGGCGATAATGCTGAACAGTGCCAGCGCACTGATTCATATTCTCATCTAGGTCTGGCACCGGTGTCGTGGGCCCCGGCAATTCTTTATCGCCATGCAAACCGGTGATCGACGGAGCAGTATATTTTACAACCCCGCTATATTTTTGCCGCTCGGCTAAGGCAGCACCGCCAGAAAACGTGACGGCGCAAACCGTGAACATCAGAAGATGCTTCTTGTACAGTATTTTAGATGACTTAGAAATATTAGGCTGCTCCATCAAATTGTATAAAGGCAAGGGCGAGCTGCTGAGATGCACTTCTCCCTCAAGCCACTACTCAATTTAACCACAGTTACAGAGAAGAGCTAGCGATAGACTCTTACGTAATCGCTCACATTGACGCGCTGTGGAACACTCGAATACGGGTTCTGTGCACTGCGTTGCTGGAAGTAGCTAGCCTGCTGCTGCTCGACCGTAGGACCAATATTGGCAGCTCTGTTATAACCACCCCGCCGACCGCCGCGTCCACGGCCTAAGCGAATCTGACCACCAAAGGCGCCTCGGCCTGAAGCTCCCATTCCCAAACCGCTCAATCCGCCGCCCATACGCATGCCACCCATGCGCATACCGCCCATACGTCCTGAACCTCTGGCCTCAGCATCAGAGAAAGAGAGCGCAGCAAGAGTCAGCAGTAGGAGCGCAACAGAAGTGGCTTTGATAAACACGGGAGCACCTCGACCTACAGACACAGCTTAAGCCTAATCTGTGAGTATTTCATGGGGCTTGCAGAATAGAGAGAAACCGCTAGAAAGAAACACAGAGGATGGCGATGAGACGGACTATTTATGGCCGGTAGAACTAGGTGGTCTATCTTTCGACAATTTTACTAGCTTGGCTTGGAGGTCTTTCGCACGACGAGCAAAGTAGTATCTATCAATGTCTATGCTCGGTTTCTGGGCCATGTTAAGAGCTCGCATACTAAGTCCAATGTCATTCCGCATCACTGCGAGGTCACCTATGTCAAAAGCTTCATTCTGGGCTCGACTCCGGGGGTAACGGCGCAAAACAGAAGATTCCAGATCGGCGAAAAATGGGTTTTGAGCGACCGCAAGAAGACTCAAAGCTTTCTCCAAATCGGCGGTATCACCGGCAGTCCTACCGCTCAAACCTCCAAACTCAAATCGCAACTTGTAAGCAGTAGCCAAAGTAACAGGGTCTTTTTCTATCTTGCTGTCAATAACCTGTTGGCATAGAGCAAGAGCGTCGGAGCGCCGACCAAAGGTAAGCCACAGGTCGCTAGCAGCTAAAAGCTTAGCTTGATTTGAAAGCGGTGAATCAGGATAGCCTAAAGCCTCAAGACGCACCTGCTGTTGCTTATGCCTGTCGGCAAGACTACCGAAATTCTGTCGCACGAATTGATTTAAGCCATTCCTGCCTACAGTGGCAGTTACAGCAAGCGTACCCAGCACCATAGCCATTATTAGCGCTGTTTGAAGTTTTAACGAGCATCGCAAACTTTGCATCGCCGTCAGCTTACCCAGCACGGTATCAAAAAGCAATCGGAATACGACAACAAAGAAGCTGCCGAAAACTAGTTCACCAGCCAAAAACGATAATTCACTGCTGACAAAAGTTGGGCTAGTATCTGCTCCGCAAACGAGATTCAACATCGGTGAGATCCCGAACGCAACCAACGAAAAGCTCAGCATACCGGTTGAGACATACATAAACATCACAAATGCATTCCAAGCCCATTTATCAAACCTGGGTAAGTGATAAGGCTTAATAGCAGCTGGCTTACGAAGCATATAGGACATGCAGTTTGAGTAAGCTGTGATTGCCCGAGGCTGTACTATCAACCATAGACTCAGCCCTGCGAGAAGAGGTGCAATCAGCATATTTCCCAGCGGACCACTTACGGAAGTCAAAGCACCAATGATTACAAGGGCACAAGTGGCAAGAAAGAGATTAAGTTCTAAAATTTTGTAATTGATCGAGCGACCCGCATTGTCTCGGTTGATAAACACAACATACATCCAAATCATCAGCAGAGAAGATGGATAAAGCATGATGAAAGAGGAAGAAGGCACACCAGCGAAAAGGCCCGGAATCAGGATCAAAAGCACAGCAAACATACAATGAAACAGGTTCATTGGTTGCATTTTGATGGCGGGCTCTGAACTCAATGCGGCTATTCTCACAAGCAAATACTCAGCATTCAAAACTCTTTGCTCAGGCTCTTTAGCCAGGCAACTGTAGAGCAACATCTGAAATTTAATTGGTACTTTCGATAAATCAGGCGTCTCACTTATATGCTGCAAAATAAGCTTGACTGGATTCTCATCCGTGAATGGAGGAGCGCCAGTCAGCATTTCATAAAAGACACAGCCAAGCGAGTAGATATCAGACTGGCCCGTGACGTTGCTTCCGAGAAACTGCTCAGGGCTCATGTAGCGCGGGCTGCCGAAAATGTCTACAGCCTTGGTGAGCGCTTGGGTCTTAGTCACTTCGTCATAGATACAACGAGCAATGCCAAAGTCAACGATATGCACCATATCGCCACCAGACTCAGTCTTAGAAATGATGATGTTACTCGGCTTGATGTCGCGGTGGATAATTCCCTTCATGTGCGAGTGCGAAAGCGCCTCACAAATTTGAGTGAAGATATCGAGCGCGCGCTCTTCTGACAGCTTTCCTTCGCAGGCCAGAATGTCAGCGAGACTATCGCCATCGACGTATCCCATGATGATGAATGGGCGCCCCTGGCTATCGGTTCCGGGGCCAAAGATGGCGGCAATATTGGCATGGGTTAAATCAGAGGCAAGGTTGGCTTCTTTCTCGAAACGTTTAACGGCAGTGGCATCGGCAAGCAGCTCGGGCTTGAGTACTTTGACTGCGAAAGTTCCCTCTAGCTGTTTGTCATAGACCTTCCAAACCGAGCCCATGCCCCCGCTACCGATAAACTCGATGACTTCATAGCGTTCGCCAAGTTCAGGGGGCGATTCGGCAAACTCTGGTTTCTGAGGCGCGGCGGCCGTAACTAGGCCTAGAGCTGCGGCCGGTTCTTCAGGTGGCAGCGCAACAGGTGCCTGGGCTTCCGCAATAGAATTCGTACATTCGTCCGCAAGAGGGTTCGTGCCTATGTCGGTCAGTGGCTCTGCAATTGGCAAAGCAGCGGGTTCTGCTTCATCCACGATGGCGGTCGCGCTCAACTCACCTTCGACGATAACTTCGGTTATCTTCGGCTGTGCGAGTTTCTCTGCTGACTTCCATTTGAACATTGATTTCTCGCCCACATCTTGCATGTCTATACCCGTGGGGCATCAGCGCGAAACGGCCTTGGGCTGTGGACACTGACCAGGCTTAGATTCCTATTCGAAGAGGAAAATATTCCAGGAGCAGTATAATCAATGGAAGCTAAGATTCGAGGCTACAGATGCAAAAGAATTCAATCACCGCTGTGCTCGCGTTCTTAGCGGTACTTGCATGCCCGTATGCTCTCGCTGATGGCTTGATAGCCAATGGTCACGTCAATGGACCACATACACTCTTGACGCTTACAAAAGAGCAGATATCAAGCCTAGCTCACGGGAAAAACAAAATAAACCTAACAGAAAGCCAGCGCAAGAGTCTGCAAGGTCTGAAAAATGCAGACAGCGTCAAGGAACTGTTGGTATTTCCGGCAACGACCGAGACATGCACCTGCGAACTCGTGAATGTAGCAGTGCGAATAAGCAAAAGCTCTATTGAAGTTGCGAATGAGCTCTTTGGGAGAGATTTTGCCAAACAAGATAAAGAACAAGCTGCCTGGGATATCAGAAGGAAAGAACAAGAAGAAGCGAAGAAGAGAGAGTTGAGCAACCTAGCGAAAAGTCCAGAGGCCCGTTTAAATATGCTAGGAGAAGCATCACTACCTGCGTTTCGGGAGAAAGCTATTGGGTACTTCCAATCCGCACTGAAAATCAACCCTAATTACAAATGGGCACGGCGCAATTTAGCTGAATGCTATTCAAGCTTGGGTGACAGTGCCATGGGCAACAATCCAGACTATGACAAGGCTGCACACTTTTTCAAACTTGCGCTTAGCACTACAGAACCTTCAGACTGGCTCTTCTTAGACGCAATGAGGGACAAACTTAAGAGCATTAGTACGAACATAAAAAAGGCAGCACGATAACACTGAGACAACTATGACAAGCGAAATGCTCATACCAGGCTGGCAATTCTATGGTCTCTCCAAAGAGCACTACGCGGCTGCTATCGACAAAGAAGTATTCTACAAAGGCTCTCAGTCGGCTCGGCTAGAGGCGACGAGCGAAACCGCACCTGGTTCAGCCGGCATTCATCAGATAATCGACGCAACAAATTACCGAAATAAGCGCATACGATTCACCGCCTTCATCAAAACTCGAGACGTTGAAGATAGATGTGGACTATATCTGAGCGTTTCGACACACGGCTATCCAACAGAGCTGGACGAAATGTCCAACCGCCCCATCAAAGGCACCACTGACTGGCAACAATTTAGCGTTGTCATCAACGTGAGCAATGACAGCCGCAGGATAAACTTTGGAGCTGTTCTCGCCGGGACCGGGACTGTCTGGTTTGACTATGCCGTGCTTGAAATAGTAGGCGATGATGTGGCCAGCACAAATATCTCGCGTTCCAGATTTGCAACTAGAGATTCAGGTCGCGACAATAGCAAGGCGAATGAAAACCTTCAGACATTACCTAAATCACCGAGCACGGTTCAGTTTAGTTTTGCCAGTTTGAGGGAAAAATGCTATAGTTATCCCTCAAAAGGTAAATCATGAGTACTGCTGAACTAGTACGCCAATTCGTCGAAGTACAACCGCTGGGTGAACCATTCACGCCAGCGGTTGTACTTCGGTTCGGCACACGCAAAGCAGTGGACCTAGAGCTTGCCCGTCTGGTTAAATCCGCGGCCTTGATGCGCTTGGCCAGGGGCATATATGTGCGGCCAAAATCCAATAAATATGTCGGCATCGTATCGCCTGCCCCTTTCGAGATCGCAATGACGATAGCTGGCGGAAATGTCGAAGTACATGGAGCAGAAGCTGCTCGAATATTCGGTCTTTCCACTCAGATGCAAGTTCAGCCAGTCTATTACACGACAGGCCCATCTAGGCGCATCAAATATGGTGGCATGCAGATCAAGCTCAAACACATCAGCCAAAGAAAGATGGTTGCCCCCGGCACCAATGTTGGACTCGCAATTTCCGCATTGTGGTATCTCGGAAAGAACCAGGTAGAGAACGCAACCTTTGCCACTATTCAGAAGAGGTTGACCGAGGCTGAATACATGCAGCTCAAAGAATCAGTTCCACAAATGCCGGCGTGGATGGCTGAGGGCTTGATGCGCTTTGAGAGGGAAAGGCAAGCGATTCTAGCGAAATAGCAACCTTCAAGACGCCTTAAGTAGCCGCTCGCGAAGCAAACTTATGCCATGCTCTATGTTTGATTCCAATTCGTCCATGTGCTTCTTTCTGCTTTCCTCCACATACATGCCAAGCAGACTACCAATTTCAGCGTGGTACCAACAATTGAAGAGAGCGTTCGACAATTTGCTGCAAGCCAGCTTGTCACCGCGGACTCGTGAAACTCTAACTAGACTGAATTTCCCGATGATAGGCTCTGGCACCGCAAATGGATTCTCAACAATTCGATTCAACAGCCTCTCTGACTCTGCACTTGACCCCTCACTCTTTCTGACTCTAGACAAAAGGCAAATGCTGTTGCCCACCGGCGTCCAGATATTATGATCACCACTAAAAACAATATTCCGCTCAAGAAAAGACAGTATTTCTAAAGCTTCTTCAATTCGATCAAGAACATAGAGATACGATGCCAGCTCGCTGGCCAACAAGAGCGAATTGCCACTCTTAACCGAGAACTTTCTACTTAGATTATTTCTCAGCGCTCGCAAAAGCTTGTGACCCTCTGGCCGGTCAACTATTTCGCGAAAAGCCAACCTCGCATCTATTGTCGGTTCGACCATTCTCATCCTCCGTAGCCGAATTATAACTACTCTCCCAGGGTACAAATCTAAAGCACCGAGAAACTTTCACGAAGTGTCCGCTATGCTGCAATCTGGCTAGAGCAACTGGAGAAATGAGATGGTGGATCAAAGAAACGACACTACCGCTGTAAGAGATCGCAAAACCGAAGTTGACAATACCCCTGCAGACAAGATAAGCGCAGGAAGACTTCAAGAGATTAGCGGTCCAGCCACCAAAGTAAATGATAAAGCCGAGGCTCAGCGCCCTCAGGGCGACGAAAAACGCAGTGGCGAGTTCACAAAAGAACCATATAGCGTTGATGTATCAGCTGTGGCCTTTACTGCACTGAAAGAAAAGCTCGGCGTCGATCTGCTATCAAGCGGCAAATGGGATGCAAAAACTACCGAGCAAAAATGGTGGTCGAAAGCTATGCAGGAAGCCGCTGCCAATCTTGACCAGCTGCCACCTGGCCTGGAAATCAAAGCAATGGCGGCCAAAGGTGTTGGTGGCGCCCAAATAGTCAATGACGCAGTAGGCACAAAACTAGAAGACAGTGGCCGTCCCGACAGCCTGTACCTGGCCGGAAGTATTGCCAAAAGCGATACGTGGAGCGCCAAAGCCAAAGACATGGAGATAAAAGACGAGAAGGGCAATGTCGTACAAAACCCAAATCGTCCTGATGGCAAGGCAGACAGCATTTACAAGCAGGGCACGGTCTACCAGGTAGACGGAGTCAAAGTTTTTGAAATCCACAAAGATGCAAGTGGCGCAAGAACGTTCGCTATTGCCGACCCTGGTAACTTACCGGCTGGTATGGACTACAACACCTACGCTCAGAAGATGATTACAAAAGCCCTACAAACCGAAGGCAAACAGGGGCCTATTGAATTTCCTGCCTATGAAAAGAAAGTACAGCAAGACCTTTCTGGCATCATTGGTTTAGGCGTCAAAGATTCAAACTTGTATATTGCTCAAGCTAAAATGGACGCAATTTGGGCCGCAAACAAAGATGGTAAATTTGCCATCGAGAAACAATCATTTGAGATAAGAACACGCGGCCTAAGTCTCGCTCCACAAGACCCGCCTGCAGAAAGACTAGATCGCTCGAAATTCATGGTGGCAGAGGCAACCAATCTAGGGCACGTATACATGGCTGCCCGTTTTGATGCTAGTCAAGGCGATCTCAAGAAACCAGATCTTGAAAAACTAAAGAAAGAAGCTGGCTACGGCGGGAAGTAGGTCAAGCCGAAAGTCAAGGTAATTTGAGTTGACTCAATCACTTCTCACTTCAATAAATCATTCTTGAATTCTGAGGTGGGCGGGTGAATTCATCGTATGGGTCAAGCCAAAAGAAGTTCACTTGTTCAAATGCTTGCTTGAAAGCGCTAGCTCTCTCATCAGAAAGTTGAATTTTAACGGCTTTCAATTCATTGCGCCGGAGCGGTTCCGATGCTCAAGACCTCGCTGCACTTTCCATCTCCTTTCCCGTGACATAGCTTTCACCATCATCAGGGAAGTATGCCGTAACACAGAGAGGCTGGTGAAAAGAGCGAAGCCAGAGAAAACGGTAGGCACTGACCTTGGGCCCTACTTCTTTCAATGGTCGCTCTTGCATCTCCTTAAGGCTACTGACGATCCTGGCTCGTGTGCTTAGTTCAAACTCAGAACCTTTAGCGAAATAGTCAGATACTGCAAGCCCTTCCAAGGAAAGCTTGGCTGTGTAATTGCCTGATGAGTGTGAGCCTGTAGAGCAAGAATTGAGCAGCGCGAATGCCACAAAGAAAAATGCCACTGCATTTAGTGTCGACTGTTTAGGCATATAGCGAGCGACCACAAAGAACCTCTCGACACTTTAGCACGCGGCATTAAGATACACTTGCTCACTAATAGCTTTTCTAGAACGACCACCACCTCGATCTTTCAAACCAATGTCGACTGTAGCCAATAGTCTATAGAAATAGCCCATTTGCTCACTCCTCAATAAATCTCACTGAGCTTCCCGACCTTTAAAATTGTCGAAATGGCCGGCAGCAAGCTGAGACAACACACGCCTGGATAAACGAAGAAAAACAAATAGAATAAATATGCTCTCGGACTATCCCAATACCTAACAATAACTGCCCCCGCAGCCCACCAACTAACCACAATCATCAACAAAAGCCATGTTGCCGACTGATAAACAAGCACTGAATAGTAACCAGGCGTCAGGCAGAAGCCAGCAATAGCGCAAAAGAATGGCATGCTAAAAATTGCAATCGTTTTCTGCAGCCTGTCAGTATTCTTCAAACAACTCGACAAGGGGATAGATTCGGCGATAGATTTTCTTGCAGAATGTATCCCATATCTCAAAAGCAAAACGGAGGCAAGAGTACAGCAGTATACGAGAGGCACCATGATCCATCCGGCAATGAGCGTATACCCATTAGACCGTTGACAAAAGAAACGACCAGCAAAGATTTGGCACGGGTCAAGAGCAGCAAAAGCTATCAAAGTTGCAGCCAAGCCAGTTGCAATCTCAGTGTAAGCTACTCTCAACTTGCTCTGTCGTTCGATAGGCCAGTTAAGCAACAACCACTGCTCTCCAGGACTTCGCTCAAATTCTAAAATTTGCCAAATCACTCGAAAAAGTAAAGGCGCTACAGCTGGTGGAAAAAACTTCCAAAATTCGAAGTACCAGCTAGAAAAAAATGAAGGTTCAAAAATCCCGCAAGCAAACATAATGATGGTAACAGGGTACAACGGCACAATTACACAAAGAAAAATCAGCGTGGCATTAATGATCGCGGCCGGTAGCAATCGATTGAACAGAAATTTCATGCTTACTTCTTACCCGCTGAGCGAATCACTGGCATGATTGCCTTTATCCACTTATTCTCAGGACTGCGCTTCAACCATACGCGACCACGACGCAAGGCCACTTTGTTTTTCGGATCGGCCCTCAAGACAGCGTAAATCATTTCTGGTTCTAATTCTTCATGATCTTTCAAGCGTTCGAACGAGGCCTCTGCTTCAGCAATCGTTTCGTCATCAGGTGCTCGCAGTAGCAGCCTTATTAAAATCCACGGTGTCCTGTCCCTCGCATATGCTTCCTTTGCCCAGGCAATGCTCTCCTCATCGGCATGCGCACCAAGCAGGGTGCCAACCACATGTGACTTACGGTCAGCAGATGCCTCCGCTCTCAGCAAAAGTTGTGCTTCTTTCACAGAGTACTCATCCGGCTTGGTGTTGCGCCAAAAGCCAGAGTTCAAAATGTCAGAAATTACATTCCAGGCGTGTGCACTGGTCCGATGCTCTTGGTGCCACTGCTTCGCCCTGCCAATATCTAGTTTAGAACCTGTAGCAGAAAGCACAGAAGCGTAAACTCGACCAGCGACCTCATGGTCAGGGTTTTCCTTCAACCAAGCTCTGGCAACCCTCACAACACCAGGTAGAATAGACCTGTGATTATTTGCAGCAGCTGGGACCAATCGTTCAAGTGTACTGGGCAAATTGTCGCTAGTACGGCCCCCTCTGCGCGCCCAGTCAAAGGCGGCTTCAATAATTTCGGGCGACTTTGATCTTGAAATGTGAACAGAGACGTAAGCCTCTGGGTTACGGACATTCAATCTCAACCACTTCAATACAAACCCTTGAACGCTCTCGCGTTTCACCTTGGAAGTGACTAAGAGATTAAAGGACCAAGTATCGGCAGTAGGATTTCGCTCCAAAAGATCTTCAATCTTTTTGTACAGGCCTTTATGCGGAGGACTTTCCAGAATTGCTTGAATAATTGGTCCCAGGCTACGAACATCATCTGAGGTCTTTAGATACCATCCAGCCAAGCGAACTGTCTTAACTGATGGATCAGCCTTAAGCAGCTCAGCAACAAGCTCTGGTGCGGCGTCATGACTCTTATGCTGGCCCAGCCACGACAGGCCATCAGCTACAAGACTGGCAGACGGCTTTAGCTCCAAGAGCATTGCGATAGCTTTTCCGGCAGCTTCATCAGATTTGTTTTCCTTCAGCCAGACGCGGCCTTGCTTCAGAAAATCCTTGTCATCTGATGCTTCATTGGCCAGATGCAACCATTCCTTCTCTTTCGGAGTCCACTCCCTGTTCTCACAGGCACAATCGCCATGTTCCTCATCACTGTTACCAGTTTCGTCAGTCTCACTACCCGCAGCTCGCTGACCGGCTATCTCCTCCAGTTTCTCAACGCACAGATGCACGCATTCTAAGCAGATATAGACACCATCACCAGAAATCAGTTTCTCGTCTGAATTCGAAGAACAGTACCAACAGAATGAACACTTAGCTCGCTTTGGTTTCCACTCCTCAGGTGCTTTTCGAGAAAACTCCTGCAAGCAAAATGTCACACACCGGTTGCAGATGTTAGCAATTAGTCCCGCAATCAGCGTTTCAACCTCATCACTATTCTTGCCGCACCAATCGCATTTTAGTTTGGACATCGGCTCGAATCACCTAAATAGGAATCTCCACTCTTACAACCATAGCATTTGCACATTGCACAGTACGAGAATCAACACCCTACAATGCGTTCAACTTTTCAGCCATGCGCAGGTGGTTCTTAATAGCAGGAATCGTTTCTTTCGAAAATTTCTGCAGGTCTATGTCACCCTTGCCCGACTGAATCTCGAGAGAAGCCAAAAGTTTACGCTGGTCTGCAACTATTTGATTGGCATAGAATCGTTCGAAACCGGTTTTGTCCATTGCGATAAATTTGTCGACCAGGGCTTGATGCTCACCATCAAAAGTTGTCGGTAGCTCTACTCCCTTCTTCTCGGCAATAGCTCTGAGCCTAGCATTAGCTCTCTTGTGGTCAGCCATCATACTTTCGGCAAATTCACGAGCAGCATCTGACTTTACCTTTTGCTTAGCAATTTCACCGAGCTTTACTTCCGTCATTCCAGCTTGCGCTGTACTTATGATGAACTTCCTGTCGTCCGCGCTCAAGGTGGCAGCAGCAGCAACCGTTGCGTTTTCCATTGTCAGGCAGGCCACAACAGAAATTGCCAGCGTCGTCAATGTTAGCTTCACTTGCAGACCCTCTCATTCAAACGCGCAAATGGCCTTTTGCCGTCTCAGATTCAGTATCAAGAGAGTCTATGCGGGCGCGAATTTCAGCAGCCTTCTTGCCTTTGCCACGCGCCTCAGCACACACAGCCCATAGATTCATCACCACAAGAGTGGTGCTATCAGCTGGTCCTAACAAACTTTTCGACAAATCAGCGGCATACTCTGCCAACTTTTCGCCTTGTACAAAATCATTGAGCTGTAGGTAGCATGTGATCAAACCAACGAACGCTGAAATTGACTCGGGCTCTGCTTCAGCACGTTGTCGTTTAAATATTGAAACGGCCTGTTCAAAAGCATTCTTAGCTTCAATCGTTTTATCAAGTTCAATATAAAGACGTCCAAGAGCTGCATTTGCAAAAGCATACTGTGTCTTGTCCTCTAAATACTTATCAGAAAAAGCCACAGCCTTTTTGAATGTCTGCTCTGCTTTATCGTATTGTTCAGCTAGGCGATAGGCATCGCCAAGTGCAATCAATGTGTTCGATAAAGGCTCGGTCAGCTCCAGCTTTTCGGCTATGGCAGCAGCCGTCTCGAGCGAACGGGCAGCTTTGGCAAAGTTACCCTTCTCAAGCGAGGCTATTCCGGCACCGAAATTCTCGGCCCATTTGTATTCTTCTGCACGAGTATCGACAGTCATTTACAGACCTCACTAATTACCGGCATCACCGGGCAGCCATCTCAACTGTGATGGTCTCGTATTGAAATCTTGTTCGTCAAGTCGTTTTGGCGCAATAGCGTGTTTGCAGGCATGTTTAATTTGAATTGCCATGCTTCGGACTATATAGCCGGCAGACAAACAAAACACCCACCAACCTACTGTCACGATCTTTTCACCCCCGGGCTCCTAACATGGCTATATTCAGTCACAAGGATAGCTACGGCCCATGGCAATCGCAAAGACAGATACAGCTCACGACACAACCGTGGCCCGCGACAAAAGCCCAGCGGCTGGCGATAGAGACTTATCCACAGCCACAGCCGACCGTTTTCGCGATGAGCTAGGCTCGGTCTTTGGCAAACCCGGTCAAGATTCAACCAGGCTCGCTAAAGCCGAAACGGGCAACAGAACAGACGCCGGTGACCGAACACCCGAGAGAGTAAGCGAAAAGACTTTTCGCAACTTCGCCACAGAGAACGGTTTAGACACAAGAAATACACCCGATGGCAAACTTGAGTTCAGCCTGAAAAACAATGGCGAAAAGCTCACCATCGGTACCGTCGACAAAACCAGAGAAGGCTTCAGAGAAATAGATAGAACCTTAAAGGAGATGACTAGCCTAAAGCAATTGGAACTTGAGAATAAGTATGGAGTAAAGTTCGCACAACCAGGAGACCCAAAGCCCCGCCAACAGGTAGAAAACGATACATCGGGTAAGCAAGGCAAAGAGCTCGATGTCCGCAATCCAAAGCTAAGAGAGTTACTAGGAGTTGAAGCAGCCTTAGCAAAGGCAAATCCATCGCACACCACTGGTGATGGCGGCAAGCCGCTGAAATTCTATTTCTTGAAAGATCAGTCATTCTCTCCTAATGCCGGTGGGGCAGCAGCCTTTGAACCAAATGTACACGGCAATCCAGCGGTAATTGTTGACCCCGGCTCACTGGACAAATCGCCAATAACCGAGCGCGATCGCACCGACAAAAGAACAAACGATCACCGCAGCATTGAAAGTCTAATGATTCACGAACTTAGCCACCACACAGAAGAAAAGGCCTTTAAGAACCCGGCCGAAAAGGCAGAGTTTTACAAAGGTATGGGATGGTCACCAATTCCTGGCTCAAAACCAGAAGACAATCACTGGATGATCAATGGCCGAGATGGTCGAGGGTATACACCAGGAGGCATCAACCCTAATTCCAATTGGCAAAGAATTGATCAAAGAGGACAAGTCACTGGAGCAGTTAGCCCTGATCGAGTCGAGAGACTGGCTCAGGTGAAGCCGGCCACCAACTACTTCGAAGGCCCACACGAAGTGTTGGCAGAAGGCTTAACTATGCTACGCGATGCAGCGAGACAACAAACTGTACGGCATGATCAAAGGTCTCGATCAAAAAGAAATCGACATGGCCCACGGGCCAGGCAGGTTTATGCGCTCTTATGACGGTAGACTGCAACCACGAAGCCCTGAAGCAGAAAGAGCATTGCTGGAAAGAGAGGAAGCCGCGAGAGCGAGAAGACCAGGCAACCGTTAGTCTCAAACGATCAATTAAGACTCAGAAATCAGAACTCAAGAATAAAGACTATATGCTCACGCCCAACAACTCCCGCACAGTTTTACGAAAGCACAGGCACAACCCCGGCCACCGTGAGAGCCATATCAAACGGCAAGCCAGCAGCTATTTTCTCTTTGTCCATGTCCACATAGTTAAACTCAATAGCTCGCACAGCCACTTGCACACCCTTCTGCTTTGCCAACCTCAGGGCTTGACCATATAATGGGTCGATATCATCAGCGGTGCTAAATGACTGAGCGTCGCTGCGGCCAACTAAGTAAAACTGACAAGCATCGAAACCATCAGCAACAGCTTTACTCAAAGTAGCAAGGTGCTTGCGCCCACGCTCGGTGCGGGCATCAGGAAAGAGAGCACAGCCATCTTGCCACATGGTGGCAGACTTTACTTCAACAAAACACGACTTGACACCACTCGTTGTGTGGCTGAGCAGAAAATCGAACCGGCTATCTGAAAATACTTGTTCACCAAGTATTTGATCAAAGCGACTAAACTCAGGCAAAGCGCCGTGCTCAAAGGCCTCCTTGAATAGTTTATTAGCTAACATTGTATCTACCACAACCAGCGAACTGGGGCACTCAACCAATTTGAGCGTCCAAGGCAACTTGCGCTTAGGGTCGGCGCTGTAGCTGAGATAAACATTCATTCCCTCATCGCACATGCCTAGCATGCTACCGGGGTTAGGGCAATGAGCAGTGATAACGCTGCCATCTTTCAATTCGATATCAGCAAGAAAACGCTTGTAGCGTTTGACCAATTTGGCCTGTACTAAACTGGAGAGAATCATTTTTCTGAGATAAAAGTTACTAGTTAGAAATAGAACTTACTAATTAGAAGCAGAAGTGACTAGTCAGTAATTGATGAAGCAGCGCCTGCTGAAAGATTGGGCGACCGGACAGCTGCGATTGGCAGAACTATTCCAGTCACAGCACCAGTCGTAGAGCCACCGACACTATTGCCAACTCCATTGCCTGCGGAGGTGCGCGAATTGCTCGCCGAAGCAACCGCCCCGCCAGCAGAAACACCCATATCCTCGGTGCTGCGACCTTTCATCCAGGCTAGCAATGCATCAAATCCGGCTTTCTTCTGCCGAGCTTTGATGCGCGATTTAAGGCGCTCTAAAAGATCACTGTTCGCCACAGACAAACTAATAACCTTTTGTGAGCCATTTTGGTTAGCCACGCGCCAAGACAACAGCTCTTCTTTCTTACCGAGCAGAAGCTTGGTTTTCACCAAGATATCGCCGCTCTGACTCGCTTCTTCCTGAAATGTAACTTTGCCCTTGCCAAATATCTTATGCCACCGCGGGTAGTAGCGTTGCTCAACTAAACCTTTAAGCGAGGCGACAAACTGGCTACGCTGACCTGTGGTCAAGCTTTCCCAATCCTTTTTGCCGAGGCATCGCAATGACATTTCTTGATAGTCAATTAAGCTTGATGGGCTGCTTGCTGCTTTTGCAGCAGACTTCGAAAGCTTAGAAGATCCAGCACTGTCAAATGTGCCAAGTAACTGATCGACAGCAGCCCAACCCGGACCAGCCACAGACGCCCCGGTCTGAGCATTAATCCTAGATGGAGTAATCGAAACAGTCGGACCTGCATAGGCGCAACTGACCCCAGCCAGACTAAGCAGAGCCGTGGCCATTGCAGTTCTATAAATGAACTTAGTCACTGAGCTTGCCAAGAGTAATCTCCGGATAACTACCTTAGAAAAGCCCTAAATAGAGGCTTTGCTGCGGATTAGTAAAAAGCGGGCCAGCCACAATGAGGCAAAAGACCAACTTATCAGTATGAGGATATCACGAGTGTAGTCAGCAGGAATACCCAACATCACGCCTTTGGTCATGTCTGCCGCGTAATACATCGGCAACGCCATGGCCAGCTTCTGTTCCCAGCCTGGCATGGCTTTGACCGGTGTGATGATGCCTGAAACAAACATCAATGCCACCCCCAAAATCGAAACAGTCATTGTGTAAATTCTAATGGTTTTTAGTACACAGGCGAAACAAAGACCGATGCAAGCGAAGGTAAAGACAGACAAAACGGTGGCCCCGAGAAGGCCAAAAAAATTGCCGCCGAGAGTAAAGCCCACTATGGGCGAGGTAATTCCCAGGGCCAACCAGAGCACAAGAGAGGCCTCAAGAGTAACAGTTAAAGTTTTAGCCACGATAGCGGCGTTAAGCCCGCCCGGTGCAAAAACAATCTGGCGGTAGGTGCGCTCCATCCACTCATAAATCCAACTGAAGCCCACATTCATAGAAGCTAAGACATAACAGAGATAGGCAACCAAGCCAGATGTTATATAGTCGCGCAAACCGAAATTAACTTGAAACAATGCTGCGGAGTGCAGAGGAATACTAAGCTCTTTAGCTCGCTGAGTGAGCACCGCGAGCAAACCCATGGCGATTTGATCATCAATCAGGGGGTTGTTGCCACTAGAAAGAATTTGCACAGAATCTTCAAGTGGGTCTTGTGAAACATTAGCGAGAGCAACAATTTTCTCACGGGCCAAGTCACCTTTGGCCTTTTCTAAATCGTCATAGACCCTTACTCTAAAGCGCTTGGTGTCAGTTAGGTGCTTCGATAATTCGCTGATGCCAGCAGGGTCATAGAGACCGAATGGCATGTCATTAGCACCAGATATAGTATTACCAACACAAACTAAAATTAGAATAGCCAGCATTACACTAGCGCCAAAATAGAGGGGCCGCCGGGTCCACTGCAAGATGTCTTTGTACATGATCGCTAAAATTGCATGCACTAGCCGGCCACCTCGTCTTTAGAGACAGCCAAGAATACTTCTTCGAGGTTTGGCTCACCGGTAGCAAAGCGCAGGAAGGGAATATTCTCTTGATAGAGCCAAGCGAAGACTTCTTTATGATAATGCTCGTCATTGTCTTCTGTGGGCTGGGTCAAATAAATGGTATTGCGCAGGGTATCAAGGCGAACTTCTAGATCAAACTTGCTCTTAAGCAAATCAAGGGCAGCAGAAATTTGCTCTGAGTCAACTGCGCACTCTTGCACTAGTCTAATTGAAATACCGCGCATGCCGCGAATGCGCTGAGCCAACTCTGGCACAGTGCCTTCAATAGTAAGACTGCCATCACGAATGATACCAATGCGATCAGCCAAAAGC
The DNA here is from genome assembly GCA_001464165.1 of bacterium Ga0077546. Next base: position 21,889 of record LNEX01000463.1, read on the forward strand.
TCAGCTTCTTCTAAATAGTGAGTAGTGAGCAAAATAGTTACGCCAGCGCTCTTTAGCTCCTTCAAGGTGGCCCAAATCAGCCGTCGGGCAGCTGGATCTAAACCAACTGTCGGCTCATCCATGAACAATACTTTTGGTTCATTGATCATGGCGCAAGCTATGGCTAAGCGGCGCATCATACCACCAGAAAGATTCTCGGTACGATCGTTTAGACGGTCGACTAAACCGGCTCGGCGCAAAAGTTTTTCAATACGCTCCTCTCCGACTCTTTTAGGCAAGCCGTAGAGATCAGAAAGAAACTTGAGATTTTCATAGGGGGTTAACTCATTGTAGACCGCCAGATCTTGCGACACCACACCAAAGCAACCTTTGATTTTCTCGGCCTCGGATAGGCCGTTGAAGCCACAAATGAAAAACTCTCCTGAGCTGGGTGGTAGGAGAGTTGTGAGCATACTGATGGTTGTGGTTTTGCCGGCCCCGTTGTCACCCAATAGGGCATAAAGCTCGCCGGGATAAATATTCAAATTGAGATTATCCACAGACAATCTTTGACCAAATCGTTTGGTCAAATTGCGTGCCGAAACTGACGCTTGGATGCCTAGGCTTGGCAAACCTGAACTTAGCAAACCGGAACTTAACAAACCAATCCTTGGGCATCCTGGCTAGGAGAACCACAGGCACGCATCAAGCTATCGATGTGGGCGACTTTGAAGACTTTATAGACACGCGTCTGAACATTAACGAAGGTCACTGTAGACCCTAATGAATCAGCCCGCAACAAGAACTCTTCTAGCCATTCTAATCCGTCAACAGAAATGAATGTGCAAGCCGAAAAGTCTAGTTCTATATCAGTTTTGCCAGCAGCCAAAATTTTATCGACATCATCTAGACCGCGCTCTAACTCGCCCATAATGCGAATCTTTTCTAGTATTCTTGTTTTCTTTGCTTCAGCCATTGTTATCAAATCCTTTTTATGGTCTCTCTCGCGGTGCGTAAGCAGAAGCGAACAATTGAGCAACTTCTGGAGCCAGTGTGTATCTTGGGTTGGTGCGGATACTCATATCACCAAAGGCAATTTCAGTGAGTTCAGGAATGGCGGCCATATAAGTTTCTAGAGAAATACCCAACTCAGCAACCGAAAGCGGTTGCTTAGCCAGTTTGGCCAAATCATAAACAGCTTGTCTGAGCTTTTGCACTAATCTCAAGCCTTTGGCTTCCTCGGTTTCGCCTTCAATTGGTTCGACTGTTAGGCCAATGAACTGAGCGGCTCGGGCATACTTGCGATCCGCTATCCAAAGCGGGTAGCAGGGAATGGAGACGAACTTAGAAGAAATCTGAGCGTTGTATTCAATAGTCGAAAGCAAGAATGCCGCATTAGCGCGACCGTGCGGAATATCGAACCTGGCACCAAAGGCGTGGGCAAGAGCGTGGTTAACACCAACAGAGGCATTACCAATGGCCATACCAGCCAGAGTAGCCGCATTATGCAATTTGTGCCGATAGAGAACATTGTTAGGATTCTTCAGTGTCTCTGGCAATGATTCAAAAATCAACCTTAAGGCTTCTAGAGCTAACCCATCGGTATAATCAGACGAGAAGGTCGAGACAAGCGCCTCTAGCGCATGAGTGAGAGCATCAAAAGCAGTATCGCCAGTGATATCAGGCGGCAAGCTACGAGTGAGGTGGGCATCGATAATGGCCACGTCAGGAAGCAAGCATTCGTCAATCAACGAAATTTTGCGATGACCATCTTTTAGCACGGCAAACGGAGTTACTTCTGAGCCGGTTCCTGAGGTAGTGGGAATAGCTACCAGCTGAGTTTTCATGTCTTTAGGAAACTCAATCATACGGTGGTGGAAATCGAGGAAATTGACAGCAATCTCAGAGATCTTCAATTCAGGATAATCGTAGAAGAGGCGAACTATCTTGGCGGCATCAAGCACCGAACCGCCGCCTAAGGCAATGACAGTGTCAGGTTGACTGCGGCGCATCGAAGCAACTACGCGTTGAATCGTAGCGAAATCAGGCTCTGGCCCCATATCACTGAAGACATCAACATGGCAATCTTGAGGCAAGCGCTCAGTTACCTGGGCCAAATGACCGCGGCGAGAAGCACTGCGCGAAGTAATGATGAAGGCGCTCTGGCACTTCAAACTCTTGAGGTGATCGATAGATCCGGGATTGATATAGATATTTTTGGTAGTCTGGAAACTAATAACATAGTTTCTTCTACGTGGCACACGCTTAAAGTTGATCAAGTTTTTGATGCCAACATTGTCGGTAGTGATGTTGCCGCCGCCCGTGCCACAACCAAAACTCAATGTTGTATTGAGGTGGTTATAAACGCCTCCTAGACCGCCAATTGAAGCTGGCGAATTGACTATAATGCGACCAGCATTAATCGCGTCAGAGAAGCGCTCAATGACATCATCGTCTTCACAGAATATGCCTGCAGTATGCCCTGTTCCGCCAGCGTAGTTGATATCGAGAGCCTTGTTGATGCCTTCATTGACTGAATCTACCACCACATAGCCGAGCACTGGCATCAGCTTTTCAATGGCCAGCTTGTGGTGACGCAGTTCGCCATTGAGGGGGCAAAGCAGCATCTTAATTGGTTTAGTTATATTCAAACCAGCCTGTTCAGCAATAAGATTAGCGGGTTGCCCCACTAACTTATAGTTAATACCACCAGTGCGACTATCGACAATTAGGTCAGCAACTTTTTCCACTTCTTCTTGGGTGCAAAGATGGCAGCCGAGTCTCTTAAATTCGTTGAGCAGCTGCTCTGAAACTTCGCGGTCAATTACAAGAGTTTGCTCAGATGGGCATTCGGTACCATTGTCGAAAGTCTTTGAAATAATTATGTCCATGGCGGCCGAGAGCACATTGGCGCTCTTATGCACATAAACCGGCGTGTTACCTGGGCCGACCCCCAAAGCTGGTTTACCAGAGCTGTAAGCAGCTTTAACCATCTGCGTTCCGCCGGTGGCGAAGATCAAATCAACTTCAGGATGACTCATCAAAAGCTCGCTGGTACGGCGCAAACGAGAAGACTTATCAACCCATGTGATAAAGCCCTTTGGCGCTCCGGCAGCCAGAGCAGCTTCATACATAATTTTGGCGGCATAGTTTGAAGACTCAGCGGCCATTAAGTGAGCGCTAAAAATAACTGTGTTGCGCGTCTTCGCGCAGCAAATACTTTTGAAGATTACAGTTGAAGTTGGGTTGGTCACTGGCGCAAGGGCAAAAATTACCCCCATCGGTTCGGCCACTTCAACCATATTCAAATCAGGAAATTCGCGGGTAACACCTACTGAACGTTTGTCTTTGATTTGGTGATAGAGAAATTCAGAAGCCACAAGATTCTTCAAAATCTTGTCTTCGGTAACACCCATGCGTGTCTCTTGATGAGCCATCAAAGCCAACTTTCCGGCATTCTCTATGGCGGCGGCCGTCATTGCTCTGACGATTTTGTCGACTTTTTCTTGCGAATACTGAGTGAAAACGGCCGCTGCTAGACGAGCTTGACGCACCAAATGATTAGCACGTTGGGTGAGCATCAGCTCTTGTTCGGACGATACAGTCATTTATTTTTCTCTGACAAGTTGACTTTAAATTGTCCAGAACGCTCAAGCCGAACAAACGGAAAACAGCAAATATATCTAGACATAGCAATAAACTTATCAAGTGTAAGGCAAAACCGCATCTATAAGATTAAAGGTTAAGAAGCCTTGATTAAAACTTATTCTATAATTTTGTTAGCCCAGATACCCTCAGGGGTGGGGTGATCACGTAGGCGGATGGTCGCTGACGTATATCCACCACCTATGCATGTCAAGCACCGGGTACTACAATAACTTGGCGGGGCTCTGCCTGCAAAAATGGCTAATAACGGCGAACAAAAATTGAAACAAGTTAAAAAACAAATTGCTCGAGAGCGAAATAAGCGCGACAGACAACCTAGTTATGAAGCGCTCCGAGCGGTTGCATGCCTAATAAAAACGCAAAGTGTCGGCCTCAGCCTCGGCATGCTTGCTCTATCAGTTTCGGCCCTGCTTTCAGGTTCAAGCCAGCCAGCTTTAGCCCAAGACGCCTCCGGTCGCCAAGTCAAAGACTTCAAACATAGAAAGCGCCTGATCGTTCCAGCTTCTGAAAACCTCAGAAGAATCGACTATCAAGCTCTGCCAGGGCGCGACTCGCTGATGTTGCCCAATTATGTGCCTCAATTTCCACCCGCTGGAGCCGGTGGAGGCAATCCACGCTATACCAGCGGCAATAATGGCTATCAGAATTCTGGCTCGACCCCCTACGCTAGCGGGCTACCCGGTTCAGGCGCGAATTCAGATGCTATGTATAACGACGGCGGATTATCCGCCACGGCGGAGAGTCTCGGCAGCAGCAGTCAGGGCGGTCGCAAACCCATTAACAAGATTAGCCGAGCAGGAATATCTCCGCCGCCGCCACCGATCAAATCTTCTCTCCTGCCCCACAGCCTCACCAAAGAATTGCCTGCCAAAACCAGCGCGGCAACACACGCAGCAGCAACTGCTTTGAGCCCTCAAAAAGTTGCCCAGGTCAAAGCACAAGCTGAAACCTTGGTAAAAAAAGGTAAATCAGCCGACGCTCAGTCGCTCTTGAGCGGATACCTAAAGAGCAATCCCCATGAGAAAACACTGGCAAACGAATTAAGCAAGATTTCATTGCAGCGTGCTCAAAGCCAAGCAAAAGCGGGCAACCACGAGGCTGCCACCCAACAAGCAAGGCTGGCTATAACCCATGGAGAGCACGCACCAGAAATTGTGCAGGCTGCCCACAGTACACTCAATTCGAGCCTGCAGAAAATTGGTATAAAAGCCAATGCCCCAGAAGATCGCTTTGATTTAGGAACAAAGCTGATGGGCCAAGCCCGTTACGAAGAGGCCGTCATTGAGTATAGTGCTGCAGCCAAACTCAAACCAACAGTAGAAGCCAACCTCGGAGCTGGCGGAGCGGCCATGAAAGGCGGCAACAATCTACAGGCGAAAAAATACTTCCAGGACGCCCTTGAATTGAACCCTAACTCTGAACCAGCGTTAAGAGAACTAGGAATAGTCCGCTATCATTTAAAAGATTATGCTGGCGCCAACGCCGATTTGACTAGAGCCCTTGTACTAAATTCAGCCGACAAAGAAGCGGCTAGTACATTGCTTGAGCTATGGCACCATCAGGTAGCTAGCCGGCCAACCGATGCCAATTCACACTTAGGATTAGCTCGAGCCTACCAAGTTGCTGGGGATCTACCCGCAGCCCAAAACGAATACAAAACTGTGGTCAAAATTCATCCAGAACACCCGAACTTGCCTGCAGCAAGACAGAGCTTCAAGCTGGCTTACGCGAAACAAGAGGCGGGCAAGGCTTATGACTTGGCTCATACACTTGAGAGTCAGGGCTCGCTTCTAAGCGCCTATCAGAAAGCTAGTGATGCGGTAGGTCTCTATCCATCTGAGACCAGATATCAAAGCTACTGCGCCCAACTAGCAGCTAAGTTGCAAGCATCGGTTACAAATAACGGCCAAAATAGTGTACAGCCCAATCAAATTTCGGGAATGGCAAACGCGGCGTTCTCCGGGGCAGCGGCTGGGTTAGCGGCAATGCCAAATGGCGCCGACGTGACCGCAACAGCCGGGCAGCAATCAACTTTGGTACCAGGAAATACTCCTGAAGCACCACCAATCTTGATACCAACAGCGCAAGCAATGGGCCTTGCGCCAGCAGGAGTACCAGCGATATCAACAGCACCATTCGCTCACGAAAACATGTATCAGCCAATATCTACAGACCGACAAGTTGCCAGCATGTCGAACTTCTTGGTTAGCCTGCGAAACTTCACGATGCAACAGCAAAATCAAATTCGTGACGCCCAAGACACAAGCATCTGGAACACGGGAACAGCGCGCAAACCAGTAGCCTTACCTGGTCTTGGAGCAGACGCCGATTCAGCCATTGCAAGTAGCAGTGTGGCTTCTGGAATACCTTCTGGAATACCTTCTGGCATACCTTCTGGCCTGCCAGCGACTACAACTCCAGCACAAGAATCAGCTCAATCTAGCTCTGTGGCAGATGTTCTGAAAAACGCCGCTCTAGCTTTAGCCAATACCAATAGCAGTTCATCTGTACCTAGCCTAAGTTCTAGTGTTGATTCTAGTGTTTCGACTAGTTCTACTGCTAGTTCTACGACTAGCTCTGCATCTAGTTCTTCAGCTAATTCGAGCACAGCTACTAGTGAAGCACCAGCCCCACCAAGCACTTATGCAAGCTGGGCAATGCAAGCCCAAGATGCTTACAAAACATCGGGCATCGGCTCTCTTGCTAGTATGACGGCTTCCTCAGCACCGGCTCTGTTTGCCGGTAAATTGAAAACCATTAACAAGCAAGATTTAGTCACGGCGGCCCAGAAAGCAGCGAACAAATTTGCAGCCAAACCTGCCACAGTCAGTACCGCCGCAAAGCCAGTGACTGCCGCTTCAACGTCGACATCGGCTCAGGTGGCGCAGAATTATAGTGCCGCGCCAATGCCATCACCAGTCCCCCTTGAGGCGCCACCACAATATGCAGCAGCAGCCCCGATGACAAATGGATACCAACAAGCGCTACCAGCACAATATGATCAAATCTCTCAAATCAATTCGCTGCAAACTAATAATCAACAGCTACAAGCGCAGCTAGCGCAGGCAAACTCCCAACTTCAGCAGCTCCAAAGTAGAAGTGCAACAGCACAGTCATTGCCACCGCAAATGATGCCAAACAATTCCCAAATGCCAGATCAAGCAGCGGCGCCTCAAGGCATGGCGCAGCAGGCGGGCTCAGTCCGCCTCCTCCTGCAGGGGGTAAAAGCGGCTAAAGACGACGTTCAGCTCAAAGTTCTATTGCTCAACGAGACAGGAAAGGAAATAAAACTGCCAGGCAATCTAAAGGCTTCTGTCCGCAGTGCCAACCAAGGAGAGCGGCAAGGCAAGGCTAGCTTCGCTGGTAAAACCGTTGGTGCAGGCGCATCCCTTACTGGCACAATTAAAATTGCCGGTAGCAATCTAGATCCTACAGCAGATGTGTTTATACCCGCCTCAAGCCTTGCCGTTGTCGGCTTGGGCGACCTCCACCTGAGCGTACCAATTTCACAGCGATAAGCCAGCAGTAGACTGACTCATATTGGCCGCTATCCCCGCGCAACTTTGATAGTCGATTTGGCCGATCTTTTGGCCAATATTCTGGTCAGTGTTTCACCTGAACACAGATACTTGAGAGCATCTTGATACTTTCTTGACCTCGAGAGCGGCTTACTTGATGCCTCGTTGACTTGAGACGAGCTTAGATATAGATGGTAAGTGGTGGAGGCGAGGCCATGGACATCATTCTAGTTTTAGTGCTCTTGTTTTTGGCCTGGTTAGGAGGTCATGCTCTCGACTATATCTTCAACCAAGTAGAAAAGGCAATCAAACCAGTCGAGCTAGAAGAAGAAATTGTTATTGAGCCTCGCAGAGCCACAACTCAAGCAACTGGCAAACAGCCAGTAAGACTGTACTTAGTGCCTTCAGCTACAGCCAGACACTAAAAATCAACTAAACAAGTACCAGGAACACCATCTTCAATGAGCACCAATACTGTTTTGACAAAAGCCGAAAACGCTTTAACGACAAAGCAAGAAATCAAAGCAACAAAGAGAGACCACTCTAAAGAACATGCTTCTTGGTGGCGGGTAATGTGTCTTACGGGCGTAGATTACTTCTCTACACTGGGCTATCAGCCGGGTATTGCCTTTCTGGCTGCGGGCATTCTCTCGCCAGTGGCGACACTGATAGTAGTGCTACTAACTCTATTTGGTGCCTTACCAGTCTACTGGGTAGTAGCCAGAGAAAGCCCACACGGACAAGGTAGTATCGCCATGCTCGAAAAGCTTTTTCCAGGCTGGATTGGCAAAACAATAGTTTTAGTTTTACTAGGCTTCGCTGCCACCGATTTTGTCATAACCATAACCCTTTCAGCAGCTGATGCCACTTCACACATCTTAGAAAACCCAATTGTGCAACAGCTTAATTTTGTTCCACACAACCCTATATTCTGCACCAGCCTTCTCCTCTTACTCTTAGCTAGTGTCTTCCTTATGGGCTTTAGAGAAGCCATCGGATTATCGACAGTTCTTGTTATTGCTTACATCAGTCTCAATGTCTACATTTTGACCATCGGCGGGCAAAAAATTATGGCTGATCCTGCCTTGCTCGGCAATTGGCAGCTACAGCTCAATGCCCAGTATCTCAATCCGTTAGCAATGATAGCGGCTGCTGCACTAGTTTTTCCAAAACTGGCTCTTGGTCTATCTGGTTTTGAAACTGGTGTATCGGTGATGCCTCTAGTACGCGGCTCCGATAGTGACGATCCAGCTCAGCCGCAAAAACGCATAGCCAACACTAGAAAGCTCTTGCTGAGCGCTGCACTAATAATGAGCGTGATGCTGATGGCCAGTAGTATTGTCACTACAGTACTAATACCAGCCGCACTATTTGCTCCAGGGGGCGATGCCAATGGCCGAGCGATTTCATACTTGGCGCACTTGTATATGGGGCCAGCATTCGGCTCGGTGTACGATATTGTCACCATTGCCATTCTCTGGTTTGCTGGTGCTTCGGCCCTTGCCGGGTTGCTGACACTGGTACCACGCTACTTACCGCGCTACGGCATGGCGCCTGAATGGACCGCAGCGACTCGTCCGCTTGTAATGTTCTTCTTTGTCGTCACAGTTACAGTGACATTGATCTTCAAAGCCAACGTAGACGCCCAAGCGGCAGCTTACGCAACGGGTGTATTAGTGCTCATGACCTCGGCAGCTGCTGCAGTAACTGTAAGCATGTGGAAGCGCTCTAACATTCTGCGCTTCGGATTTATGACAGTAACAACCATTCTGCTTTATACAACTGGTGCCAACATCGTTGAACGTCCCGATGGTATTCAAATTGCTAGTTTCTTCATTCTTACAATCTTAGCCATTTCACTTTGTTCACGAATAGCTAGATCGTTAGAGTTGCGCATCAAAGACGTCAGCCTTGATTCTACAGCTGCCTCTTTCATCAAAAGCAATAGCGGCAAACCCTTGCGAATCATTGCCCATAGACCGGGTGGAGCAAGCTATGCAGCAAAAATGTCAGAGCTAAAAGAAACCCATGGCTTAAACATGAGCTGTGACCACGTAATTTTTCTTGAAGTCAGCGCCCTTGACCCTTCCGAATTTGAAGATGAAGTACTTGACGTCACCGGCACCAAAGTAGGCGAATATAAAATCATGCACTGCCAGAGCCCAGCGGTGCCTAATGCCATTGCCGCCCTGTTGCTTTCACTGCGCCAGTCAACTGGTATCAATCCTCATGTATACTTCGGCTGGACCGAAGGCAGCCCGGCTATGTATGCTGTCAAATATATATTTTTTGGCGAAGGCGAAACAGCACCACTCACAAGAGAAATTCTTCGCAGCGTCGAAAAAGATCTAAAAAAGAGACCAGTAGTTCACGTCGGCTAAATAAGACATGCAACAACTTTGGAAACACGGTATCGGTATCGCCAGCGTCATTTTTGTCACTGGACTGATTATGTTATTCCGTCTAGATACCGTTCTGGCTAACGTCTCAATGCTCTATCTTCTTGTTGTGTTTTTATTGGGTTTGTATGTCGGTCGCTCAGCAGCAGTGGTCTGCTCACTGCTTTCTTTCGCTGCTTTCGACTGGTTTTTTGTCGAACCGAAGTACACCTTAACCGTACAGAGTGCCTCAGAATGGCTGGCACTCTGTATGTTCCTATTTATATCAACAATTACCGGACAGCTTGCATCTAGAGTACGAGCAGCTGCCGCCGAAGCACAAAAACGGCAGACCGAAACAGAGACCTTAGCCAAAGCCAGCTGGGCAGTTTCCTCGCAGCTAACCACCGAAGAAGCTCTAACTGAAGTGCTAGAGCAACTGCACAGAGTAGCCGATATAGAGACGGCTGCCGTAATTTCATTTGATCAAGATGGAAAAGTTTTACTACGGGCCAGCATTAGCAGCACTGGAGATACCGACAAGAAAGCGTTACTAGCTGAAATCGATAGAAACTTGGCGAGCGTTCGCGTTGATTCATCAAGCGAGAGCGTCTGGACACCTGTAGCTCACGGCGGCAATCAAGCTGGCGCAGTATACGTCAATCTCAATGAAAGAACTGAAGAAAGCCAAGAGCAAAAGCGCCTTATCGACGCATTAGTCAATCACGCAGTGGTAATATTGCAAAGAGAAGAACTAATGAAAGAGCAGTCGCGCACCCAGGCTCTCAAAGAGGCCGACAAGCTAAAAACTGCATTGCTCTCAATGGTGTCACACGACTTTCGCAGCCCCCTGACAGGTATCAAGACGGCAGTTTCTGCACTTTTACAAGAGTCTCCTCAAGAACTAGATAGCACTGAAGCAAAGCAACTATTGCAAGGCATCGAACAAGAAGCTGATCGCATAAACAGAATGGTTGGCAACATTCTCAATTTATCACGACTAGAAGCTGATGCCTGGAAGCCAGATTTCGAAAGCAGCTCCCTGGCTGAGATAATTGGTTCAGCTCTAGCATCATTTTCTGCCGACGACAATAAGCGCATCACAGTTCGCCTCCCTCGCGATCTAGCAGAATTGACAGTCGACCCAGTGCAAATAGAACAAGTAATAAAGAATTTGATTGAAAATGCTCTAAAATACTCGGATCAAGAAACTCTAGTAGAAGTCTTAGTGAGCTCCCTTGATCAAGAAATTGTACTGAGCGTTTTGGACCGAGGGATTGGTGTGGCACCCGAAGACGCTAGTCGAATTTTTGATCGCTTCTATAGAAACCCTAGATTGAAAGAGACCGCCACCCCAGGCGTGGGAATCGGTTTAGCGATATGCAAAGCGTTGGTTGAAGCGCATCATGGCAATCTCACCATGACTCCAAGAGTAGGCGGCGGCAGCGTATTTGAAGTCAAACTTCCAATAGAGAAAAGAACATAGATTATGAGAGTATTGGTCATCGACGACGAACCGCAAATAAGACGAGCTCTCAAGATGGGCCTAGAGCGCAATGAATATATTGTCAGCCTAGCCGGCAGCGGCGAAGAAGGCCTAGACAAGATGGCCACCGAACCTTTTGAGTTGGTCGTACTTGATTTAGCCATGCCTGGCATGGACGGCTTTGAGGTCTGCCGCCAAATTCGCAGCTGGAGTCAGGTGCCTATAGTAGTTTTATCGGTTAGAGACAGCGAAGAGGACAAAATCAAAGCTCTTGACTGCGGAGCTGATGATTATCTTACTAAGCCCTTTGGCGTGGGTGAGTTACTGGCTCGCATTAGAGCAATTATTCGGCGGGCAAAGGGAGCAGAGGCCTCTCTCAGCACGCCAATTTTTAACGAAGGCAATCTAGTTGTCGCTTTCGACAAGCGCATTGTCACTGTATCTGGTGACACTGTTCACCTGACACCAAAAGAATATGATTTATTGCACATGCTCATCAACAACGCTAACAGAGTGCTCACCCACAGGCAGCTGCTCACCAAAATTTGGGGCCTTGAATATGCTGACGACCATCATTCTCTACGGGTGCACATTGCCAATTTGCGCAATAAGATTGAAAACGATCCCACTCGCCCACAACTAATTCAAACCGAAACCAGAATTGGCTATCGCTTCGTCACTACCGGCAACTGACTAAAGTAATTTATAGCTCTCCGAGCAATTAGAGCGATTCTAACGAAATCGAAGAGCAGCGCTTGACAGCGCTGCTCTTTATGCCAACTTTATTACGGCAAAGCAATCTTGACATTATCGTGATCAGCTAAAAGTTATATTGGCACAAGTCAAAAACTTGCCTTATCAACACGGAGTATTCAGAAATGTGGGCAGATCAAATAGTAGTCGGTGAAGTTTCAGCCAAAACAATTTCGGCTAGCAAGAAATTCAGCTCAATTTGCTTGATCGTCGCACTGAGTACAGTTCAGAGCTTTGCACTACCTTGCATTGCTGCCACTCAATCAAGCCCGCAAATCAACACAGTTGACGTACCCAAGCAAATATTGCGCACAGGCATTAACCTCAATTCGAAAAACGTCTCTCCCAATACACTTCAGCTAGCACAAAATTTGAATCTATTGCCAATTCTTAGTCGCATGCAAGAGTTGAAAGCAAAAACAGCGCAACAAAATGGTGAGAAAACTATAGAGTCAATCAGTGACACACAAGAATTGATACAGCTGACACAAAAGGCCCAGAATATTCTCATTCGCACCTTACTTGAAATTGACTTTGTGTTGGCAGAAATTGATGCCGAACAAAACATATATAGCGAAGTGCTCTCGTCTTTTCAAAACTCAAGAGACAAACTAGTGGCAAGGCTCAATGCCGGAAGCTTCATTCTAAATGGTGCGCTGTGGGCCGTTAACGGAGCCTTAGCGATTCCCACGCCGCAACATCCCAACTATGCCATTCAATCTGGAATTGTCGGAATCTGTGCTGGTCTAGTCCCGTCAATTGCCTCAGGTTATGCTCTAAAAGTCTACAGCGGTAAGCACAAGCGCTCAGAAGCAGACCCCAACATGCTTGCCAAATTATTCGGGCGTACAGTCAACGAAAACAATGAGTACCCAAAATCTGTCTGGGACTTTCTCAATACTTCACCAGCTGGAGAAACAGGTTCAGAGAGCTCCGGCAAAACACGCAAAGATCAGCTCATCGCCCGCTGGATATCTGACAAAAACATTCCATCGTTCACAGACAAATCTAACGAAAGGCAAGTCGATATCCTGACGGCCACAGTCTCACAGAAGAGGGGTCTCTCAATAGATAGTTTAAATGTACGCTTGGTCATGCTTGAGCAACTACAAGGTGAACTAGAGAAGATGAAACGGCTATTAATGGAAATAGCCATGGTCATAACAGACGAGAAGGAAGTCTAGCTTTTGAACGGTAGTTACAACCTAAGCGCCAGAAAAACTAGATCAATTCAAGATTAAAGCTAGCTCAGGCACAACCACTTGATCTCAGGACCTCCGCGAGCGATCAAGCAAGAACAAGCTTCAATAAATATAGACTTATAAACCTTGCATAATTGAAAGCTTGCAATCTTGAAATCTCGAAACCTTGATACTATTCAGTCTTTGGCGATTGCCTAAGCTAAAGGCTGAATAACTATCTGGAGGTTTACCCTTGGAATCTAGTCGCAGTTGCGCAACTTTTAGTTTTGCGGCCGCACTTGCTACGGCTCAGCTGATTTTACTAACGAGCTTCCTACCGGCGGCTACAGCAGCAGCTCCTTCAACCTCGCCAAGCAACACAGTAGAAGTACCAAAACAAATACTGCGTACAGGCATTAATCTTGATGCCAGAACTGTCTCTCCCAATACTCTTCAGCTAGCTCAAAATTTAAATTTGCTGCCAGTTCTTAGCCGCTTGCAAGAGCTGCGAGCACGAGTAGCGCAGCACCAATCTGGCAATACTCTAGAGTCGCTCAGCGACAGACAAGAGCTACTAGAAGTGACACAGAAGGCTCAGAACATTCTCATTAGAACCTCACTAGAAATTGACTTTGTCTGCGCCGAAATAGGCGCAGAACAGAACATCTACAGTGAAGTACTTTCGTCGCTGCAAGGCTCTAGAGATAAACTAGTTACCCGTATCAACGCCGGCAGTTTTATTCTCAATGGTGCACTTTGGACAGTTTGCGAAGCTCTAGCTATAGTCTCGCCGCTGCACCCAAATTATGCTATTCAGTCAGGCATCGTTGGTATCGCCGCTGGTATCGTACCGTCAATCGCCTCAGGCTATGCTCTAAAAGCATATAGTGGCAAGCACTTAAAATCTGAATGCGAACCCAATATGTTAGCTAAGATATTCAATCGACCAATCAACCAAGACATTGACTATCCTAAATCAGTCTGGTCATTTCTCAACACAGCCCCAGCTAGTGACATTGGCAGCAATGCGGGAAAAACTCGAAAAGAGCAGCTCATTGCCCGCTGGGTCTCGGACAAAAATATTCCATCATTCACCGACAAATCAAACACAAAAGAAATTGACATTATCACAGCCACTAACGCGCAAAAAAAAGGCCTATCGATAGACCATTTAAATGTTCGCATGGTTATGCTTGACCAATTACAAGGCGAACTAGCAAAGATGAAGCGGCTACTGATGGAAATAGCCATGGTGATTACTGACGAAAAAGAAGTCTAGCTCTCTGTCTCTAATAGTCTATCTCAACTAGATTAGCGACTACATGACGTAGGCAGGCTTGCTGCGATAGAGATTTCTAATTGTGCTTTTGTCTGCGGGAGAAAGCTGATTGACTATGCGGTTCTCATGCATAATATCGTCGCGGTATGGGCTGTGCGCCTTAACACCCAGAGCATGGCCAAATTCGTGAGCCGAAGCACCAATCATTTTTTCACGAGTAGAGGCAACCATCGTCGAAAGCTCTATGACTACCGGCTTCTGTTGAATATTAACACGCTGAGCTTGCTCATAAGGATAAACCTGAGCACAGGTATTGCCACCAACCATAATACCACCCGGACTAGTTGAATCTTTAAAGGAATCAACAAAGAAAACTAGAACTTGAGCTTGTCTTGGATCATCGACAAAGCCAAATTGAAAAATCCCCTCCCGCTCAAATTGTCTCCACTGCTCAATACCAGTCGCTACCTGAAAGTTTGTGTCTTCGGTCCATTGCGGTGCTTTCTCTAAAGTAGAAAAACCTTCAGGCTGACAAATCATTGAGTAAACTTGGTCGGGTCGCACCTTTTGCAATTCACTAAAGGGCATCTCTGGCAACTTAAGACCTGGGCTAATCCAGATCTTCAGTGGCATTTTCTTCCGTTCCCAACGAACCAAAGCCATATTAAGACTGGGCTCACCTGGATTATAAGCGGTCGCATTTGTACCCGGTGCCCGGTCATATCCTTCAGTAAGGTGCAAACCGTTGCTGTGCTGTAGCGGCTGAGCCCCACCGGGGTTAGAGAAGCTCTGAAAAGTAGCCCTTTGCAATTTACGCGGCTGTCCTTGGGCCTCAAGGGCAAGCGGAGCAGCCAGTAAGAATAGAGCTGAAACTAAGGCTAGGCCCGAGCTTGCCACTTTGAAACAGCTTAATCGCCCCTGCGCATTGACGCTACTGAACAACAGGGGCTGGCTTTTTCTCAGTCTATAGAGTCTATACAAGCTAAAGTGGCCTCAACGAAACGACTAGATGACATAATACAAATCGGTCCATGGCTCTTTCTAAGATAGCTCCTATTAGAAGGTTTCTTACTAGAATGAAACTTATTAGGGTGGCTTTTGTCAGAAAGAACTAGACCTACAGATAATTACTTACATACTTACTTACCGCACCTATTCAATAATAAAACAGACTGAGACTTGGCGCCAATTATGCAACCTGCATCGTATGAACAACTTAGCCTCAAGGTGGCCCATGCTATAGCTGAACAAATCAGAATTAAGCCAAATTGCTGCCTCGGCCTGCCCACCGGAAACACACCGCTTTTGACCTACCACATATTGGCAAACTGGTCGTCAGGCCAAGGTCCATACGCCGACAGTGATGCACCCGCCATCGACTGGTCACAGGTGCTCTGCTTCGCTCTAGATGACTACTTCAATGTAGACGAGAAGCACTCTTTTGAGGCTTTTTTAGAAAAACATCTATACAGCCACACCAATTTGCCCCTAGATAATCGCTTAAACCCATGTCTCACTGAATCTTACGATCTCCTGATTGAGAGCTGCGGCGGACTTGATTTAACCATCTTAGGTATCGGCAGCAACGGTCATATTGCCTTCAATGAACCTGGCACAATCGCTTTGAGCTATACCCATTGCATGTGGCTTTCCGAATCCACAAGAATAGCCAATCAGAAAAGTTTCGGCAGTCTTCAAGGTACTCCGCAGACAGGTATCACCATGGGACTGCAAACAATTTTCGCCAGCGCTAGAATAATACTCATGGCCAGTTCTGAAGCTAAACGAAGCATCGTCGAGCAGGCTTTTAATGGACCAGTTACTCTAGAATTACCGGCATCTCTTTTGCAAACCCATAGCCATACAGATGTGTGGACCGATTTTGGCTATGAAAAAAGCTTCCGCTGTAGAATTTAATTCAAAAGGATAGGAAATGGTTCTTCTCAGTCAAATTGCCAGACAGCGCAAAATGCAATCATTGAGCCTGGCTCTTGTTGCTTTTCTAAGCAGCACTATCAATAGCGCACTGGCTGACCAGACTAACCCAGATTTTGTACCACCTGAAATTACTCTGCCAATGCCGGCGCGCTTCAACCCGGTCGGGCAGATACCAGCTGCAGCAAGCATTAACCCAGGCAATACTCCGGCTCCCGGTATGGCCAATATGGGCTCAGCCGCTGCTGGCTTCGCTCAAGGTTCGGGCGCAATTCCAGGCATGAACAACCCCAATCAACCTAACCCTTTTTTGATGAAAGCCGCAGACCGGCTTCGTATTCCACCAGGAACTAGCATTCCGGGGCGAGGCTCTACTCCACCTGGCGGAGCATCAAGCCCCGGCTACCCTCAGGGCGCCGGAGGTCAACAAGGCTATGGCCAGCAAATGGGAGCCCCCCCCCAAGGCTCATCGGCCTTCCTGCAACCGGGGCAACAACCACCAGCTCCCGCTACACCACTACAAAAACAACTAGCGGCCCAGGGCCAAAACGCTCAGGCTGGTCAATCTGACCCGGTGGTCACCCTCCAGACCAACAAAGGCACGATCGTAATGCGGCTATTCAGGCAGCACGCGCCAATTACGGTGCAAGCCTTTTTGCAAATGGTCAAGTCAGGTTTTTATAACGGCCTCACTTTCCACCGGGTAGAACCGGGCTTTGTCGTCCAAGGCGGATGCCCCAACGGCAACGGTACCGGCGACTATATACCCTCTGGTCAAACGGTACCGCGCTACCTACCTCTAGAAACTTCGCCCTATGCTCGTCACAACGCCGCTGGAGTTGTGGCCATGGCAAGAAAGCCGAACAACCGCGATTCATCAAGCTGTCAGTTTTATATTACTCTCGGCCCCAAGCAACAACTCGACAATCAATACACCGTATTCGGTGGCGTAATTCAAGGCATAGATGTAGTGCAGCGCATTGCCATCGGCGATCGCATCTTAGCGATGACTGCCTCTGAATAGCTGTAACTAGCCTGACTCTATGTCTTCGTCGTCTTTAGTATTGAAAAACATAATGACTGACAGCACGATAGTGATGCATCCACCAGCGCCAAAAATCAAATTAGTGAGTGCGGCGATGGGGCCACTTTCATGCTCAGATGTATTCAAATAATGGGCGACAAAGAAAAATGACACGCCAACAAAAAATAGAATAATCGAAGGTATTTTTTTCGTCATTTCTTGTCTAAATAGCTACGGATGGCCGGTAATATTCCACCAATCAATTTAGAGCCGCCAATATGATTCATATGGACAGTATCCCAAAAATCGCTTTCATGAAACTGACTTTGATTGGTCATATCTACCAGAGTAACATCTTTGCCATAAGCACTTGCTAAAGTTTTCACTTGCTGGTTGAAACGCTGATAGAAACCAGCGGTCATCAATTCTCGATTGAGCTTGGTCAGCGGCATGTTAACCAAAACGACCTTTATTCCACGCTCCTGACAAACTTTCAGAGTATTGTCTAGACAAGACATTTGCACGCTCAAATCGCGCTCGGCAATGTTTTTATAACGGCCACGATACTCTCGTGTGCTTGTCTCCCAGCGTTGCTCGGCAGTTCCAGCCAAAAGCGCTGAAATACCAAGGTCTTGTGTGCTTGTAGAGTTAGGTAATGAAACTAGCCCCACACCACCAACAGTGGCACCATCTCTCTTAGCCTTATCTTGAGCAGAAAAAATCCCGGCGATGGCCGCACTGATTTTCTCTAAAGTACGATCAGCTTCTTTCTGAAAGCGCCAACGGCGCCCGTAGAGAAAACAGCTGTGATTGGCTATGAATTCAGCCTTGTCTTCAAATCGGGGCAAAAATGTTTTGGCATAACTAGAAAAGTTATGAAGATCGACAATTTGCTTGAAAGAAACAGTAGCCATAGGGCTTTTGACATTATCA
>LNEX01000464.1 GCA_001464165.1 bacterium Ga0077546
GACCACAAAGAAACAGAGTGAACATTATGGCAGCCAAAGTTTTAGTGACAATGCAGCACGAGAAAGAACGCAACCAGATAGCTGCCTGCCTCGAAGGTGTCGGACATGAAGTAGTCAAAGTAGACACTTTTTACAATGCCATGGAGATTTTACGCAGCTCAGACTTTGATTTGATTGTCTCCGATGTGCATTTGCAAAACGGCGGTAGCGTCTTCGACTTCTTGCGCTGGGTCAAAGGCGATCCGCATATGCACGCCACACCTTTTGTTTGCTTTAGCGCCGAACCGCCTGAATTAGGAAAGTATCTAGGCGACGGTGTGCGCACAGCCGCTCGCTCTCTTGGAGCAGCACGCTACATCAGTATGGAACAGTTTGACGAAAGGCTTTTTCTTCATGAAATCGAATGGCTCATACCAGAAGAAAAAGTTGGCAGCTATTACAGTGGCACGGGCAATTCGATTAAAAAGACGACAGTTGAACATTAGCGATTAGAAATGACTCGAAATCAAACGACCATGAACTTTACGCTGATTATCGAAAGCTGAATAAGCGCTGGAATAAGAAGCTGGATATTTCAACGATGCGCCAGTATAAGTGCTTACTAGCTGGGCTTCTACAGCTTTCTCTTCTTGTGTCTTTTGCTCCTTTCGGACCGGGCGCGTTTCAGCGAAGCTCAGAACTATTGGCTTTATGTAGTGATATTGCTTGACTGTTTGACCAGAACGCACTTGATTTGGAGCAGGCTGACGAAAAACCAAAACACTAGGCTTTGCTGCCGTAACTGGAGACCAGTTAAAGCGCCGCAAGCCTGGATTGCGCTTAACCAAATCTTGCTCCCAGCCCTTGACTGTCACAGTGCCTCGAACGCAATAAACCGAAGCACTACGCACCGGTGAGTTCTGAGTGGTTTTAACTGGGTTTGCCTGCGCAGCAGCAGCGAAAAATATAACATCAGGAAGCAAACCAATAAAAAGTAAGATCATCACAAAGGCAACTTTACTAAGAAATGCAGAGATGTTAGCGAGCATTGCAGCTTTCCTTATGGTCGGCGGTAACAGCCTTTGGTTCTATACACTCTCAGTCAATTCTGGACGTCCTGAAATATGCATGGTTTCAACAAGCTGAAGCAATTAAACCTCAAAGCCCTGTCGGACCTGTGACCACACATTTCTAGTCTGCTGGCAACAATGCCCAGAGCTCTGGCTTCCCGGCATTGCAGTGCACCGCTCGTCCGAGCAGTCCAAGGCCGATCACAGAAAGAAAAACGGCGTACCTAGCAGCATGCCAAGCTCCTTGAAGCTTCTTCTTTTGTTTGCTCTCAAGTGCCATGAGCCGATGGGCTACAGTTGGAACCGGATGGAATACAGTGTCAACAGCATGGCTGCGCTCTTGCTCATCTTCAAGATAGGCATCAATCTTGCCGATTGTCTGCAACAAAACATCCTTGCCAATTCCATTCTCGAGGGCTAATCTGTCAGCTTCATAGACACCAGGGTGGCTGAAGAAGGGCAATGTCAAAAGACCGACAAAAGACCAAATCGTAAACAAGGCTGAAAGTGTCACTAATCCTGCGGCACTGTTCAGCGGCAGAGCGAGGTTAATCACTGTCTCAGATGCCGCCAGTATCAGGCCGATGTTCGTAAACAAAACAGCCAGCAAAACGCCTCTTGAGCGACCACCAGAGGCGATTATCAGATTTCTTCTAGCCAACTCGGCCTGAAGTTGCTCAGGGATAAACTCGCGAAGCCACCATTTCGGTATAACTATTGTTTCAAAGCCGGGCAAGCCAACCACACCGCCACTGAAGCATCGCTCATCAGACGAGACAAGAGCCAGTCGAGCAATTTTCACACCATCAAGCACAGGCACGGAGATGCCATCAAGCTCTCTCTCAATTATAATTCCGCAAAAAAATCTGGCCCAAAGAAGTTGGGTAGAAACAAGCAAAAGCGATAGCAACAGCGATGCGACCAGCAATCCTCCAAGGCCGAAATAGCCCCATACAGAGGCTACCAGCAATGATATCAGCAGCAGCAACAGACCGTACCTGAAGGCAGCACAAACTTGCTTGCCCAAAAAGGATACTAAAGATATGTTAGTGCGAGCATAGAGCTTTTCAATGTTAAAACCAACAATATCGAAAGGAAGAGAACACAGCAGAAACAGGAGGAGGGCGCAGCCTAGTTCGACTGCTAGACCGGCTATAGGCATGCTCACCACTGTGAAAAACCTAGTAGCTAGTCCGCAACTCAAGAGTATCAAGCATGCTGACACTATCACACCGACATAAGCTATGCCCAACCATCGACGCATGCGGCCGTAGGCAATATATGGTCTTTCCGACGATGACATTGGTACAATGTTTTCTTCAGTCTGTACAATCATTAGGGCACCAGTAAAAAGTCCTTTCTGTACTAACTAGGTTATAAACCTTGTATGAACTGGGCGTGAACAATGCCACCATAAAAACAAGGGAGTCGCTCATTGAAAGTTCCAGCAGGATGGTACGTCGTTCTGAGCTCAAAAGAGCTGAAGAAAAATCAACCGCTGGCAAAAGAACGCTTCGGTCGCTCTTTGGTGTTCTGGCGCACTAGCAGCGGCGAACCAGTTATTACAAGTGATCTCTGCCCTCACAGAGGGGTCAAACTAAGCCTGGGAACAATCAAGAACGATTGCCTTGTCTGTCCTTTTCATGGCTTCGAGTTTGACAGCCACGGTGCCTGTCAGCTCGTGCCTGAAACAAAAAAATCAGCGGTAAATCTAACAGTACAAACTTTTCCGGCACAAGAAAATCATGGCTTTATCTGGATGTGGCTAAGCAGCGACAATACACCAGCTACAGCCAAAACCCATTGGTTTGAAGACTTAGAGAACAGCAAGCTTGTCTACTCTGAGCACTCAGATGTCTGGCCCATTCACATTACACGCTGTATCGAAAATCAACTCGACTATGCTCATTTACCATACCTACATCGTAACTCAATAGGGCGTGGATTTGACGTTTCAATTAAGCGAGAGTTCGAACTTGACGACCAGCAAATCACACTGAACTTTAAAGATGGCGGCGGCTTCCAATTTAAGTTTCCCAACATATGGAGGCTTGAAATTAAGTCAGGGAGCTTCTACCAAGTGCTAGCCTTTGTGCCAGTTAACGAGAACTCAACGAAAATCTACGCTAGAGCCTACCAAGGTTTTGTCACCTTGGGCTTTCTTAAACCTCTAGTAGATCTAATATCGAATTATCAGAACTCCGTAATTCTTAATCAAGATAAGTACGCTGTAATTAGCCACAGCCCTAACTCTTCTATTGATGCTACAGATGAGAAGCTCTACCCAAGCGATCAGGGAATTGACTGGTTCAGAAAAAAGTGGATTGAGAAATCATGACAGTACTGAGCAGCTCAAGTCTTAGCTCTCAGAGTTGAGACAACGGAGAAATTTCTATTCAATCTGCTAAACTGCCATTATGACTTTGCTTGGCGACAAATATTCAGATACCCTCAAGCACTTTGACCATAGGCCATTTGCTTTAGAGCAGACACCATGGGTAATCAATCAAAGTTGGTGCAATAGTGCCAACTGAATCCCTAAGGGCTCTGGTGCCGCAACAACTTGAGCTAGACCTATTTGAAGGTCAAGCCTATATTGCAGTGGTGCCCTTTGAAATGAAGGAAGTTAGCCCAAGACTAATTCCGTCGATGCCTTGGCTTTCGTTCTTTCCTGAGTTGAACGTGCGTACTTATGTCACATACAAAGGCAAACCAGGTGTCTATTTCTTTAGCCTAGATGCCGGTAATCCAGTGGCTGTTTGGATTGCCTGCACGTTTTACCATCTTCCATATTTTAACGCCACCATGCAATGCCAGAAAAACCTTGTGGACGGTGCCGAGCAATTTACTTACAAGTCTTCGCGCCAACTACTAAGAAAAAGTGGCGATTCAGCTACCAACCTCAGTGTGGAGGTTGACGTTACTTACGGCCCCACTGGACCAGTCTACAACAGCAAGCCCGGCAGCCTAGAACATTTTCTCACTGAGCGCTACTGCCTCTTCACCGTATTTAATGGCACTATCTATCAAGGCGATATTCACCATAAGCCTTGGCCACTGCAGCCGGCCCGAGCTCAATGGCGTATCAATACAATGACAGCACCACTTGCACTAGAGCTTAAAGGCGAGCCCATACTGCACTTTGTTGAGAATATCGATACTGTTGAATGGCCAATCAAGGCAGACTAATCAATACTGTCAGCCACCGTGCCCAGACAAAGGAGCTTGTCACTTTATTTACTATATGACACAATAAAACAAGCAAAAAAAGTCATTAAGCGCAAGGGAAAGCATGCCTGGGGCGCTTTCGCGACCTTACATACTTTCTCCTTGCCTAACTACTTTCTAGCTAAGTGCCAGTTAAATCAGACTACAAGGTACAGACTGCAGTGAAACTTCGCTCAGCTGTTTAGTCGGTCAGCCAGGCAGGATGCCAGCCGCCGGAGTGGAGAAGTTGGGCACCACAAACTGCTGCACTGGCAGAGCGGCTTCTTCTTGCTGAGTCAGCCAGTGAGCCGCTCGCAGCAGCAGCTCCGTGAGCATAGTCGTGGCCTCGCCAACAACATTGGCGGCGCCGTAGTCGAAATAACTGCAGATCTTGCTGAAGTCTTCGTGGAACGGGGTGCCCACGAAGAGATGCTGCGCTGCCATCACGCCTTCGCTCAAGGTGCTCGTGGCGGAGTAACGCATTTGTTCAGAGCTGGCGCCCAGAGCACCAGCCGCCACCACCGAAGGTGCCATACGCCGGCCCGTTTTCTGGCTCAAAGCTTCACCGCGCTCGACAATGGCAGTGACTACAGGCGCAGCCTTGACTGCCAGTCCGTGCGCCTCTTCTACACTGCGAACAAGCCGAATGGCGGTGACGAGGTTGCTGAGAGTTTGTTGCGTGAACATTCTATTCCTTGTGCAAGGAGAGTTTCCTGATAGATAAGCAAGCGCCTCAGCGCCTGCTTTATCCGCGTTGCTTGCAGCCACCGAAATCTAAGCTGGCTGGTCTTTCATGCTCTCTGTCGTGCTTGCTTCTCTCTGGCCCCTTCTAGCTCGCGGCCCGGGCCAACACTTCCATGACCGCGATGCGACGCGTCAGACGCACATGGCCACCGACAACCAGCGGCATGATGCTGACGTCGAGCGAAGCCGTGGTGCGGTTTCTCATGGCCTCGATGTCACCCACCTCGCTGAGCGGCAGGAAAGCCTGCAGACAACCTTCCACCAGCACGGGCCAACCTTCGATGCCAGCCACTTGCGAGGCCGGCATGGGAATGCCACGGCAGTATGTCCCGGGCTTGAGGCTGGTCAGTCCTTCGAGCTTGTCGTCCTCCGCCTTCTGAGTGACACTGACTTTGGTGGCGTCACCCTCCTTCTTCAAAGCCCGGATGGCAACATAGATGTTGTCACCAAGTTCCACCGGCGCCAGCATCTCGCTCTTGTGCAAGAGAGCCGGCAGACCGTTCTCCAGCTCGACAAAAGCGCCAAAGCACTGGCCATTCTGGCTGAAGGCGATGCTCGTGACGTTGGCAAGCATCCACGAACCAACCACCAGACCAGCCAAGTTGGCCTGCACTGCCGCCGCCGCTTCTTGCCGGGCCTTGAGCATGCGACCGTAGGTGATGCGGTCTTCGTTGAGGATGATGCGCGTGCGCTCGCCCTTGACGATCTTGCCGTCTTCGACCTTGGCTGCCACCATCTGCGCCTTGACCACCAACACATCGAGGCGGTAGCCAGGGCTTGCCATCAAGAGTTCGCGGCGCTCGGCCTTGGCAGAGTTGTTCTTGCCGGCAAGCAGGCTGGTGGGAATGAAGCCGCGGGGATTGCCAGGGACGTTGACGATGATGCCGCCTTCGGGGTGCTTCTCGATCTTGGCGACGACGACGGAGATGGTTTCACCGGCGGTGAGGGTCAGGGTCCTCGAAGAGGGCTTGGCCGAAGCATTGCGTGAGTTCATGTGATTTCCAATCAGATTGAAGTAGACGTCGTTGCAGTGAAGGCGATCAGACGCTCTCGGGACACGCGCTCGGCTCCAGCAGAGCCTGCAAGCGCTCGACCGAATCGCTCATGGTGCCCGATTCGGTCAGCAGGGAGAGATAGGGGAAGCCATTCTTGTCGTAGACGAAATGCACCGGGCCAAAGGCACGTCCGAGCGCCTGCCATTCTTCGTCGCTCAAGACCGGGGGCGGTTGCAATTTCAAAAACGAGGGCGGGGGCTCGTGAAAAACGACGTCGTCGTAAGGAAAAACGGAGGGGTCGGCGATGCCATTTTGCGAAGTCATATCGATCCTTTGCAGAGCGGATTGAGAGAAAGCACAAGTCGGTTGCATAACCGACCGGGGGCGCTTCAAGTGCAGGTCTTCAGGCCCGCTTGCCCTGCTCCAGCTTGGCCTCGACCGCTGCCACCAAATTGGCGACATTGGCTCGGCGGGTGACCTGCACGTACTGCCCCAGGGTAAGCGGCAGCACGGTGACCTTGGCCGTCCGACTGCCTTTCAGCAGTGCGGCCGGGTCGCCCTCCACGGCGGTCAGAGGCAGGAAGGCTTTCACCCCCTTGCCCTTGCCGATTTCCATGGTGAAGCCGTCGATGCCGTCCACCGTGGCCGAGCGCAGGTTGCGGCCGGTGGTCTTGCTGCCGACCTTGACGTCGTTGCCGAGGGCGAGCTTGGCCTGGGCCGCCTTCTGGCTGACGCTGATGCGGGGCCGGTCGCCGTTCATTGCCGCCGAAAGCACGCAGACGTCGATGTAGTCACCTTCCTTCACTTCGCCGACCACTTCCGACTTGTGCAAGAAGCCCATGTAGAGGTTTTCCAGCTCAACGGAGAAGCCGATGAAGTGACGACCTTCACCTTCGCTGTTCTTCTTGGTACAGGCTTGCATGACACAGGCCTTCATCATGGTGCCGACTTCGAGGGCCGCCAGGTTGAGCTGGTCCTCTTCCAGCTTGCGGATGAAGAGCACCGCTTCTTCATCGAGCACGATGCGGGCCTTGGGGGCGCGCTTCTTCGCCGCCTGCAACCCGCTGTCAGGGCTGTCATCGGGCAGCATGTGGGCTTCCTTGACGAAGGCCTCGATGGGGAACGAACCGGCGTTCTCGATCAGGAAGGCACGGCGCGCCTCCTTGTCGCTGCGACACTCGCCGATGAGCAGGCTGGTGGGGATGAAACCGTTGGGGTTGCCCTCGATGGCCACGATCACACCGCTGTCGGGGTGCCTGGCGATGGCCGCAACGGTGCAGCTGATGACACTGCCGCCGACGATGGTGATGATGTTGTTCATTTGAAACCTTTCGATGTTGCGAGAACAGACTGAAAGAGACTAAGAGAGAGACCTACAAAAAGATGACTGACCGTAAATGGTCACCAGCTCAAGAGAGAACCGGTGACTAGGGGGTCAGGCCTTGAGCAGGGCTGCCGTCAGAGCTGCTGCCGATTGGGCCAAGGTGCCTTCGGTGCCCGGGCAGGGAGCGAAGATCGGATTGATCACGATTTCGTCGAGTTCACCGAAGCAGGCGCGCACGAGAATGACACCGGCGACAGCACGGGAGGCCACCTGGGGCTGGCTCATGTCGGGCAGTGCCAACTGCAGGTTGTACTTGCCCGCGTAGATGCGACGGATTTCAGCCAGTTTCTCAGCCACGAAAGCTTGAGGCACAGGCTTGTTCCGACAGTCTTCTTCGACCTTCACGATGGCGCCCAAGACCACAGTCCAGAACCAGTAGCGGTTGGGTAGGCGCAGCAACAGCTCGGCGGCGTCCGGCTCGAAAAACACGTGAAGCAACTCCTTCCGCAGGATGAGAGGGCGCAAGGAGGTTTCGACAGCGAGCTTGTAGAAATCGGGACCAAGCATGCCGTCGTTCATAGGACTGTAATGACCGACCTCGTGCATGCACTCGGCGATGGTGCGGCGAGCGAGCTGGCACAAGCCGTGCAGCATGGAGCCTTGCTTAGCGGGAACTTGAGTTTCAGTTTGGCTCATAGGTTCTTTCGAAGAGTTTAGATTTGTCTGTCGACCGAAGGGCGGACAAACGATTGGCTCGCTACCAGACACGAAGATGTGCCTCGGAGCTGCCAGGAGTGGGAGGGGGTGTTGAGAAAGGTTTATTGCATCTGATTGATTGATGTGAGTTGAAAGATAAATATATGCTACCGAGAACCTTGCCTGATATCCAAGACAAAAACTCAGACACGAACACTGAGGAGCCACAATCGATGTGCTTCTCATGTGATCTCTATGTGGTTTCTACGTGGTTAGGGAGAGATCCAAATTCGCTCGGCTCGCGATACCATCTGCAGCAAAGCTCGCACACTTTCGCTAATTAATACAATTTCAATTGACACATAAGAAAATAGCTCAGTTTCTTGCCGAGAGAATTCAATCATCACAAAAAGTGGCTCTATAGTGGCATCTAGCATAAATGCTAAACAACTACAAAACATCAGTACAGAATCTCACAAAATAGTAATGGCAATTTGCAACGAATAATTGCATTGCAACGCCAGCAATGCATTCGGCAAATCAAAGACAGAAAAAGGTGCAATTGAACTATTTAAACGAAGAAAAGAAGACACAAGAGCACCAATGAATAACTCCAGTATAACTAGCGATTTTGGCTATTTCTTGGCACAAACCTACTTTCAATTTTTTACTTCGTTGATCTGTAAATCAGGACGAGCAGCTTTCATTTGCGCTACCAGCCCAGAAGGAAGCACAGCATTTTCTAAATCTATAAAGGCGAGAGTTTTACACTTGAGTAGTCTAGTCAAAGTAGAAGCCTCAAATCTAGCGTCATTGAGATGCACACCTCTCAAGTGCGGCAAGTGCGAAAGTGTTTCCATGGTTGTCGAAGGCAGATGCGAAGTGCGTAAATCTAAGTCTTCGAGCTGTGTTAAGGTAGCAATTGAAGCCAACTCCTGCTCGTTCAGGTCTACCCACCTCACCGCCAGACTTTTAATATTTTTGCTGCGCTCAAGTGCTTTGAGAATTTTTTCTGACTCAGAAACACCAACTAGCTGCAACCAATTGAGCCGGGGCAAAACACCACTCTCAGCTAAGGGCCTGGCAGAAACATCACAGTGAAGCAGGCCGAGAATCTTCAAGTGCTTAAGCTTACCGAGATCTCTAAGGTATGAATTCTCTAAATTACACTTCTCGAAAGAGAGCGCAGTCAGATTCTTCCATCCAGCCAAAGTAGCAATAGCTGGGGGATGATCTGATTCTTTGACAAGCAATGAGCATAGCGCTCTATCATCGAATCGCGTATAAAACTGCGGGGCATCTCGAAGAACATCAGTAGCATCGAAGCTAACCGGCTTATCGTTATGGCAGATCATATGACCAATGGCAGGCTGCTTCTTGACACCATTGACACAAATATTTCCCACAGGATCGCCCGTGGGGAAATCAAACTCCCGATGGGTTTTACCGTTTCGAGTAACGAGCCAAGAAACTAATTTGGTCGAATCAACGAAAGGCGAGGTTGGCTCAACAACTGTCTCGAAATCAGGAAAAGTCCTATCACCAGTAATGTGCCGAGTCAGATCGCTATTGGAAGGCATCACTACTTGTGACCTTTTCTGCAGCGTCAAGTTCCAAGCCAAAGCACCCATAGCACCCAGGCCAATCACCAAAAGAACAGCAATGGCATAGACTGCATTTCTACTGGCCGTTGCAACCCGCCCCGTGGTTTGCTCAGCGGTGCCAGTAAGAGCTTTTTCATTGGTAGAACTCTCTTTGCTCGAACTATCAGGCCGTAGCCTGGCCGATGCAGACCGAGAATAAATCGAATAGTTCACTCGCTGCGATTCGACTGGACACTCCCCACGTGACAGAGAATCTAACAAATCAAAAATATCACCGACATTTTCAAACCGATCAGAGGCATTCTTCTCCATGCATTTAGCAATTATCCGCTCGATTACATCAAACTCTCTATCTGGGCAATCTTCACGTAACATTTCAGGCATAGCATCAGTTTGATGCATCATCATAGTGGCTAGCGCCGTTTGTCCTTTAAATGGCGGACTGCCTGTAAAAGCCTCAAACATAGTGCAACCAAGTGAATAAATATCAGATGCCATAGTCACCGGCAAACCCAGGGTCTGCTCTGGACTCATATACAAAGGGCTGCCAAATATTTCACCAGGAAGAGTGAGATTCTGAGCACTTTGACCCTCGACACCAAGCAGGCGAGCAATACCAAAGTCAACCACTTTTGTTAGCTTCACTGACGCATTTGAATTCACTAAAATCAAGTTAGATGGCTTGATGTCTCGGTGGACAATGCCTTTGCTATGAGCCAATTTTAAGGCCGAGCACACATCTAAAAACGACTGAATAAATTGAGGCACAACCAACGGCGAATGATCATCCAAGGCTTCGGCCATCGACTGGCCTTCCAGCAGCTCCATCACATAATAGGGGCAACCGCGCCTGTCGACGCCCATATTGAATATCTGCACTACATTCTTGTGCTCTAGTTTGGCTAGAGTCTTAGCTTCAAGCTCGAATCGGCGCCAGTTGGCACTGGTTGTTTGCAGCGGAGTTAATAGTTTGAGAGCGTAGACTTTGTCAAGCTGCAAATGCCTAGCCCTATAAACGATTCCCATTCCACCCTTGGCAAGAACAGAGGTGAGAACATAACTCTCATCCACAATGTCACCAGGCTTATAGACACTACTGTCAGGTCGATTCTCGGGAGCAGCCATTAATTTGACCGATTACCTCTAACAACTATGACTATATCCACTAGCGCAACGCATTTCAAACCAATCCAAACCAGTTCCAGCGGTGCCCCGAAGAAAATTTGGCTAAAACCTATACACAATGCCATGCTAAGCTTTACTGATGCAGTTAATAATCAAGCCGATTTCCAAGAAAGCAGCCAGCCTTTGCCTGGGCCTAGTATTAGGATTAACATACAATTTCGCGGCCTCTATTCAAGCAGGTCTATGTGCCTCTCCGGCTTCGCATCGGGGCCTAAAATTAGCGCAAAGCACAGAATCTAGCGGCATCTATGACGTCTGGGTTTCTGCTGATGCAATTCGCGTGTACTCCCGATCAAACGAATACTACATCGCCGCTCAAGCCCCCAGTTGGCAGATACAAGTATGGCGCCCTGACCGTAAACAATTCGCCCAAATGCCATTTGAGCAGTTCATTAAATCTGACCTGCTAGCCTCTAACAGGCTCAGCTACTTAGCCGAGCTAACCGCACCAAACCGAACTGAAAGAGTTATTCAAAAGAATGGCGATAAATTGCTAATTTACTATTTTCCACCAATAGAAACTGTAAATGGTAGTGGTCTCTTTATCGCCGATCGCAAAGACGGAAACGGCATTGAAGGTGGGCAAAAACTTAGGCCCAGACTGATTTCAATGGACAATAATTATGCCCCTCAAACTAGTCAGATAGTAGGAAAAATATACAACATTCCTAAACTCAAAGGCTTTCCAATTTCATCGTATGCGCTTCTACCTAATAATAAAACTGATGCCTTTTTGAACTGCATAATTTCTAGTCGCGATTTTGAGTTCAAGACAGACGCTCTTCACGCTCCAGCAAATTACAAGAAAATTGCTCTCGATAAGAAAATGTTTTTCACTACGCATCAAACAAACATCCTTGATGAGATGACAGCATACTGATTTAAGTAGCAATACAAAGCTAAGCTAGCAGAATCTATCCTTTTCTGGCAGCACTTTCACGGATTGCAGTAGTTACACTCGCGCGGATCCACAGAGACTTGTCCGTCTCGCCTCAGCAAACGCTCTTGATGAGAACATTTCTAGCCGGGCAAGAAATCAGTCACTCCCCAGCCAGGACAGGCACAACTAGGACAAAGTTGCATAAGGCGGCGAGCCAGCTTGACAGCTAATCTTCTGATCACACGTTGCCTCGTAGGATTCATGTGAGCACGCATATCAGTTTCTACAAATGCCTTTCCATCAGTAGATCGGAGTTTACACAACTCTATTGCCCTCTCAAGTTCACCTAGAGAACAGACTCCTTTGATGACTAGGCCGTCCGCTGCAGGAAGTCCACCATCGGCCGCGGAGACACCGACATTGCCCTGTTCACTATTAGGTCGAACAATTAGCCCATGACTAGGAAACTTTGCCCTAATGAGAAAGTCGCACAAGTCACGCGATGATTCGGCAAGTGCCTGATTGAAGTTCGTCTCAGCCGAAACCAGCTGTTCGGTAACCTCAATCTCTAAATGATCATCAATAAAAGCCATAATTTCTTGAGTGCCTGGTACAAAAAAAAGATAGGGATGAGGGCCAAAGCTTCCTTCATTAGCCAGCCCAAGTGGCAACCCAGAGACAGCCATTCCCATGCGCGCTTTCTTCAAAACCGTATCCAAAGGAGAGCAATTTCTCCTAACTTCGCCGGTAAAGGTGCCAAGCAAGTCTGTATCAATAGCAGATGAAGTAACAACCTCAAGACCTATGCCCATGCGCATTGGTCTTGCAATTGCCCGAGCCTTATCGTGCTTGGTAGCCAGAAAAGCCTTTTGGTTCAAATAGCGCGCCTCATCCATACTCACAAAAAATCCCTCTTCAGCGGCCTGCAAAACTGACTTCTTTTCACGAGATCAGCCAAAGTGGCGGTAAAAGGAAACATAGGCTCATTGAATCAGCTAACTAGAAAAATTTGGAGATAATATTCTAGCTATCAAAAAAATGCCTATTTTACCAGCGACACAAATCTAGTCAAAATGGCACCCCTCTATGGCTAGTGCAAACCAGCAGTAGGAGCATGCCATTTCAACACTTGCAGATACATGCATATTTGCACATCTCTTTTTCTTGGAGTATAGATAGAAAGAGACAACTTTGTCAAATCAAAATTGAAAACGAACCAAGTTCAATAGCAAACAATCAATGCAGCGCTTTCTCGACAGGCCAATCGACGGCAACAACTAGAGACCAAAATTACTACATACATCCAGTCATCTGAGTCTTCAGAAATCATAAGCGACAGTGCCAGCAGCAGATGCTAGGGGCCGCTTGCAAGTGCTAGAATTGGTCTGGTGAGGGCCCCTTCTTGAGCAACGGCAAGGTCAAGCACGGAGTAGAACTTAATGTCTACAGCCATCTGCAAAAGATGTGGCAAATCCGAAGTAAGCACCAGAGCTGGCTCACTAACCTCATTCTTCTTCCAACACAATTTCTGCCAGTGCAAGGCCCTGTCACGAGCTGCCACTAGGCAAAAGAATTCGCACAACTCTGTCTGCAAAAATTGCGGAAAATCCCGCCCTGAGAAGAAACGGGCTGATTCATTCACCTCATAGCTTTTTCAAGATCTCCGCTGCACTTGCCCTGGTGCAAAAGATCACGAAAAAAAAGACCAAATTTCAACAGCCACTGACAGCAAAAGCACTGATGCAACTTTTGCCAGAACTAGAATCGAGACTCGCAGCCCCACCGCCACACGAGCAGCACTGCGGCGGCAATTTAGCACTAACCGTCTGAACAGCAGCACCGACCTAGACCTAGGCCAGAGCCTCGATGAGTCGATCAGAGAAACAGTCTTTCAACCAGGAGACATAATCGGAAACGTTTTTCGTGTGGAAAATCAGATTGGTCTAGGGGGAATGGGGGTAGTTTACCGCGCCGAACACACGGCTCTGCATAGGCAATTTGCCCTAAAAGTTCTAGCACCAAGTTTGGTAAATAAACAAAATTGGTTACGCTTTCAAGCCGAGGCAAAGACTATGGCCTCCCTCAACCACAGGACTTTTGTTAAAGTCTACGATCTTGGCATTCACGCAAAAACGGTGCCATTTTATTCAATGGACTATCTTGAGGGTCGCACCCTAGAGACAATTGTGATTGAGGATGGCCCCGTTCATTTGGAACAAGCTCTGGAGATCTTCTTAGAAGTTTTAGATGGCTTAGCCTATGCACATCGCAATAGCATAATTCACCGCGACCTCAAGCCAGCTAACATCATGCTGTGCACTATCGGTAGTATAAAAGTGCTAGATTTTGGCATTTCCAAATTTGTCGGTGCTGATGCCAGCAAGAAGCAGAGTCTTACAGCCGCAGGCGACATCTTCGGCAGCCCTTTCTACATGAGCCCAGAGCAATGCAGCGGAGAAATAGTAGACGCTCGTTCGGACATTTACTCAATTGGCTGCAGCCTCTTTGAAGTATTGACCGGCTTCGTTCCTTACGAAGGTAGAAACTCAGTCGAAACAACATTAATGCATCAGGAGCAGGAGCCCCCAAGGCTTTGCGATGTATTGCCAGAGCTTGAGTAGCCGCCCTCAGTAGACCTAGTCATAAGAAAGTGCCTGGCCAAAGAGCCAGAGGATCGCTATCAATCGGCGAAGGAACTGGCAATTGATCTAACAAGAATCAAAGAAGGCAAAGATTTGCGGGCGTACAATGATTCTTTCTTACACACCAATACAAAGACTTCCGCCCCAAACAAAGCAGCAATTAGCTACGCGGCAGGAGGAGCAATGTTGGTTGGCGCAACAGCCTTGCTTGTGCAAACTGATGTACTAAAACTCAAAGAGCTCCCCGGCCTTGAGCCAACAAGTACGCACATAGAAAAACTAGATGCGGCGAAACAGCCAGAAGTATTGCAGCAGGCTGAAGCGAAGAAAAGAGAAGTCAATCGAAAGGCCTTAGCCGCTCTTGAGCAGCATGCCTTCAGCACCACAAACACTAGCAATACTATTGCCAACATAGAGTT
Source organism: bacterium Ga0077546 (assembly GCA_001464165.1). Next base: position 14,746 of record LNEX01000464.1, read on the forward strand.
GATAGATAATTTCACGCTACATGGCTCAAATCTCTCAGATCGCAAGATTTTGCAAATCAAAGAGTATATTAAGAATCAGACTGAGCCCTATTCAACAGTGAAGACAATTGGCGGCAAGAAACTATGCGTCTTCAACTTTCCAAGCAAATTCAGCGTCGGCACCCTCGGCTTTACAAAACCAGGAACCAAAGATTTTGTGCAAGCCTCGGCCCAAGGAACAGTCGTTACCATCTATGGTCACCGCTCTCACTTAGTAGCCGAAGACGAGATGCAGTGCTTTCCAGAACTACTCAAATACTTTAGACCCAACGAACTCGAACATGTGAAACTAATCGATTCAGATAGACCACCGGCGATTTTCCTCTCTGAACTAGCGAAACAAAAGAACCTGAAAGGCGTTGAGCTTAGAGGCACAAAACTAAGCGACGCCGACATACCACTTCTAGAGAAATTGCACTTACTCAAGTCACTTGACGTCGGCAACACTGCAATCACCGGCTCAGCGTTAGCAAAGTTCAAGCTCCTTCCCCAACTAAATTGCCTTCAAGCTAGCATGCTCACC